>NZ_JAFCMD010000002.1:0-537468 GCF_018130105.1 Bradyrhizobium sp. AUGA SZCCT0160
GTGCAGCATTTCTTGTGCTAACCGCACACGGGACCGCGGGTGCAGCGCGCACCCGGTCTTCCCTGCGCCCTCTCATTGGAGGGCGGGAAGTGTCTGGCATAGCTCGGGCGCAATGCGTCGCGAGAATGCGAAACTGCGTTTGGATGACGGTGCAGATACAAACACCGCCGTCGTCCCGGCCTTGAGCCGGGACCCATACGCCGCGGCCCATCGATGAGAGCACTGGCGTTAGCGACCTTCTGCAACAATGAGCATCACGCGGTATGGGTCCCGGCTCAAGGCCGGGACGACACCGAGTCTTATCACTTCCCCTTCACAAACCGCGCAAACGCCTCCGCGTAATCCTTGTGCCAGCGCGACAGCGCCGGGCGGTTTTCGACGATATCACCGGCGGCCCACAGCATGCGCCGTTCGTCGAGTTGCCGCGGCACGTCATTGTCGGGGCACAGGATATAGAAATCGCCGGCATCGATGCGTTCAATCATGAAGTCGACGGTCTGCTCCGGCGTCCAGGCACCATCAGGTTTCTCGGTGCGGCCGCGGGAGGTGAGGGCTGTGAAGACGTGACCGGGGATCATCAGGTGCGCGCTGATCTGGCACCCTTCGGTGTTGCGCAGCTCATGCTGCAGCGCCTCGGTCAGCGCTTTCACGCCGGCTTTGGAGACATTGTAAGCGGGATTGCCGGGCGGCGTCGTAATGCCTTGCTTGGAGCCGGTATTGATGATGAGCCCGGGCCGTCCGCGTTCGATCATGTGCGGCGCGAAAACCTGGGTGCCGTGGATGATGCCCCAGAGGTTGACGTTCAGAATGCGCTGCCAGTTCTCCAGCGGCCCAAAGCTGTTGCTGTCGGGGCCGATGCCGGCATTGTTCATCAGGATGTCGGTGCCGCCGAACCGCTTCTGCACCGCAGCTTCGAGCCTGGCGACGTCCTCAAACCGGCTGACATCCACCTCGGCGGTCATCACATCGGCGTCGCCGCCCTTGGCGACAGACGACAGTTTTGTGGCAGCCTCCGCCAGCCGCGCGGCGCCGATATCGGCAATGCAGACTTTCATGCCGAGGCCGGCGAACCGCATCGCGGCCGCCAGCCCGATGCCGGACGCGCCTCCGGTGATCACGGCGACATGATTGGTGGACATGGCAGGGTGGGGCATGCAGACTTCCTCCGGACACAAATCGGGTTACACTACTTATCAGCGCAAATCTTCATCAGGACAATATCGGCACGTACGAACCGGCATGGCAGGTCTTCATTTCCCGTCCCGCTTCCGGAGGCTCGTTCCGCTTTACGGTTCGGAGCCCAACGCTATAGTTATCCATATATAACGATCTTCATCACAAGAACGGCTATCGATCCAAGGGAGTAAATACATGGCTGTATCACAGGCAATTCCGATCACGCGCCACCCCTATGCGGATGGTTCCTACAAGAAGATGCTGATCGACGGCCAATGGGTCGATGCGGCCTCCGGCAAGAAGTTCGAGACCCATAACCCGGCGACCGGCGAACTGCTCGCCACGGTAGCCGAGGGCGACGCCGAGGACATCAACCGTGCGGTGGCGGCAGCCCGGCGGGCCTTCGAGGGTCCGTGGAGCAAGGTCAAGCCGTTCGAGCGGCAGAACCTGCTGTTGAAGCTCGCCGATCTCGTCGAGAAGAATTTCGAGGAGCTGTCGCAGCTCGATACGCTCGACATGGGCGCGCCGATCAGCCGCACCCGCGGCAACCGGCTGCGCGTGCTCGGTATGCTCAGGTATTATGCGGGCCAGGCCACCGCGCTGCATGGCGAGACGATCGAGAACTCGCTGCCCGGCGACATCTTCTCCTACACGCTGAAGGAGCCGGTCGGCGTCGTCGGCGCGATCATTCCCTGGAACGGCCCGCTCAGCGCCAGCGTCTGGAAGATCGGTCCGGCGATCGCGACCGGCTGCACCGTGATCCTGAAGCCGGCCGAGGAATCGCCGCTGACCTCGCTGCGGCTGGCCGAGCTCTGCATGGAGGCCGGCATCCCGCCCGGCGTCGTCAACGTGGTGCCTGGTTACGGCGAGACCGCGGGCGCGGCACTGTCCTCGCATTCCGGCGTCGACAAGGTCGCCTTCACCGGCTCGCATGTCACCGGGCAAGCCATCGTCAGGGCCTCCGCCGGCAACCTCAAGCGCGTGTCGCTGGAGCTCGGCGGCAAATCGCCGGACATCGTGTTCGCCGACGCCGACCTCGATGCGGCGGTGCCGGGCGCGGCGATGGCGGTGTTCGCCAATTCCGGCCAGATCTGCAGCGCGGGGACGCGCCTGTTCGTCGAACACAAGATCTATGACGACTTCGTCGGCCGCGTCGCCGAATTCGGCAAGAAGCTGCAGGTCGGCAACGGCCTCGATCCCAACACCCAGATCGGACCCTTGGTGTCGGCGGAGCAGATGAAGCGCGTTTCCGGCTATCTCTCGATCGGCCAGCAGGAGGGTGCCAAGGCGCTGACCGGCGGTACGCCGCTGACCGAAGGCGCGCTGTCGAAGGGCTATTTCGTGGCGCCGACGGTGTTCGCCAACGTGCAGGACAATATGCGGATCGCGCAGGAGGAAATCTTCGGCCCGGTGATCTCGGCGATCTCGTTCAAGGACACCGACGAACTAATCGCACGCGCCAACGCCACCACGTTCGGATTGGGCAGCGGCGTCTGGACCACCAATGTCAGCAAGGCGCATCAGGTGGCAAAATCGCTGCGCGCCGGCTCGGTCTGGGTCAATTGCTACCAGGCGATGGACCCGGCAGTGCCGTTCGGCGGCTACAAGATGAGCGGCTACGGCCGCGAGTCAGGCAAGCAGCACCTGGAGGAGTATCTCAACGTCAAGGCGGTCTGGATCAAGACGGGGTAGGGTTTACGTCGTCCCGGCCTTGAGCCGGGACCCATAACCCCGGTCATCTGTTGTTGAAAGAAGCCGTCTCCCATTGTGCTCAATAATTACCGCTGCGGCGTATGGGTCCCGGCGTTCGCCGGGACGACGACTACTAAAAATCGGTCGTCACCCCGCCCGCTTCTTCCGGCCGATCTCGCTGCGCAGCGCCTGCAACTCCTTGCGCGCCGCGCTCGCGGCGTTGCGTTCGATCTTGCGGTAGCGCTTGACCAGCGAGATGCCGAACGACGTCAGCACCGCGCCGCCGCCGTTCTTGCCGCCGGTCTGCCGCTCGACGGCGGCCTGCCGGCAGATGCGGTTGATCTCGTCGACCAGATCCCATGCCCGCTTGTACGACATCTCCATCGCGCGGCCGGCAGCCGAAATCGAGCCGCAGGTCTGGATGTTCTCCAACAGCTGGATCTTGCCCGGCCCGATCCGGGCGTTCGCATCCAGATCGATGCGAACGCTGAGCGAAGGAAGCGATTTGGCACTCGATTTCGGCATGAAAATACTTGCTCACTACATCGGTTCGAGCGGGCGCCCGCTTCGCTTTCAAAACAAAAGCTGCTCCAGTCTTTTACGGGCAAGCGGAACCGGTTACATACTCGTATGAATACGGATACTTTGGAGTTCCCCACCGGCATGAATCATCCATCATTGTTTTCTCCGCTGCAGATCGGTCCCTACCAGCTCAAACATCGTCTCGCGCTGGCGCCGCTGACGCGGATGCGGGCGGAAAAGCCCAGCCTCGCGCCGCGGCCGCTGAACGCGGAATATTACGCCCAGCGCGCGACGCCGGGCGGATTGCTGATTGCCGAAGCCTCGCCGGTCATGGCGACGGGTTTTGGCAGCCCCGGCGTCCCCGGAATTTATAACGAGCAGCAGATCGCGGGTTGGCGAAAGGTCGTCGATGCCGTTCACGCCAAGGGCGGCGTGATCTTCCTGCAGCTCTGGCATGTCGGCCGCGTTTCGCATTCCTCGTTCCAGCCCGGCGGCGTGCTGCCGGTGGCACCCTCGGCGGTTGCAATCCCGCCCGATCTGAAGACCGGGACGGCCGACGGCAAAGCCGTGACCTACGAGACGCCGCGCGCGCTCGAGACATCCGAAATCCCTGGCGTGGTCGATGCCTACCGGCAGGCGGCGAAGAATGCGCTTGCCGCCGGCTTCGACGGCGTCGAGATCCACGGTGCCAACGGCTATCTGATCGAGCAGTTCCTGCAGTCGCACACCAATCTGCGCACCGATCAATATGGCGGCTCCATCGTAAACCGCACGCGCTTTCTGATGGAAGTGACAGAGGCCGTGGTCGAGGTCTGGGGCGCGAGCCGCGTCGGCCTGCGGCTGTCGCCGTACGGTATCGCCAATGGCAGCGGCGAGCCGGACCCGATGCCGCTCTATAGCCATGTCGTGCAATCGCTCAATCCGTTCGGGCTTGCCTATCTGCATTTCATCGAACCGCGCTCCAGCGGCGCCGGCCGCGCCGAGGTCAACCATCAGAACGTGCCGTCGGCGATGGTGCTGTTCCGCCCCATTTGGAAAGGCGTGCTGATCACGGCCGGCGGCTTCACCGGCGAGACCGCTGACGCCGCGATCGCGGCCGGCCATGCCGATGCGATCGCGTTCGGACGGATCTTCATCTCCAATCCGGACCTGCCGCGCCGCCTGCAACGCGGCTTCCCGCTGACGCCCTATAACCGCGCGACCTTCTATGGCGGCGACGTCGCCGGCTACACCGACTACCCCGCACACGACGAGTTGGCGCAGGCATAGCACTCCACCGTCATTGCGAGCGAAGCGAAGCAATCCATCTCACAACGTAACGAAAGAATGGATTGCTTCGCTTTGCTCGCAATGACGAAACGTGAGGACCGAGCATGTTTCCCGAGCTCGAAGAAACCGAAAAGAAAAAGGCAAAACCGGTGGCGGTGGGAAAACCCGCCGCCGGCCAATGCCTCTGCGGCAAAGTCTGCTTCGAAATCGACGTGCCGGCGCGCTGGGCCTGGCACGATCATACGCCGTCGAGCCGCCGCGCCCACGGCGCGGCCTACGCGACCTATGTCGGAAGCTGGCGCAAGCGCTTCCGCATCACCAAGGGCAAGACCTCCATCACGCGCTATGAAGACAACGCGACCAAGACCGCGCGCAGCTTCTGCAGCAGCTGCGGCACGCCGATCGCCTACGAGCGCCCGCGTTCGCCGCACATGGTCAACATTCCGCGCGCGCTGTTCACCGGCCGCACCGGCCGCCAGCCGCTCTACCACATCGCGATCGAGGAGCTGCAGGAATGGGCTTATACCGGCGAACCGCTGGTGCCGCTGAAAGGTTATCCCGGCGTGGTCTGGCAGCGCTCGAAAAAGAAGAAGCGCAGTGATCGCGAGGGGATGTTCTAGCCATAACCAGCTTCATGCCTGATCACGCAGGGCAGCCATGACCGCGCTCCATTTGATCTCACCATTGCCGATCGTCATGATGGCCTGATCCCGAGAGGTCAACGAACCTCGGGCAGGAGGAAGTATGAAAAATCGCATTACCGGGCGCTCGGCCTTTCTCGCGCTGCTGAAGGACGAGGGCGTCACGCATCTGTTCGGCAACCCCGGCACCACCGAACTGCCGATCATGCACGCCCTGAAGGATCGTCCTGACCTCACCTATGTGATGGCGATGCAGGAGAGCCTGGTGGTCGCGATCGCCGACGGTTACAGCCGCGCCTCGGGCAAGCTCGTCGCCTGCAACGTCCACGTCGCGCCCGGGCTCGGCAATGCGATGGGCTCGCTGTTCAACGCGGCCTTCACCGGCACGCCGATGATCCTGACTGCGGGCCAGCAGGAGCAGGGCCACGGGCTGATGGAGCCGGTGCTGTATGGCCCGCTGGTGCAGATGGCGGAGCCGCTGGTGAAATGGGCCGTCGAGGTGACGCGGCTGGAGGATCTGCCGCGGATCGTGCGCCGCGCCGCCAAGATCGCAACCACGCCGCCGACCGGGCCGGTGTTCATCTCGCTGCCGGGCGACATCCTCAACGCCGAAGCCGGCATCGAGCTCGGCCGCTCCACCCGCGTCGATACCCGCGTCAAACCATCGGACGAAGCGCTCGGGGCGTTGGTCGCGCGCATCCTCAAAGCGGAGCGGCCGGTGATCATTACCGGCGACGAGATCGTCAAGAGCGACGCGTTGAAGGAAGCCGCGCAGTTCGCGGAAGCGATCGGCGCGCCGGCCTATCAATGTTCGACGCCCTACGGCGCGCACTTCCTGTCGGAAAGTCCGTGCTTCATGGGCGCGCTGTCGCGCCTGCAGAAGCAGGTTCGCGAAGTGCTGTCGCCTTACGATCTGATGATCGTGCTCGGCGCCGATCCGTTGCGGATGTCGGTCTACAGCGAAGTCGATCCGCTGCCCGACGGGCTCGGCATCGTGCAGATCGGTCTGGTCGACTGGGATCTCGCCAAGAATTACGGCGCCGAGATCGCGCTCAAGGCCGACGTGAAGGAAACCCTGCGCGCGTTGGTGCCGGCGCTGAAGGCGGCCGGCGGCGGCGCGCTCGAAACGCGCGCCAAGCAGGGCGTGGCCGCGCTGGCCTCAAAGAACTGGACCGCAAAGCGCAAACCGCTGATCGAGCAGATATCGAAGGCCAGCACCAAATCGCCGATCGATCCGGACTGGCTGGCGCTGCAAGTGGTCGAGGCGATGCCCGACAATGCGATCCTGGTCGATGAAGGATTGACGTCGTCGCGGCAGATCCTGGCATTGCGGCCGCACCGCGACCGCTACGGCTATCACGCGCTGGCCTCGGGCGGCATCGGCTGGGGCCTGCCGGCTTCCGTCGGCGTCAGCCTTGCCAATCCCGAGCGCCCGGTGGTGTGCTATTCCGGCGACGGCAGCTCGATGTATTCGATCCAGTCGCTGTGGACCGCCGCGAACCACAAGCTGCCGCTGACCTTCGTGATCGTCAACAATGGCGGCTATCGCATCATCAAGCAGCGTCTGCTCGCCTTCCACGGCGACGATCATTATGTCGGCATGGACTTCGTCGATCCGCCGGTCGATTTCACCGGCGTCGCCAAATCACTCGGGCTCGAAGCTATGCGTGTCACCGATCCAGGGCAACTGAAGTCGGTGCTGTCGTCAGCTATTGGTCGGCCCGGCACCAAGCTGATCGAGGTGGTGGTGAGCAATTCGGTGAATTGAGAGGTAATGCAAACTATCCCCGTCATGCTGAGGTGCGCGCTCTTGCGCGCCTCGAAGCACGACGGCCCGGCTGTGGCCGATTCATCCCTCGAGGCTCGCCCAGCGGTGCAAGTGCACCGCAGGGTTCGCACCTCCAGCGACAACGGCGAAGCCGTTGCGCGGGGATGACGGAAGTAGCAGCGTTGTCATTCCGCCGCCTTCACCCGCGCACCCGGCCGATACTGGCTCGCCGGATGCTGCGCCGTCAGCCGCGCGCGGCCCTTGCCGAACAGCTTCTCGCGCAGCGTGCCCTCGGCATACGCGCTCTTGTATCGCCCGCGACGGGTCAGTTCGGGCACCAGCATGTCGGCGATGTCCTCGAAATCGCCGGGCGAGGTCGCGAAGGCGACGTTGAGGCCGTCGACGTCGGTCTGCTCGAACCAGGCCTCGATATCGTCGGCGACCTTCTCGGGCGTGCCGACCACGACGGGCCCGGCGCCGCCGATGCCGACATGTTCGATGACTTCGCGCACGGTCCAGACCCGATCCGGATCGGCGCGGGTGACGTTGTCGAGCGCGGTGCGGCCGGCGTCGTTCTGGACGTGGCGGACCTGCTGGTCGAGGTCGTAGCCGGAGAAATCGACGCCGGTCCAGCCCGACATCAGCGCCAGCGCGCCCTCGGGATTGATGTGCTTGCGATAGTCGGCGTATTTCGCCTTCGCCTCCGCCTCGGTGCGCCCGAGGATGATCGTCATCATGCTGAACATCAGGATCTCGGCCGGGTTGCGCCCGATCTCGCGTGCCAGGTCACGGATCGCCGCGACGCGCGGACCGATGATCTTGGCCGACGGGCCCGACATGAACACGCATTCGGCGTGCCGGGCGGCGAACTGCCGGCCGCGCGGCGAGGTGCCGGCCTGGTACAGCACCGGCGTGCGCTGCGGCGACGGCTCGCTCAGATGAATCGCATTGAGCCGGTAATGACTGCCCTCATGCGCGATGGGGTGCACCTTCGCCGGGTCCGCGAAGACGCCGCGCGCGCGATCGCGCAGCACGGCGGCGTCCTCCCAGCTGCCTTCCCAGAGCTTGTAGACCAGCTCCATATATTCATCGGCGATCTCGTAGCGGTCGTCGTGCGCGGTCTGCTTGTCCTTGCCGGCGCCGCGCGCGGCGCTGTCGAGATAGCCGGTCACCACGTTCCAGCCGAGCCGTCCCTCGGTAAGGTGATCGAGCGTCGACATCCGCCGCGCGAACGGATAGGGCGGCTCGAACGACAGATTGCTGGTGACGCCGAAGCCGAGATGCTTCGTCACCGCCGCCATCGCGGGAATCAGCATCAGCGGTTCATTCGAGGGGGTCTGCGCGCCGTTGCGCAGCGCCGCGTCGGGGCTGGAGCCGAACACGTCATAGACGCCGAGCACGTCGGCGAGAAACAAGCCGTCGAAACGCCCGCGTTCCAGCGTCCTGGCGAGATCCAGCCAATAGGGCAGTCGGTTATAGTCAAGGGTACGGTCGCGCGGATGGGTCCACAGCCCGGGCGATTGATGCGCCACGCAGTTCATGGCAAAGGCGTTGAGCCGGATCTGTTTTTTCATGGTGGTGGAACCTTGGCTATTCCCGGATACGCCGCCCGGTCGGATGCCGGGCTGCTGGCGGAAATTGTTGCATTGCATGAGGCTTAGCAAGGCCTTATTCGCCCCGACTGATACTACTTCCAGTAGATGAGTTGTCTAACTACACTAACCAGTGATACGTTCGCGAACGCAAAAGGAAACAGCATGACGACGAGAGCCGACGCGATTGAAAATGTCCGTCAGCAGTTTCATTCGGGCGAATTCCTCGCCGAGCTCAACCGCCGGGTCGGTTTCCCTACGCAGAGCCAGGAGCCGCTGCCGGGCGATCCCTTGCGCGCCTATCTGGTGGAAGGACTGCAGCCTGCCTTTGAAGAGCTCGGGTTCTCGACCCGGCTGATCGAGTCGCCGCTCGGCAAGGGCCCGTATCTGCTGGCGGACTATCGCGAGGATCCGTCATTGTTGACGGTTCTCTCCTACGGTCATGGCGACGTTGTGGGTGGCATGGTCGGTGAATGGCGCGACAACCTCAATCCGTGGCAAACCACGACCAAGGGCGATCGCGTCTACGGCCGCGGCACCGCCGACAACAAGGGGCAGCACAGCATCAACATGGCGGCGTTGCGCGCCGTCCGCGAAGCCCGCGACGGCAAGCTCGGCTTCAATGCCAAGTTCATCATCGAGACCAGCGAGGAGATCGGCTCGCCGGACCTGGCTGAGGTCTGCGAGGCGCTGCAGCAGGAACTCAAGGCCGACTTGTTGCTCGCATCCGACGGCCCACGGCTGTCGGCGGATCGTCCCACCATCTTCCTCGGCTGCCGCGGCGGCGTGCGCATCCATCTCGACGTCAACCTGCGTGAAGGCGGCAATCACTCCGGCAATTGGGGCGGCCTGCTTGCCAACCCCGCGACCATCCTGGCCAACGCGATCGCCGCGCTGGTCGATCACCGGGGGCGGATGAAACTCGACATCATGAAGCCGCCGCGCATCACGAACCAGATCCGCGCGGCACTGGCCGATGTCGAGGTCGAGCCGATGGCGGATGAGCCGCAGGTCTCCGAGAATTGGGGCGAGGATGGCCTCTCCGCCGCCGAACGCGTCTATGCCTGGAACACGCTGGAAGTGCTGGCGATGTCATCGGGCAATATCGATGAGCCGGCGAACGCGATTCCAGGCGTGGCTCGCGCCGTGCTGCAGCTTCGCTTCGTGGTCGGCACCGAATACGAAAAGGTGGTCGACGCTGTCAGGACCTATCTGCACGCCAATGGCTTTGCGATGGTTGATGTCAGCGGGCAGCAGAGGTTTGGCGCGTCGCGTACCGATTTGGACAGCCCCTGGGTCAACTGGGCGGCGAACTCGATCCGGCAGACCACCGGAAAGGCGCCGGCGATCCTGCCGAATATCGGCGGTTCGCTGCCCAACGGCGTCTTTGCCGAAGGGCTCGGCCTGCCGACGATCTGGATTCCGCATTCCTATCCCGGCTGCTCGCAGCACGCGCCGGATGAACACATCCTGCTGCCGGTCACCGAGGAAGCGCTGGCCATCATGGCGGGCCTGTTCTGGGATCTCGGCGAGGTGCCGCGTAAACCGTGATGCCGTTAATGGTTCGTGTGACGGAATAAGAACGATGCTGCGGCGCGAAAACGCCGTTTCATGCTATAAAAATTTAGCTCTGCGTATCGTCAGGCGAAATATTGCTCTGTCGCCCGCGCGCCGCGCTCTCTAGGATCGGGGGAAGCGCGATGCGGGGAAGGGCGGCATGAACGCGACGTCACCTAAGAAGAAGCCAGCGCTGTCCGTCGCCGGGCAGCCGGCCAACTTCAACGCCATCCAAAAGGTCTGCGCGATCCTGCGCGTGCTGGCGCAGAACTCGCCGCTGCGGCTCACCGAGATCGCCGACTCCACCTCGCTGAACAAGGCGACGGCGCTGCGCATCCTCGGCTCGCTGATCGAGGAGGGCTTCGTCACCCGCGTGACCGGCGCAAAAACCTACGAGCTCGGCCAGGAGGCGCGGGTGATGGCGGTCAGCGCGCGCCGCACCGTCGACATCGCCGAACTGGCGCAGCCGAGCCTGCTGCGGCTTTCGGAGCGATCCGCCGATACCGCGCTGTTGTCGGTGCGCAGCGGCGTCGAGGCGCTGTATCTGGCGCGTTCCGTCGGCAGCCATCCTTTGCAGCCCAATTACCTGCAGATCGGCAGCCGCCGGCCGCTCGGCGTCGGCGCCGGCAGCCTTGCGCTGATGGTGTGGCTGCCGGACGCCGAGATCGACGCCATCATCGAAGTCATCATGCCGCGGCTGGCGAAATCGCCGCGCATCACGTCGAAATATCTGCGCGAGCGGATCATAGCTGCCCGCAAGCATGGCCATACCGTGCAGATCGACGTTGCCCTTCCCGGCATGGGCGGGGTCGGCGTCCCGATCCGCGACGATGCCGGGCAGGTGATTGCCGCGCTGAGCGTCGGCGCCTCCAGCGACCGGATCAGGCGGCGCGAAACCGAGCTTGCGGAGATGCTGAAGAAGGAAGCGCTGATCCTGACACGGGCAATGGCGCAGCCGGTGAAACCGGGTGCGCTGAAGGTGATCAAGCCGAGCTAGGGATCAAACCCCTTCATCGAGCGCGACCAGCTCGCGCTTCTTGCGCAGCGAGGGCAACAGCGGTCCGACCAGCAGCACTACCGCGAGCGCCAGGCAGGTAGCCGAGATCGGCCGTGTCACGAAGGTCATCAGGTCGCCCTGGGAAAGGATCAACGATTTGCGCAGGTTGTTCTCCAGCATCGGTCCGAGCACGAAGGCCAGCACCAGCGGTGCCGGCTCGTAGCCGAGCTTGCGCATGAAATAGCCGATCACGCCGAACGCGATCATGACGTAGACGTCGAACACGTTGTTGCTGGAGCAATAGACGCCGATGATCGTGAACAGGACGATCAGCGGAAACAGGATGTTGTACGGCAGCTTCAGCAGCTGAACCCACATCCCGATCAGCGGCAGATTGAGCACCAGCAGCATCAAATTGCCGATATACATGCTGGCGACGATGCCCCAGAACAGACCCGGGTTCTGCGTGATCAGCAGCGGTCCGGGCTGCAGGCCGTGAATCACGAACGCCCCCAACAATAGCGCCATCACCACGTTTGGCGGGATGCCCAGCGTCATCAGCGGAATGAAGGCGCCGCCGGCCGCGGCGTTGTTGGCGGCTTCGGGTCCCGCCACGCCTTCGATCGCGCCATTGCCAAAACGCTCCGGCGTTTTCGACAGCCGCTTCTCCAGCGCGTAGGACGCGAATGACGAGATCACGGCGCCGCCGCCCGGCAGGATGCCGAGGAAGAATCCAAGAACGGTTCCGCGTGCGACCGGCCCGGTGCTGGCCTTCCAGTCTTCCTTGCTCGGAAACAGCTGCGTGATCTTGGCGTTGATGATGTCGCGCTTGATGATGTGCTCGGTATTGAGCAGCACCTCGGCGACGCCGAACAGGCCCATCACCACGGGGACGAGGCCGATGCCGTCGATCAATTCAATCCGGCCGAAGGTCAGGCGCGGCTGCGCCGTGATGCTGTCCAGCCCGATCAGGCCAAGCACGATGCCGATGCAGGCCATCAGCAGCGCCTTCGCCATCGATCCCTGCGTGAGGAAGGTCAGCACCACGAGGCCCAGCGCCATCAGGCTGAAATAGTCAGCCGGCCCGAACGCGATCGCGACGCTGGCCAGGGACGGCGCCACCAGCATCAAGGCGATCAGCGCGAAGGTACCGGCGATGAAGGAGCCGAACGCGGAGATGCCGAGCGCCGGCCCGGCGCGGCCTTGTTTCGCCATCTGGTGGCCGTCGATGCAGGTGACGACGGAAGCCGCTTCCCCGGGGATGTTGACCAGGATCGACGTGGTCGAGCCGCCATACATCGAGCCGTAATAGATGCCGGCCATCATGATGATGCCGGATTCCGGCGTTCCCGACAGCGTGACCGGCAGCAACAGCGACATGGCCGAGATCGGCCCGATGCCGGGGAGCACGCCGACCAGCGTGCCGATGAAGACGCCGATGAAGCAATAGACCAGGTTGACCGGCAACAGAGCGATGCCGAAACCGTGCGCGACGTTGATGATCGTGTCCATGTCGCGGTCAACCGATTTCGAAGATGCCCGAAGGCAGCTGGATCAAAAGCAAACGTTTCAGAATCCACCACATGCCGAGCGGGGCGATGACGGCGATCGGGATCGCCAGCGACCAGCGCACCGGATCGATCAGCCGCAACAGCAGCACCATCAACGGGATCGACGACAGCAGAAAGCCGAACGTATCGAGCGAGAAGGCGAATGCGGTGAGGGAGGCGATGACGATCAACGGTTTGGTCCAGCGCGCATTCTCCCAGCGCGAACCGAATGTCGGTCCGCCCTCGGTGAGCGACGCAATGATGATCGATGCCGCGAACAGGCACATCAGGATGCCGGTGTAGAACAGCACGTAGCCGGAGCCGGGATCGTTGATGGTGCCCAGTTTCAGCTTGAGCCCGGACCGGATGACGAAAAGGCCGAGCCCGAGCCCGATCAATCCACCCCACAATTCGGAATTGTTGAAGCGGAATTTGACGTTGCTGTTATTGCTCATGGATTGTTCTCTCAGCCGTTCCCCGGACTGCGCAGCACCATAAGCGCGTTTACGTGTGGTTTCCACACGCTATGGCGACGGCGCTGCAGAGCCGAGGTCGGTCTTGCTGTGTTGTGGGTCCCGGCTCTGCGGAGCAGCGCTTTGCGCCGCACCGCGTCCGGACACGAGGATGGTCTATGCTACTTCTTCGCCAGCCCGAGCGAGTCGATCACCTTGCGTTCGGAATTGGTGACCTCGACGACGAACTTCTTGTAGTCCTCGGTATTCTTGTAATTCGGCACCATGTCGTATTTCGCGAGCGTTGCGATCACGGCCGGGTCCTCGAGGGCCTTCTTGAAGGCGTCGTGCAGCTTGGCGACGATCTTCGGGTCCATGCCCTTCGGTCCGGCGATGCCGAACGGCGAGTCATAGACCATGGGATAGCCGAGTTCCTTCAGCGTCGGCACGTTGGGAAAATTCGGCGAGCGCGCCGAGGTCCACACCATCAGCAGCCGCAACTTGCCGGCGTCGACCAGCGGACGCCATCCGGTCGAATCCGCCTGCAGCATGGTGTGCTGGCCAAGCACGGCGGCGTTGGTCTCCGCGCCGCCCTTGAACGGCACCTGCGTCAGCTTGATGCCGGCGAGCGTCGCGATCTGTTCCATGCCTATATGCAGCGAGGTTCCGGCGCCCGGGGTCGCGTAGGTCACCTTGCCGGGATTCTGTTTGGCGAAGTCGACGACGTCCTTCCAGGTCTTGAACTGCGACTCGGCATTGGTGGTGACACCGAAGGTATAACCGGTGAGGTGGATGATGTAGGAGAAATCCTTGGACGGATCCCAGGATACTTCCTGCATCAGCGGCAGGCGGAACACGGTGATCGGTAGCTGCGCGATGGTGTAGCCATCGGGCTTGGCTCCGGCCGCCATGGTGGCCGGACCGACGGTGCCGCCGCCGCCCGCCTTGTTGTCGATCGCGATCGGCTGGCCGAGAATCTTGGAGGCGCTTTCGGCGATTGCGCGCATCGTAAGGTCGGTCGATCCGCCCGCGGGCCACGGCACGATCAGGGTGATCGGCTTGGTGGGATATTCCTGCGCGCCGGCGGCGGCGGAAATCAGCATGCCGACGGCGGCGACAGCGAACATCAAACGGCTTGGTCTCGACATCTCAAACTCTCCCTTGCGGCCCCGTTGGAAGCGAGGCCGCTTTGTTGCTCTTTGATGCCTTCAATCTTCTCTGAAAACGCAGGCGAAGAAAAGCGCATTGACCGCGCTAACCTATGCAATCGGCTCAGCAATTGGCTGGAATTGACATCTGCGACAATTGGTCTGCCGCGGCATCCCGAGATACGGAATTTACCGGGTCGCACGTGTGCGGCAAGCATGGTTGCACGGCGTCAACGCCGTGCCGCCAACCTTGCGACCATGGAACGTTCGGGCCATCATATCACGATATGACGGCAGGGTTCCGTTCTCCCGATGCCGTTATTGCCGAAAACCCCCTGGAGCGCATGAGTTCAGCTTCGAACGCGACCGACAATGCGGTCCTCAAAGCATTCGCGACAATCCCCGCGCTGCTCGAACAGGCGCCGGAGCTGATCGTTCGCGGCCGGTTTCTCGACTGCGAGTGTCTGCTCGGACCGACCGGCCATCCTCTTCACGCCTCGATCCGTGCCGGCCGTATCGTCGATTTGACATCGGCGCCGGTGCTGATGCGCTCCTGGCGGTTTGCCTATCGCGCTTCGCCGGCCGCCTGGGCGGCGTACTGGCAGCCCGCGCCGCGGCCGGGCTGGCATGATCTGCTCGCCCTGACCAAGCGCGGCGAGGCCGCTATCGAGGGCGATCTGCATCCCTTCATGACGCATCTGCAATATTTCAAGGATGTGCTGGCGTTACCGCGGCAGCATTTCGCGGTAGCGGCATCATGAGCGGCTATGTCGAGCCGATGATCGGCCGCTATGTCCATGTCGACATCGGCGCCGAAATGCATCGCATCTATTTCGAGGAAAACGGCACCGGCATTCCGCTGGTGTGCCTGCACACCGCGGGTTCCGATGCGCGGCAATGGCGGCATCTGCTGGCCGACGCGGAGTTCGCGAAGCATTTTCGGATCATCGCGTTCGACATGCCCTGGCACGGCAAATCCAATCCGCCGGCCAGCTGGAACGGCGACGAATATCAGCTCACCACGGCGCGCTACACCGAAACCATCCGCGCCTTCTGCAAGGCGCTGAAGCTCGACAAGCCGGTGGTGATGGGCTGCTCGATCGGCGGCCGCATCGTGCTCAATCTGGCGATCGATCACGCCGCCGAATTCCGGGCGTTGATTGGCCTGGAAGCGGCTGATTTCCAGGCGCCGTGGTACGATACCACATGGCTCAACCGCCCCGACGTCCATGGCGGCGAAGTCTGCGCGGCGCTGGTGTCGGGTCTGATTGCGCCGCAGGGCCCGCAAGCGGCGCGGACCGAGACGCTGTGGGGGTACAAGCAGGGCGGACCCGGCGTCTTCAAGGGCGATCTCTATTTTTATCGGGTCGACGGCGATCTGCGCGGCCGGGTCGAGAACATCGACACTGATGTCTGCCCGCTGTTTCTGCTCACCGGCGAATATGACTTCTCCTGCACGCCGGAAGACACCAAGCGCACGGCGGCGGCGATCAGGGGTGCCCATGTCACCATCATGGAGCAGCTCGGCCATTTTCCGATGAGCGAGAATCCCGAACAGTTTCGTCGCTACATTGCGCCGGTGCTGGCCCAGATCGTCGCGTCGGCTAAAGTCACCGGCTAGCAGCCGTTGCCGCTTCAAGCCGCGCGGTGCAAGGCGAAGGGTCCGCCTTCGATCGCCGGCCGCTTGCGATCAATCAAATCCGCCGTCAGCCGCGCGCTGCCGCAGGCAAGCGTCCAACCGAGCATGCCGTGGCCTGAATTGATGAACAGGCCATCAAGCGGCGACCAGCCGATGATCGGCCGGCTGTCGGGCGTCATCGGGCGCAGCCCACACCAGGGCTGGACGTCACCGGTAGCATTGATACCGAGCAACTCGGCTGAAGCGCGGCGCAGCGTGTCGATGCGCCCGACATCGATCCTGGCATCATCACTCTCGAGGTCGGCGATGCCCGCGACCCTTATCGTCGTCCTTTCGCCGGACGTGAGCGGCGCGAACACCAGCTTGCGTTCCATATCGGTGACGCTGTGGCGCAGCGCGTGGGTACCGTCAGGCGGTGTCAGGGTGATGCTGTATCCTTTGACCGGATAGATCGGCAGATAGAATCCGCAAGCGCGCGCAAAGGCACGCGATGCCGCGCCCATGCACAGCACAAAGCGGTCCGCCTGCACACGCCCTTTCGTGGTCTCGACCGCGCAGAGGCGGCCGCCGGACCTGACCGGCCCAACCACCGGCGCGCCCAGCAGCCATTCGATGTTGCTGCGCTGCTTCATGCGGGCCGTGAGTGCGGCGCAGAATGCCGCACAATCGCCGACCTGCTCGGAGGCCGTGTAGACCCCGCCCGCGAGATCGCGCACGTCGAGTTTGAGCCCAGGCTCCAGCGCCAGGCACTCGGCAGGTGTCAGGACCTGTTGCTGATCATCACTCGTGCCCATCCTGGCGATTGCGCCTCGCGCCGTGTCGAATTCCTTGCCTGTCCGGAATACGACGAGCTTGCCCGCGGTCCTCAATCCGAACGCGAGCCCAAGGGCCTCGGACAGCTGCGCCAACTCGCTCCGGCTCAAGGCGGCGAGCGCAAGTTGGGCGCCAATGGTCTCTTGCACGGCGTTCGAGCGGCAGGCCAGCAGGAAACGCGCGCCCCATGCCACCAAAGCAGGGTCCAGGCCGGGCCGAATGCGAATGGGCGAACCCTTCGACATCAATAGCGATGGAAGCTTCATCAGCAGCGCCGGCGAGGCCAGCGGCGCCACGAAGGCGTAGCTGAGCTGGCCGCCATTCGCAGCGCTGGCGTCTGCTCCGGTGGAAACGTTGCGGTCGACGACGGTGACATCATGTCCGGCTTCGGCGAGGCGCCATGCTGTGGTGAGGCCGATGACGCCGGCGCCGAGTACGCAAATTTTCATTTCGATGTCTCTTTTTGAAACGGCCGCCCGATCGAAACGTAACTTGACCGGGGACGAACTGGATGGTGTGGGCACCGCCAGACTAGGGCGTTCACTCGCCGCCACTGATGCGAAGGTCGCATAATGCAAAACTTGCATCATCGGCCGCGGCGTAGCACGCTAGCGATGGGTGGCGGTTTTGGGCGGGTTGCGGGCCGGGTTATGACAGGGCGCCGACTGATCGGGATGGACCTTTCGGCGACGGCCGGGCGCCGCGATGCAAAGCTTGCATTGGTCAAGGCGCATGCCGATTGGCTAGGTTCCGCGCATGGGGGATCACATTCTTGACCGGCAACGAGCACCCGACGCTGTTCGCTGCCTTGCGCCGCCTGGAGAGGCGCCGCAGGCCGGCGCGGCGGCGCCACGCGTCCAGGCAAGGTGCGTGATGGAGCTGCGCTGGCTGCAGGATTTTCTGATGGTGGCCGAGACCGGCAACTTTACGCGGGCGGCCGAGCGACGAAATACCTCGCAGGCCGCGTTCAGCCGCCGGATCAAATCGCTGGAGGCCTGGCTCGGCTTCGACCTGATCGACCGCAGCGTCTATCCGACCCAATTGACGCCGCAGGGCGAGCGCTTTCGCGAACATGCCGGCGAGCTGCTGCGGCAGATGCTGGACGCGCGGGTGGAGCTTGGCGGCAAGCCGGTTCGGCGTCACGAACATATCAGGATCGCGTTGCCGTTTGCGATGGCGACTTCCCGCCTGCCGCATTGGTGGCAGCTCTGGTCGCAGGAGCGGCGCCTGAGCTGCTCGGTCGTGGTCGGCAATATCCACGACCTCGTCACCTCGCTGGTCTCGAACAATGTCGACCTGATGATCTGCTACCACCACGCCCAGCAGCCGATCCATCTCGATCCGGACCGCTATGAACGTGCGATCCTCGGCACCGAATTCCTGCGGCCCTATGCCAGCCAGGCGCTGGTGACGAAGGGGAGTGCCTCGCTGCCCGGCCGGCCGACGCATCCGGTGCCGCTTCTGATGTACTCGCCGGGCGTGTATTTTGCGCGCCTGGTCGATCTCATCCTGGAAAATGCCCCGGTTTCCGGCACCCGGGTGATCGAAAGCGACATGTCGGACGTGCTGTGCGAAATGGCGCTCGCCGGCCGCGGCGTCGCCTGGCTTTGCGAGAGCACGGTGGCAGCCTCCGGCCGCAAGGGGCTGACGGCGGTCGGCGGTGACAAATGGGCGCTGCCTTTGTCAATGGTCGCCTTTAGAGATAGGACGAATAGCCAGCGGTCGCTAAATCTGTTTTGGTCCGAGTTATGCAGGTATAGTGCCGGACACGATGGGGGCAATCAGGAAAGGACCGCCTCGAGATCGTCGGCCAAATCACCTTCCAGGTCGTCGAGATCGAGTGGATGATGAATTTCAAACCAATAGAGGGAGAAGTTACGTGAAACACCGTCATATTATCGGCTGTCTGCTGGCCGGCGCGTTGTGCGCCACGCCGGCGATGGCGCAGGAACTCACCGGAACGTTGAAGAACATCAAGGATACCGGGGCCATCACGCTCGGCTTCCGGGATTCGTCGATTCCCTTCTCCTATCTCGATGACAGCCAGAAGCCGGTCGGCTACGCCATGGACATCTGCTACAAGATCGTCGATGCCGTGAAGAAGGAGCTCAAGCTCGACAAGCTCGAGGTCAAGCTCAATCCGGTGACGTCGTCGACCCGGATTCCGCTGCTGGCCAACGGCACCATCGATCTGGAATGCGGCTCGACCACCAACAACGCCGAGCGCCAGAAGCAGATCGCCTACACCAATACCCACTTCCTGACCGCGAGCCGCTACGTCTCGAAGAAGTCGAGCAAGATCAACTCGATCGACGATCTGAAGGGCAAGGCGGTGGTTTCGACATCGGGCACCACCAACATCAAGCAGCTGACCGAAGCCAATGCGGAAAAGAAGCTCGGCGCCAACATCATTCCGGCCAAGGACCACGCCGAAGCCTTCCTGATGGTCGAGACCGACCGCGCGGTGGCGTTCGTGATGGACGACATCCTGCTGGCGAGCCTGGTTGCCGGCTCGAAAGCGCCGGATGACTATGTGATCTCCAAGGACGCGTTCTCCAAGCCGGAGCCCTACGGCATCATGCTGCGCAAGGACGACCCGGCCTTCAAGAAGGTGGTCGATGCCGCCACATCAGCGCTCTATAAGGGCGGCGAGGGCCAGAAGATCTACGACAAGTGGTTCACCCAGAAGATCCCGCCGAAGGGCCTGAACCTGAACTCGCCGATGAGCGCGGAGCTGAAGAACCAGTACGCCAAGCCGTCGGATTCGCCGGATCCGGACGCCTACAAATAAGCAAACAGGTGCTTCTGCCCATGCAATGGCCCAACCATTGCATGGGCACGTTTCGGCGACGTAGCGGACGGTAGGCCTTCGTGAATTACAATTGGAACTGGAGCATCTTCTTCGAGCCGGCCCCGGGCGGGACCGGCACCTATTTCGATATGCTGCTGTCGGGGCTGTGGCTGACCATCCAGACCGGGATCTTCGCCTGGATCATCGCGCTGATATTCGGCTCGATCGTCGGCGTGTTGCGGACGCTGCCATCGAAGACCGCCTACTGGATCGGCTTCGCCTGGGTCGAATTCTTCCGCAACATGCCGCTTCTGGTGCAGCTTTTCCTCTGGTTCTTCGTGCTGCCGGAACTGCTGCCGCGGAGCTGGGGGCTGTGGCTGAAGCAGATGCCTAACGCGCCGTTCTATACCGCGGCGATCGGGGTCGGCCTGTTCATGTCGGCGCGCGTCGCCGTGCAACTGGCCGCCGGCATCGCCTCGCTGCCGCGCGGACAAAAACAGGCCGCGACTGCGCTCGGGCTGACGACGTTTCAAGGTTATCGCTACGTATTGCTGCCGATTGCATTTCGAATCATCATGCCGCCGCTGACCTCGGAGTTCCTCAACACCATCAAGAACACGGCGGTCGCGATCACCATCGGCCTGATCGAGCTGACCGGCCAGGCGCGATCGATGCAGGAATTCTCGTTCCAGGTGTTCGAGGCTTTCACCGCCGCGACCGTGATGTATCTCTTGATCAACATCGTCGTCGTCACCGGCATGCGCTTCCTCGAACGCAGCCTGGCGATCCCCGGCTACATCACGGGGAAATAGCGCATGTTCGCCAGTTTCGATTTCGACGTCATCCGCCGTTCGCTCGGCTACCTGTTTCTCGACGGCATGGCGTTTACGCTGACCCTGACCGCGCTCTCTGCGCTCGGCGGGATCATCTTCGGTACGCTGATCGCGCTGATGCGGCTGTCCGGTTTCAAGGTGCTCGGCCGGATCGCCGGGCTTTACGTCGACTTCATGCGGTCGCTGCCGCTGGTGCTGGTGATCTTCTGGTTCTATTTTCTGGTGCCCTATCTCGGGCAATGGCTGACCGGCGCGTCGCGTCCGATCAGCGTCGGCGCCTTCACCTCCGCGCTCGTCACCTTCATCATGTTCGAGGCGGCGTATTTTTCCGAGATCATGCGCGCCGGCATCCAGTCGATCTCCAAGGGCCAGCCTGCCGCAGCCAATGCGCTCGGCATGACCTACGCCCAGACCATGCGCTACGTCGTGCTGCCGCAGGCGTTCCGCAACATGTTGCCGGTGCTGCTGACCCAGACCATCGTGCTGTTCCAGGACACTTCGCTGGTCTACGTGCTGTCGATGCCGGATTTCCTCGGCGCTGCGAGCAAGGTTGCGCAGCGCGACGGCCGGCTGGTCGAGATGTACCTGTTCGCGGCGGTGGTCTATTTCACGATTTCCTGCGTCGCCTCGTTTGGCGTCCGGCGCCTGCAGGCGCGTATCAGTATTGTTCGTTAGGGAACGCGCATGATCGAAATCAATCACGTCAGTAAATGGTACGGGTCGACCTTCCAGGCGCTGAAGGACTGCACGACCAAGGTCGCCAAGGGCGAAGTGGTCGTGGTGTGCGGCCCGTCGGGCTCGGGCAAGTCGACGCTGATCAAATGCGTCAACGCGCTGGAGCCGATCCAGGAGGGCGACATCATCCTCGACGGCATCAAGGTCAATGATCCGAAGACCGACCTGCCCAAGCTGCGCGCCCGCGTCGGCATGGTGTTCCAGCATTTTGAACTGTTCCCGCACCTGAAGATCATCGAGAATCTGTGCCTGGCGCAGGAGAAGGTACTGGGCCGGTCCCACGACGAGGCGATGGCCAAGGCCGCCAAGCTGCTCGACCGCGTCGGATTGAAGGTTCATGCCAACAAATACCCGGCCGAATTGTCCGGCGGACAGCAGCAGCGCGTGGCGATTGCACGCGCGCTGGCGATGGACCCGATCGCCATGCTGTTCGACGAGCCGACCTCGGCGCTCGACCCCGAAATGATCAGCGAAGTGCTCGACGTGATGGTCGACCTCGCCCGCGAGGGCATGACCATGATGGTCGTGACCCACGAAATGGGCTTTGCCCGCAAGGTGGCGCATCGCGTGATCTTCATGGACCAGGGCGAGATCGTCGAGGATGCGCTGAAGGACGACTTCTTCGGCAAGCCGCGCAGCGACCGCGCGCAGAAATTTTTGTCGAAGATTCTGTCGCATTAAGCCTGACCGTCATTCCGGGGCGCGCGAAGCGCGAGCCCGAAATCCATAACCACGGTCGGGAGTATGGATTCCGGGCTCGCGCCAAAGGGCGCGCCTCGGAATGACGCTGTGAGGGTTTATCCGCATTAACAATTTGCGTATATGAGTCCTCAACCCCTCTTCGCGCTCTCAGGAGACTTCGCTTGGAACAGATCGCCTACGTCAACGGTTCATTCGTGCCCATGGCCGACGCCAAGGTGTCGATTCTCGACCGCGGATTCCTGTTCGCCGATGGCATCTATGAGGTCGCGGCCGTGCTCGACGGCAAGCTGATCGACAATGCCTCGCATCTGGCGCGGCTGGAGCGTTCGGTCGGCGAGATCGAATTGGCGCTGCCGGAGACCATTGAACGGATTCAGGAGATCCAGAAGGAACTGGTGACGCGCAATAATCTCGTCAGCGGCATGGTCTATCTGGAAGTGACGCGTGGCGCCGACACCGGTCGCGATTTTGCGTTTCCAAAGGGCGTCAAGCCGACGCTGGTCATGTTTACCTCCGTGAAAGACATCATCAACGCACCGTCGGCCAAGACCGGCATTGCCGTCATCACCGTGCCCGATCTGCGCTGGACCCGCCGCGACATCAAGAGCGTGGCGCTGCTGGCGCAGGTGCTGGCAAAGCAGGCGGCGGCCGCGGCCGGCGCCGGCGAAGCCTGGATGATCGAGGACGGCAAGGTCACCGAGGGCGGCTCGTCTTCAGCGTTCATCCTGACGCAGGACGATGTGCTGGTGACGCGGCAGAACGGCAGCGAGATCTTGCCGGGCTGCACCCGCAAGGCGGTGGTCAAGCTGGCCGAAGAACGCCAGCTCCGGATCGAGGAGCGCGCCTTTACGGTGGAAGAAGCGCTGGCCGCGAAGGAAGCTTTCATCACCAGCGCCTCCGTGTTCGTGCAGGCGGTGGTATCGATCGACGGCAAGAAAGTCGCGACCGGCAAGCCCGGCCCGATGACCGATCGGCTGCGCGAAATCTATGTCGAGTTCGCCAAGGCGACCGCGGTTTAGGCGCTACCGGTCTTCGGCTTCAATATCGATGTGGGGCGCCGCCAGGTTTATGGGTATGCGGCCCTGATCGACCGCGAACTTTGGTGGATGCGAACATGAGAATTCGGCGCCACACGAAAAGCCTTGTTGCGTTGCTCGCGCTGGTCGCGGTTTCCGTCCCGTCGAGCGCGAAGGCCTTCGCAGCCTATCCCGACCGGACCATCAGGATCGTCGTGCCGTTTGCACCGGGCGGCGGCACTGACGTGATCGCGCGGACGCTGGCGCAGGAGATGGCAAAAGATCTCGGCGCCTCCATCATCATCGAGAACAAGCCGGGCGCGGGCACCATCGTCGGTACGCAGTCGGTCGCGGCCAGCGCGCCAGACGGTTACACGCTGTTGATGGGAACCTTCGCCAATGCGGTCAATCCAAGCCTGAACGCGAAGCTGCCTTACGATGCGCATAAGGATTTTGCGGCGGTGGCGTTGATCGCGCGTTCCTTCAACCTCGTCGTGGTCAATCCGGCGTCGCGGATCAAATCGATTGCCGACCTGATTGCGGTGGCCAAGGCCGAGCCCAATAAACTGTCGTACGGCACCTATGGCACCGGCACCTCGGCGCATCTGGCCGGCGAATTGTTCAAGCACATGGCCAAGGTCAACCTGACCGCCGTGCCGTACAAGGGCGCGGCGCCCGCGATCACCGACCTGCTCGGCGGACAGATCCAGGTGATCTTCACCACGGTCGCCAGCGCCGCCTCGCTGGTCGCGGCCGGCCAGTTGCGCGCAATCGCGGTGACGTCGGCCGAGCGCTCGCCGGCCTTCCCGGAATTGCCGACGGTGTCGGAAGCCGGCGTTCCCGGCTACGCGGCCGAGGCCTGGTATGGCGTGTACGCGCCCGCCAAAACTCCGCCTGACATCATCGGCCTCCTGAACAAATCGGCCGCCAAGGCCGTCCAGTCGGAGGCATTCAAGAAGCTCGGCGTCAACGAAGGGCTTGTCATGGTGGCGGAGCCGCCCGAGGCACTCGACCGCTATTTCAGCGTCGAGGAAACGCGCTGGCGCAAGGTGATTCAGGACGCCGGGATCAAGATCGAGTAGGCGCGCTAACGTTTATCCGCCACGAACCTGTTGCGCAGGGTGCCGATGCCGGTGATGTCGATCTCGACCACGTCGCCGGCCTTCAGATCCGGCGAGGCGCCGTCGGTGCCCATCCAGATCACGTCGCCCGGCCACAGCGTGAAATATTTCGTCAGCTCGACGATGAACGGCACGATGCCGAAGATCATCTCGTTGGTGCGGAAGCGGCCGGTCTCCTTGCCATTGACCCGGATCGCAGTTTCCATCCGGTCGAGGTCGACATCGGTTTCGATCCAGGGCCCCATCGGCTTGAAGGTGTCGGCGTTCTTGGATCGCCACAGCGAGCGATCGGCCTTCTGCCAGGTGCGTTCGCTGACGTCGTTGCCGATGGTGTAGCCGAACACGCAGGATATCGCGTCGGCTTCGGTCAGGTGTTTTGCCTTCTTGCCGATGACGACGACCAGTTCTCCTTCGTAGTGGATTTTCTCGGTCGCGGTTGCCGGAATCACCACGTCTTCATCATGGGCGATCAGGGCGTTCTGCGCGCGGTAGCCGATCTCGGGACGATCAGGCACGTTCGGAACCGTGCCGGCCTTGTCGGCGGCTTCCTTCAAATGCTTCAGATAGTTCAGCCCGACGCAATAGAACGTGCGCGGGATCAGCGGCAATTCGATCTTCACTTCGCTGAGTGCATGGGTTTGCGCGCCGCGCTGCCATTCGCCGAACGGGTCGCCGCTAACTGATATGACCTTGTCGCCCTCGACGAGGCCCCAGGATGTGTTGCCGGCGGCGGTGAATTTGAGCCAACGCATGAAGTGTCCTTTGTTTTATTCGGCTGCGGCCTGAGGCCTGGTTTTCCAGGCGCCGGCTTTGGTGCGCGGCAGGCCGAGATTCTCGCGCAACGTCTTGCCGGCATAATCCTTGTGAAACAGGCCGCGGCGCTGCAGTTCCGGCACCACATGCTTGACGAAGTCGGCGTAGGAGCCGGGCACGATGGTGGCGGCGATGACAAAGCCGTCACAGCCGCGCTCGACGAACATCTCCTCCAACTTGTCCGCGATCTCCTTCGGGCCGCCGACGATCGCGTCCTGCACCTGGCCGCGGCCGGAGAAGGTGACGAAGTCGCGCGCGCTGGGATTGGCCTTGCCTGAATTCTTGAGCACGCCGTCGCGAATGCCCAGGATGCCCTGCATGCTCTTGAGCTCTTCTGTTGTCAGGGGCTCGTCGAGCGGCTTGGAGGCGAAGTCGTAATTCAAGGCTTCCGCGAGCAGCGACAGCGCGTCAATCTGCAGCGGCAGCTTGTTGATGACAGCCATCTTGTCCTCGGCCTCGCTCCTGGTCGCGCCGCAGACGGGTGTGGTGAGGTTGCAGAGGAACATCTGGTCGGGATCGCGGCCGGCCTTCGCCGCTTCGTTGCGGACCGCGGCATAGCCCTCCTTGGCGGCGGCGACGTTGCGCGCGGCGGTGAAAATCACCTCGCCCCATCGTCCCGCAAAGCGCTGACCGCGGCCGGACGCGCCGGCCTGGATGATGACGGGATGGCCCTGCGCCGAGCGCGGCACGGTGAATGGACCGCGCGACTTGAAGAATTGACCCTTGTGGTCGAGCCGCCTGACCTTGGCCGGATCGGCGAAGCGGCCGCTGTTCTTGTCCATGATCAGCGAGCCGTCTTCCCAGGTGTCCCAATGGCCGAGCACGACTTCCATAAATTCGTCGGCGCGGTCGTAGCGGTAGTCATGCTCGAGATGGGCATCCTTGCCCATGTTGTGGGCTTCGCCGTCATTGAGCGAGGTGACGACGTTCCACCCCGCGCGTCCGCCTGTCATCAAATCGAGCGTGGCGAAGCGGCGCGCGACGTCGAACGGCTCGAAATAGGTGGTCGAGCAGGTCGAGGCCAATCCGAGTTTCTCGGTGACCATGCCCATCGTGGTCAGCACCACGATCGGATCCATCTTCACGCAGCGGATGCCGTATTCGACCGTGTGGGCGTGGTCGTTGCCGTAGCGGTCCGGCATCGCCAGGCGATCGTCGAAGAACGCCATGTGGAATTTGCCGGCTTCCAGAATCCGGGCGATCTCCTGATAGTAATCGGTCGACATCGAATCGTCGCGCGATTCCGGGTGCCGCCACGAACTCGGCAAATTGGTGCAGTTCTGCGCCTGCAGGAAGCCGACCATCGCCATTTGCCGTGTCATATCGTTCTCCCTGTATCGGCCAAGCGTGGCTTCATGTCAGATCGAGTTCGGCCGCGAGCTTGTACTCGCCGGCCAGCGCGCGCAATTTGTCCCAGGTCGCGTCCTCGATTTCGATGCCGGAAACCTTGCGCTGCTGCTCGCGGATATACTCGACCTCACCCGGATAGAACACGCCGGTGGAACCTTCGGACGTTGGCGTCTCTTTCAGATAGCGCGCGAATTCGGCGACTTCCTTCTTGAAATCCTTCAGCGGGCGAAACGCCGCGACGTTGAACACCGCCATGAAGCATCCGTCATTGTGGCGGCCGGTCGGCTCGACGCCGAAGCCAAGTCCGGTGAGCAGCCCGCACAACACCTCGACCATCGCGGCAAGGCCGCTGCCCTTGTAACCCTCGCTGCCGCCGAGCGGCAGCAGGGCGCCGCCCTTCCTGTACTCCCTGGGGTCGGTGGTGTGCCGTCCCTCGGCATCGACGATCCAACCCTTCGGGATTTCCTCGTTGCGCGACACGGCCAGCGCAATCTTGCCAGCGGCGACGGCGGAGGTTGCCATGTCAAGATAAAACGGCGCGTCGAGGTCGGAGGGAACGGCAATCGAGATCGGGTTGGTGCCGAGCCGTGCCTCGCGGCCGCCGAACGGCGCCACGATCTTCGGCGAGCGGCCGGAGTCGGCGGTCGCAATGCCGATCATGCCCTCCTGCATCGCCATCAATGGATAGGCGGCGAGCCGACCGACATGGCTTTGGCGAAACACCGTGCAGGCGGCGACGTTCGCGGTCTTCGCCTTCTCGATCGTCAGCGCCATCGCCTTGGCATTAACGTGAAACCCAAAACCCCAGTGGCCGTCGATCACGGTCGTGGTCGGCGATTCCTGCACGATGGTCCACTTCGCTCCGGGCACGATGTGGCCGGCCTTGACGCGGTCGATATAGGTCGGGATTGCGATGATACCGTGGGAATCGTGGCCGGCGAGGTTCGCGTTGACGCAGCCGATAGCGACCGCTTTGGCTTCCTCGTCCGATGCGCCGACAGCCCTGAGCAGTGCCGCGCCGATGCGTGTGAGACGGTCGGCCTGGACGATCGGCATGGGTTTCCTCATCGAATGCCCGCGAGCAGCGGGTCTTGCTTGTTGTTGTCGAAGCATGGTCTCAAAGCAGTGGCATGAGAGCAAGGGCAGAATGTCCGTACCGGCATGCCCGTGAGGCGGGCTCGCGCGGTTCGGATTTCATCTGACGAAAATTGGCTACCGTCGCAGAGGGCGTTACTCGCGGACGCGCCGTCGCTCTCATGGCTGACAAATCGTGAACGGAACCGTAGTTCTTCGGAGAACGGGCTTGCGATGTTGGGCGGTCATTTACTCTGAATCGCAACTTCCGGCCGCCAATAACGACCATTTAGGCGTCTTTCGCGCATAAATTTCCGTGGGGCAGCAGGCCCGTATTGTCTGCTGGGAGCTCGAGAGCCGTGAAGACCAGTATCGCGCGTACATTTGCAGCGTTGAATGCGACCAACGAAGCGATCCTGTACGCAAAATCGCCGGAAGAACTGTACGAAAAGGTCTGTGAAGCCGCTTTCTCCAGCGGGGACTTCCTGGCGACGGCCGTCTTTTTGCTGGACCCTCATACCAATCTGCTGCGGTTTGCGGCCGGTTTCGGCGAGGACACCGCAAGGCTGCGCGGCATCGACATTTCGATCGTGGCGGATACGCCTGAGGGCTCCGGGGTTTGCGGGCAGGCCTTTCGCGATCAGAAGCTCTGCGTCAGCAACGATTATCTCAACGACGCGCATTCGCTGGCCTGGCGCCAGGGTGCCGCTGCCGGGCAGGTCGGCGCGGCCGTCGGGTTGCCGCTGACCCGCAACGGCCGCAGCATCGGCGTCTTCCTCGTCACGCGGCGCGAAGCCGGGTCGATCGATGCCCCCGTCGTCGCATTGCTCGAACGCATGTCGGCGAACCTTTCATTCGCCCTCGACAATTTCGATCATGAAGCGGCGCGCAAGGATGGCGAGCGGACGATGCGGCGTCTGAACCGGATGTTCGGCGCCATCAGCGCGACCAATGAAGCGATCCTTCGCGCCAAGACCGAACAGGAGCTCTACCAGCGCGTTTGCGATGCCGCCGTTTACAGCGGAAAGTCGGTCGCGACGGTGGTCCTGCTGTCCGAGCCGCATTCGATCTGGCTGAAGCCTGCGGCCGGCAGCGGCGAGAGCCTGGATCTGCTGACCCGGACGCGCTTCTCGATCGATGCCGACAATGACTACGGTAAGGGCGTTGCCGGTCAGGCGTACCGGACGCAGCGGCTTTGCGTCAACCACGACATCTCGCAGGGTGGCCCGTGGCAGCAGGCCGGACGCGAGGCCGGCGTCGTCGCCTGCGTCGCCGTGCCTCTGATCAAGGCCGGACAGAGCGTCGGCGTCGTGATGTTCTTTGTCGGCAAGGCATGGGCGGCGGATGAGGAGATCATCGCGCTGCTGGCGCGGATCGGGGAAAACGTCTCGTTCGCCCTCGAAAACTTTGAACGCGCCAACGCCAAGGCGAAAGCCGACGAACAGAAAGAACGGTTGACGCGGATGTTCGAGGCGCTCAGCGCGACCAATGAAGCGATCATGCGGGCCAGGTCGCGCACCGAAATGTTCGAATTGGTATGCACGGCCGCGGCACACGGTGGCCGGTTCAATTCGACCAGCATCCTTCTCGTCAGACCTGACAGCGATTCCTTCAACATGGTTGCCTCGGCCGGGCCGACGGCGGAAAACGCCCGCCGTCTGAAGGTCTCGACCAGCGCGGCTGTGCCGGGAGGTCGCGGGGTCTGCGGGACGGCGTTCCGTTCCCGGCAGGCCTGCATCAATAACGATTTCCTGGCAGGCCCGCGGAACGATGCGTTCGATCAGGTCATCAACAGCGACGGTGCAAGGTCGGGCGCCGCGTTTCCGTTGCTGGTCGAGGAGCGGATCGTCGGTGTGATGCTGTTCATTTCCTCGCAGACGGAAACGTTTACCGCGGAGTTTGCCGAGCTGCTGCAGCGGCTGGCCGACAATGTGTCTTTTGCGCTCGAAAGTTTCGATCGCACCGACGAGAAGGCGAAGACCGAGCAGCAGAAGGAGAGCCTGACACGCATGCTCGCGGCGCTGAGCGCGACCAATGAAGCGATCGTTCGGGCGGGATCGCGCGACGAACTGTATCAACTGGTTTGCGAGGCGGCGGCAACAGGCGGCAGGTTCACCTCCACCACCATCGCGTTGGCAAGGCCGGGCAGCGATTTCATGGATATCGTGGCCGGCGCCGGTCCGACCGGCCAGAGCGCGCGTCAGGTCACCCTGTCGATCAATGAAGCGCATCCGGAAGGGCGCGGTGTCTGCGGCATCACGTTCCGCACCGGCCAGGCCTGCATCTTCAACGACTATCTTGCGGATCCGAGGGCCGCGGCATTCCACGCCAAGGCCCGCCGGGAGGGCTCCAGATCGGGCGCCGGTTTTCCGCTGTTGGTGCGAGGGCAGGTGGTCGGCGTCATGCTCTACGTCTCCTTGTACAAGGACGCGTTCACGCCTGAATTTACCGAGCTCCTGCAACGGCTCGCCGACAACGTATCGTTCTCGCTGGAGACGTTCGAGCGGGCCGACGAAAAGGCGAGGACCGAGGAGCAGAAAGAACGCCTGACGCGCATGCTCGCGGCACTCAGCGCGACCAATGAAGCGATCGTGCGGGCGACGACCCGCGCTGAGTTGTTCGATCTGGTGTGCCAGGCCACGGCAAACGGCGGCAAGTTTACCGCTACTTCCATTGCGCTGACGAGAACGGACAGCGATTATCTGGACATTGTCGCAGCCGCCGGACCGACCGCTGCCAGTTCGCGCGAGGTGCGGGTGTCCGCCAACAAGGCCCATCCGGAAGGACGCGGGTCCGCCGGCATGGCGATCCGCTCGGGCAAGCCCTGCATCATCAACGACTACCTGGCCGACCCGCGTAGCCAGGTGTTCCATGCGCGCGCCCGCAGGGATGGGACCCGTGCGAGCGCCGCCTACCCGCTGCTGGTGCGGGGGCGGGTCGCCGGCGTCATGATCTTCGTTGCGATCGAGAAGGATACGTTCACGCCGGAGTTCTCCGAACTGCTGCAGCGGCTCATCGACAATGTATCGCTGGCGCTGGAGAATTTTGACCGCGCCGACGAAAAGATGCGAGCGGACGAGCGGATCGAGTATCTGGCCTCGCATGACAGCCTGACCAACCTTCCGAACCGCGAGATGTTCAACGGGATGCTGCGCCAGGCGATCGATGCCGCGGAGCGCTATCAGCGGTCGTTTGCGGTCCTGTTCATCGATCTCGACCGGTTCAAGGTCATCAACGACTCGCTGGGCCATGACGCCGGCGACATGCTGCTGGTGGAAATCGGCGGCCGGCTGCGCAACGCATTGCGTTCGAGCGACGTGGTGGCGCGGCTCGGCGGCGACGAATTCGTCGTGATCCTGGAGGAAGCCGCCGAACGTCACGAAGTCGAACGCATCGCCGGCGAACTCCTGTCCGTGCTGAGCCAGCCGCTGCAGCTCAGCGGCCACGAGTGCCACACCACGGCCTCGATCGGCATCGCGATGTATCCGTCTGACGGCGCCGACATGCAGACGCTGACCAAGAACGCCGACATGGCGATGTATCTTGCCAAGGAGGACGGCAAGAACAGCTTCCGCTTCTTCACCAGGGAGATCAAGGCGCAGTCGATCGAGCGTCTGACGCTGGAGAGCGCCCTGCGCCGCGCGCTGGAGCGTGACCAGTTCTCGCTGCACTACCAGCCGAAGGTCGATATGGCGAGCGGTCAGATCACCGGCGTCGAGGCTTTGTTGCGCTGGAACCATCCCGATCTCGGCCTGGTATCGCCGGGGCAATTCATTCCGCTGGCGGAAGAGACCGGGCTGATCGTGCCGATCGGCCGCTGGGTGCTGACGGAAGCCTGCGCGCAGAACATGGCCTGGCAACGCCGCGGCCTGCGGCCGGTGACGATGGCCGTCAACCTGTCGCCGCGGCAGTTCGCCGACGCTAATTTGTTGCATGATGTCGACGAGGCGTTGCTGGCAAGCGGCATGTCGCCGGTGCTGCTGCAGCTCGAGGTCACCGAAAGCATGGTGATGCGCAACGTTTCGCGGGCGATCAAGGTGCTCGACGCGATCCAGAACCGCGGCATCCGGCTTGCAATCGACGATTTCGGCACCGGCTATTCGTCGATGTCGCTGATGAAGCAATTCCCGATCGACACCATCAAGATCGACCGTTCCTTCGTGCGCGATCTGCCTGTTGATTCAGAGGACCAGGCCATCACGCAGGCGATCATCAGTATGGGCAAGGCGCTGGGGATGACCGTCATCGCCGAGGGCGTCGAGACCATCGAGCAGCAGACGTTCCTGCGCAATCATGCCTGCGATGAAATGCAAGGCTTCCTGTTCTCAAAACCGCTGCCGCCGCAGCAGATGGCGGATATGCTTCGAGCCGAGCCGCTGCTGGCCTCGCCGCCGCTGCAACCGGACGCCGGCGATGCGCGCCAATCGGCTTCGCCTTCAAGGCTGGAAAGCACTGTCATCTGACGGCTGCGCATGCAAATCGCGCACGTCGGAGTCCGTGGACCTCACCTTGCGCGAAAAGTCATAGGGCCAGGGCTGGATGACCTGGCCAGCCAGGGAATGGAACAGGACGCCCGCGCCGTCGGCGTAAGTCGCGCCATCGGGCAAACCCAATCTGGCGCTCCAACGCGCCGGCAGCGCCTGGGCGATATCCCGTACCTCGACCGCCGGTCCCCACCACCAGGCTGGAGCGGGCGGCCGGTCATCCTCAGCGAGTGCGCGCCATCGCCCAAATTCGACGACAACGCGCTCAAATTGCAGTTTTGCCGCCGGATGCATCGGAAGGCCCTGTTATCTTGCCGATGATAACTTCATCCGCAGCCGGCACAATACATGGTCAGGGTTACTGCCTGCCGTGTTGCCAGTGTGACGTCACATCCGCGCCTGATTTGTTGAGGTGAACGTGCTGGTCGACGTGATCGACCCAATCCACCGGAATGAAGTGATGGTGCTGGCCGTCCGGCGAACTCTGCTTGGTCAGCTTGATCTTGTCGGGTCCCTCGAGGTGATCGACCTTTCCGACGGTCTTCTTGTCGGACGAGATGACATCCATATGTTCCTTGATCTGCGAAGCGACCGCCATGTTGCGTCTCCGTTGAATGAACTGGCATTTGAAACGCGCCAATTCCGGAAAGGTTGCTGATGCCTGTGGCTCTTGAACAAATGTTCCCAAGCCACCTTAACCGTTCGGTAACCATAGCTTCGCTTATCCATGGTTCCACGGGAGCACAGGCATCACTTGCACGAAATTGATCGCCGGAATGCCGCTGCCGTTTCATGGCTTCGTCATGGGATCGAGCGCGGGTTTCATCAATCACTGTTTATCTTAACAGCGAAGCGTTGTTTGAAGCCCTCAAGCGATCATCTATTATATCAACCTGATCGGGATCGATCTCGATCGCCGGTCACACAAGACATCATGACGGGAAGTGGCGTGACTAAAAGCATAGCATTGATGACCCCGACCTATCGCGGCGATCTCGATCGCTTCGAATTGCTCTGCGAGAGTCTCGATCGGTTCGTCAGCGGATACGAACGGCATTACGTCATCGTCAATGACGACGACCTGCCGTATTTTGCCCGGTTCGAAAATAGCCGCCGCACCGTGCTGCCGAGTTCGCGCTTCTTGCCGTCCTGGCTGAGGGCGTTGCCGCCTTTTGTCTCGCGCAAGGGGCGCAGGACGTGGTGGTCGTTCCGGTCGGGTCCGCTGCACGGCTGGCATATCCAGCAGCTTCTCAAGATCGCGGGCGCCTTGCACCTGCCGCATCAGCGCTATTGCATCGTCGATTCCGATAACACGTTCTTTCGTCCGTTCGATGTCGCCGCCTATGCCGGCGCTGACTTGACCCCGCTCTATGTCGATCGTCTGGCGATTCCGGCCGATAAGCCGTCGCATAATGTCTGGGTCCGAAACAGCGATCGCCTTTTGGGCGGCAGCGCCACCGCGTTCCCGGCCGACGACTATATCGGCAATGTGCTCGTCTGGGACAGATCGACCTTGCGCGACATGACCGCCACGATCGAAGCCGTCACCGGCATGCCCTGGGCGGTAGCGCTTGGCAAGACGCGCTCGTTTTCCGAATACATCCTCTATGGGTACTTTGTGAGCCAGTCACCGGCCCACCGGGCGACACACCGGCTGACCACGCAAAGCCTGGCGACTTCCTACTGGGAGCCGGATCAGCTGGATGAAAAAGCGGTGGTCGCCATGATCGAGAAGTCGCCGCCTGACGTCGTCGCACTTTGCATCGAGTCGTTCTCGGCAACCCCGGTATCGCTTATCCGCAAGGTCGCGGGTTTGTCGAATAACGACGCGCCGTTGCAGCCGCAAGGTCCCACCTCGACGCAGGGCGCGAACGCGGTCATGACCAGGGAAGCCGTCTGAGGCGTCGGACGGCCGTCCCTGCAACAGTTTCCACCTAGACCTTCGCCGGTTAGCCCAACAGCCGGGCGGCATTGCCGCCGGTGGACCGCTTTTGTGCGAACTCAGCCGGTCTTGAGCGGGTGAGCTGTCTTGTGCCAGGCCCAGGCGGTGCGGATGATGGTCGCTAGATCCGAATAAGCGGGGCGGAAGTGCAATGTTTCGCGCGCGGCGGAAGCGTCCGCGACCAGATAGGTCGGGTCGCCGGCGCGGCGTGGCTTGACGACGTGCGGTACTTCGCGCCCGGTCTCGCTCGCGATCGCCGCGAGTATCTCCCGCACCGAAAATCCCTTGCCGGTGCCGAGATTGAAGACGCCGCCGGAATGCCCTTCGAGCAAGAGCTTCAGCGCCAGCACATGGGCGGCGGCAAGGTCGGTGACATGGATGTAGTCGCGGATCGCGGTGCCGTCCGGCGTCGCGTAATCGTCGCCGAATACCGCGAAATCCGGCACGTGGCCCTGCAGCGCCATCATCGCGCGCGGAATGAGATGGGTTTCCACCTCGCGCTGCTCGCCGATGCCGCCGGCGGGATCGGCGCCGCTGGCGTTGAAATAGCGCAGCGCGAACGAGCCGAGCCCGTAGGCCCCGCGATAATCCGAAAGCACCCGCTCGATTATCCATTTCGAGGCGCCATAGGGATTGATCGGCGCGCACGGATAATTTTCGGGCAGCGCCTTGCTGTCGGCATTGCCATAGACCGCGCCGGTCGACGAGAATACCAGGCGGCTGCAGCCGGCCTCGCGCATCGCATCCAGCAGCGCCAACGTGCCGGCGAGGTTGTTGACGTAGTATTTCTGCGGGTCGACCACGGATTCGCCGACCAGGCTGGATGCGGCGAAATGCATGACCGCGACGATGTCGTGCTCGGCGAAGGCGCGCGCCAGCGTGGCCTTGTCGGCGATGTCGCCGGTAACCAGCGCACTCGCGACGAAGCTGTGGTGGCCGGTCGAGAAATTGTCGTAGCAAACGGGGAGATAACCGGCCGCATCAAGCGCCCGGCAGCAATGCGAGCCGATATAGCCCGCGCCGCCCGTGACCAGGATGGCCGGACGATCGCTCGCCAGACCGGCGCCCATCAGTCCCGGGCCCGTTCGGTGGCCGAAGGCCGGCTCTTGTTGAACAGCAGATAGAGCGCGCGCGGATTGGTGGTGAAATAGCGCCAGAACAGCCGGCGCGGCTCCAGCCAGATGCGCCAGGCCCATTCGAGCCCTACCGCCTGCATCCAATACGGAGCGCGGGCCCGGCTGCCCGACAGGAAGTTGAACAGTCCGCCAGAGGTCTTGATCACGCCGACTTTGAACAGGCGCGAGGTGTATTCCTCGACAAAGGCCTGCTCATAGGGAACGCCAAGCGCAAGCCAGAGGTAATCGGGCGCCAGCTCGTTGATTTCGTCGACCTTGGCCCGCAGCGCGTCGCCGCGGAGGAAGCCGTGCGAATGTCCGATGATCTTCAGGTCCGGATAGCGCTTGCGAACATTGGCGACGGCAGCGGCGTTCTCCGCCTCATCGGCGCCGAACATGTAGAAGGTCAAGCCGGCCGCCTGCGCCTTGCGGGCGACGACGTGGAACAGGTCGGTGGTCGCGACCCGCTCGGGGAGCGGCGTCGACGATTTCAACCGCGACACCGTCACGAGCGGCTGGCCGTCGGCATTGATCAGATCGGCGGAGCGAAACAGCCGGTCGGTCATCGGTTCGGTGGAGCAGCGCGCCAGCACCTCGCCATTGGCCGAGGTGAGATACAGCGGGCGAGCGAGCCGGCGTTGCGGGAACACCATCTCGATCATGAAGTCCGCGGTCTGCTCAAGGTCGAGCACGGCAAGCCGCAGCCCGCCCAGTGTGATTCGGGGAACGCCGGCAGTAGCGGCTCTCCCGAGGGGATTCAAGCGACGCTCACGCATACTGTTTGTCTCGCTGACGGTTGACGGCCGTGGGGGTAAGTTCGTTGATGACGACACCGACCAGCTTGCGCTCGGTCTCGCCGAGCGCGGTGATGATGTCTTCCATGCTCTCGTTAATGTCGAGCTTGACCGGAAGGATCGCGACCAGCCCGACGGTGGCGTCGAACAGCGCGTGGTCGGCCGGGCTCCACGGCATGGCAGGCCCGTCGAGGACCACCAGATCGTAGTCGCCGCCGATGCGCGCCTGCGCAATCGCCTTGCGGATGGTGTCGCTTGCCTTGGTATCCGAGGCCTTGAGGGCCGGCAGGATCGAAATCCCGTTCGCGGTCCTGACGACGCGCGCAGCCTTGGCGGCAATATTGAGCCAGCCGAGACGGCCGGTCTCTTCCTTAGCCAGGTGGGCCACCTTGTTCGACAGCGTATAGTTCTTTTGATCGGCATCGATCAGCAGCACCCTGGCGCCATCGCGGGCGGCCGAGAGCGCGACATTGAGCGCGGCAATGCTGCGGTCCTCGCCATCGCCGGCGCCGATCACGGCCATGACGGGCGCGGTGTCCTTGGCGACGCGCGTCGCCAGTGCGGTCCGGATTTCGCGCATGGTGTTGAGGAATGTCATCAGCGGGAAGCCGGCCCGGAGCGTCGGCCAGCCGAGGCTGACGACATCGGGGGTGCCGCCCGTCGCCAGGATTCCGCCGAGCGTGCGTACAACGTCCGATTCCTGCAGCCGGGTGATCGACGGCTTCGCGATCAGGCTGACGGCGGGCTGCGGGGTGGCCGACGGTTGCCTCGTGGCCGCGGCAGGCGTCCGATTTTGCGCGGCGGACGAGGCCGATGTCCTGACCGGTGTGTTGGGTCGAACCGGGTTGGCGCCGGGCGCCAGCTGGTCGACAGCGATGATCCACGCAGCCGAGGCGAGCCCGCCCAGCATAAAGCCGATCATGGCGAACAAGGCCATGCCCGGCGGGAAGGTGCGCCGCTGCGGCACGGTGGCGTCGCCGATGATGCGGGCGCTCGAGGTGTTCAGCGTCTCCTGCTCCTCGGTCTCGCGCGATCGCTTGAGGAACGACTGGTAGACGTCGCGGCTGGCTTCGACGTCGCGTTCGAGTTCGCGCAGCTTGACCGCGGCCTGGCTCATCTGGACGCTCTGGCGCTTTTGGGTCTCGAGCGCCTTATTCAGGGAAGCTTCGTAATCCCGGGCGCGGGTCAGGTCATTCTTCGCCGCCTGCAAAAAGCGATCGGTTTCCTCGCCGATGGTCCGGCGCAGATCCTCGACCTGCTTCTCCATCTGGCGCAGGGCGGGATGGCGCGGCCCCAATTCGCTCTGCAATTCGGCCTGGCGCTTCCTGGCTTCGGCATATTGCGAACGCAGATTGGCGATGGTCGGCGATTGCAGCGCCTCCGGAATGGCGCCGGCGTCCGCCGACGTCTTGCGGCTGGCCGCGATCTGATCGTATTTGGCCTGCGCGTCGAGCGTCAGCGCCCGCGCCGCGGCAAGCCGCTGGTTGCTGGCGGAGAGCTGCTGGTCGCTGATCAGCGTGTCCTGCGTGCCGACGAAATTGTTCTGCGCCTTGTAGACCGCGAGCGTATTCTCGGCGGTGCGAAGCCGATCCTGCAATTCCGTGAGCCGGCTGGAAAGATCGCTGGTGGCGCGACGGACCCGCGCGGCCTGCGATTGGGTATTCTCGGTCAAATAGGCCTTGGCGATCGCATTCGAGAGCATCGCCGCCTTCACCGGGTCGATCGACCAGACCTCGATGTCGACGATGAAGGTCTTGTCGGTCTTTTTCACATTGATGTGGCGGATCAGGGTTTCCAGCGCCGCCATCTCGACGAGCTTGCGCTGCTCGGCGGTCGGGCGCAGTTCGATCCCGAACAGGCCGAGCAGCGATCCGAACAGGCCCTTGCCGCTGCCGCCGCCGAACTCAGGGTCCTTCTCGAGATGGGTCTCGCGGATCACCTGCAACAGCACGTTGTTCGATGTGATGACGCGCCCCTGGCTCTCGACCACCATCGCAAGGCCGGACAGGTCCGGCGCGCGCGGCGTGAGTTCGCGATCGACCAGCTGCAATTCGCGGGGATCGACGTAGAGCTGGGCCGTTGCGGTATATTTCGGTGTCAGGCTCTTGCCGATCGCCACCGCGACGCAGGCGCAGAGCAGCGCCGCCGAGGCGATCGCGATCTTCCGCCGCCACAGCAGTTGAACCAGATCGAGCACGCTGAAGCCACCCAATGCCGGCGTTGCGGCGGGCCGGGGGTCAGGTTTGGCCTGATTTATCGGCTCGTCATAGATAAGCATCGACCCCAGCTTCCATTCCAACTGCCGCACACATCGGCTGAGGGGTTACTGTTCGCCTTACGCCACGCGCGCGGGACTTCAACGCGCCAAAAACGCAACAGGGAAAATTAACCATACTCATTGAGGGACTATTCACCGAAATGGCAAACAAAGCGTTTATGCGCGGGCGCATCGCAATGCCTCCGCCATTGTCAAAGCCGGAATTTTCCGGCGCGCTGCCACCTCCAGGGCATGGTTGAGCAGGGCTGGCGAGCAGCCCCAGGGGCTCGGCCGTTCAGCAACGTCGTGGCCGTAGAAAATTAACCATCCGTTATTGGTTTCGGCCTCGTCGAACATGCGTTCGATCCTGGCGCGGTCCATCTGGCCGTCGATCAGCGGCACGGCGCGAAGGAACTGCAGATCGATTTCGCCGCCGTTGATACCCGGTACGATGCTGCGGCAGGTCTGGAACTGGTCCTTGAGCTGGTTCTTCCGGCCGAACGATCCCAGGCCGTAGGGATAGGCAAAGGTCTCAGTCTCGATAGAGGCGTCCAGCGCGCGGAGGTAACCCCGGTTGCGCATGATCTCGCTGGCGAGGGAGGCCACGTCGAGATCGCTGGCACGCAGGTGCGAGAACGTATGACAGCCGATCTCGTGGCCGCGGCGGTAGAGCGAAAGCAGGTCGTCGGCGTCGCCGGCCGGCCATTCGCGCTTTTCGACGCCAACCAGGCCTCCCGACACATAGAATGTGCCGCGCGCGCCGTGCGCCTCGAGCAGATCCGCGCCGGTCGTCGCCGCGCTTTTCGGCAGATCGTCAAAGGTAAAGCTGACCATCGGCGTGGCATTGCGCATCCGGAAGGAATTGGCGTGCAGATGCATCGCCAGCCGGTGGCTGACTTTTACTCGCGCCTCTGAGAACATAGCGTTCATTCTCAGCGCTTCCTCAAGATCACGTGATAGTCGCCGTGCCGCACGTCGGTCTTGCCGGGCAGGAAGACGTTCATCACCTTGGCGGCGGCGTCGATCAGGCTTGCGAACAGCGGCTTGCGCCGGCGCATCTCCGGATAGCGCGGGCTCTCATACTGCTTGCAATAAATCATCTGCAGCCCGTGCCGGTCGGCGAAGGCTTCCAGGTTCGCCAGCGTGACAAGCGGATGAAAATGAGTCGGGAACGGCGCGCAGCCGGGCAAGCCGGCGTTCTTGTCGCCGCGGATATGGCGGTAGAACCAGACATGGAACCAGTGCGGCGAATATTTGGTGACGACGCCGGACAGCGACCTTGGATTCGGCGCGCCGATCAGGATCAGTCCGTTTTCTTTTAGCGCCTGGCAGAAGCCAAGCAGCGCCGCTTCCACGTCGGGCACATGCTCGATCACGTTGTAGCAGATCACGAGATCGAAACTGTCGGGCGCGAAGCGATGGATCTGGATGTCGCCGAGGATCGTCTCCTGCGCGTAATCATTGTTGCGGATCTGGTCTTCGTCGATATCGACCACGGTGACATGAGCGCGTCGGAGCACGCTGAGCGGCAGGAAGCTGGTCGAGCCGCCGCCGGCCTCATAGATCTTGAGATCGGTCGCGGGCAGTTTGGCCTCGAGAATGCTGTGAACGGTCAGCAGACTCTGCCGGGCCTCGCCGGGCGGCAGGTCGAGCAGCGACTGCGGATGCTGCGCGGCCGGCCGGTCGGCGGCGTCAGTGAAAGCCGAATGAAGGGGATCGAGGGCAAATGTCTTGGTCATTTGTTCTTATCCGTTGATGTTTGCGAATTTGGCCCGGAACATCGCGAAGCCGGTTTTCAGACGGCCGCGAATCCGGGAGATGTCGAACAGCCAGCACAGGGCCGCGTAGGTGACGAGTCCGGCACTGGCCAGCACGGCGCAGGCGGCGAGATCGGCGACGTGCAGGTGTCTGTCGAGCGCCGCGACGGTCAGCGCCATCGCCAGTCCGGCGATCATGATCAGCGCCAGCCGGCCGAGCGGCAGCGGGACCTTGAAGGCAAAGCGGCTGAGGATCAGCGCGCAGGAAAATCCGACCACGTCGGCGCCGAGCCGCGCCCAGGCCGCGCCGACCGTGCCGTAAAGGCTGACCAAGATGTAGGACAGGATCACATTGGCCGCGATGATCGAAGCCGTGTTGATCAGATAGAACGAGTTGCGTCCGGAGAGCAGGAAGCTGGCGTGCAGATATTGCTGGGTCAGGATCTGGAAGACCACGGCCACCGCGATGATCGGCATGGTCTGCGCCGCCAGTTCGCGGAAATCCGGCCCGAGAATGATATTGGCGACATGAGCGGAAATCACCGCGAAGCCGAGGCAGGCCGGCAGCGTGATGCTGAGCAGCAACTCGACGCATTCGGACAGATGCGACCGCACCGCCGCGTCGCCCTTGCTGGCGTGAATCTGCACCGCCATCGGGAAGAACGCCGCGGCGGCGCTCATGGCCGGCATCATCAGGGTCTGCCGGACCAGATCGAGCGCGGCGACATATTTGCCGGCGTCCGCCGCACCCACCAGATTGGCGATCATGAAGCGATCGGTGACGCTGGAAATCGCGAGCAGAGTGAGAGAGAGGGTAAGGGGAAGGCCGGTCTTCGCCAGCGCCGCAAGGCCGGTGCCGTCGAACTTGACCTTGGTACCGCGCCAGGCGGTGCGCGACTGCACCAGCACCGCAAGCAGGTAGGCGAGCGCGGACGACAGCAGCAGCAGGAAGCCAGACGGGCTGACCAGTGCCACGATCATGCCGAGGGCGAGCACGGCGCCGGCGCGGACCAGCGTCGCCTTCATGACCGAAAATGCCATCAGCCGGGCGCGAACCAGATCCTGGGTCAGTTCGAACAGGCCGATCGCGACCGAAAGCACGACTGCCGCCAGCGCCGCATGCGTGTCCAATCCAACCAATCGTCCAAGCACATAGGCGATCGGCGCGGTGAGACAGCAGATCAGGTAGCCCGAGATGACGCGGCCGCGCACGTCGGGGCCGTCGTCGCGGGCGTGACCGCTCAGGATGAGATTACGGAACCAGCCGACGAGGAAAACGCTGATGACGGACGCAAAACCGATGCCCAGCAGATAGACGCCATAATCATGCGGCGAGAACAGCCGCGTGAAAACGAACACGCTCAACAGGCCCAGCAAGGCCGAGATGATATTGGCGGTCAAATTGATGCTGGCTTGTCCGATCAGCATGCTGCGAGCCCCGCGGGCTTGCCCGTGACTCCGCGCCCGAGCACGGCGTCGCACGACGCTACTCGGTCGATCTCGGAAATCTCGTTGACGATGACGTTCAAGGCGGGCGCTTTCTGGACTCGGAATCCCTTTGCCTGACCCTTGAGCAAGATCGGTGCCGGACGGTTCCGCTAACGGTCGCCGCGATTTGATGTGGTTAATTCTGTGTTTGTCTCACCGTCGCAAGCCGGTTAACCGCGCGCGGTAACCACGATGGAAACGCAATACGTGCGCGAAGCGGCGCTTTTGGCGAGGTTGCCCGGATATTGCAGAAGGCTACTCCGCATCGCCGATGTTCATCGCCAGAAGTGTGCCCCATGACAGATTGTCCGCCATTCCAAGCCAATTTCCCGTTGCCCGCGGAGGTCGCGGTGGCATCAGCCCGTTTCGGCACACCTGGATTGTCCAGAGTGTCCGCTTTTGAAACGGTGAAGGCCGGTCGCGGTTGCGGCAGCGTCGCGAGGTTCCTGCAATGAAGTATCGTGCGGATATTGACGGGCTGCGGGCCCTCGCTGTTGTTCCGGTGGTTCTTTACCATGTCGGTGTGCCCGGTTTCGCAGGCGGCTTCGTCGGCGTCGACATCTTCTTTGTCATCTCGGGCTACCTGATCTGCGGCATGATCGATGCGGACATCCGCAACGGATCGTTCTCGCTTGGCAATTTCTACAAGCGACGAATCTTGCGAATCCTGCCGGCGCTGTTCGTCATGTTCCTGGTGACGAGCGTCTTCGCCTATATCTATTTCTTGCCGGCCGAATTGATTGGCTATGCAAAGAGCCTTGCCAGCGCGATCGGCTCGGTTTCCAATGCCTATTTTGCGCAGACCTCTGGATACTTCGATGCGCCGGCCGAAACAAAACCGCTGCTGCATACCTGGTCGCTCAGCGTCGAGGAGCAGTTCTACTTCATCGCCCCGCTGCTGATGCTTTTTGTCTATCGGCGGTTTCCGAAGCGCGCCAGATTGCTGTTTGCGGTTATCGCTGCGATTTCGTTTGCTGCAGCCATCGCCATGAGCATGAGAAATGCGAACTTTACATTCTATCTCACGCCGTTCCGCGCCTGGGAGCTGGCGCTGGGCGCGATGCTGGCGATCAAATTCATTCCGGTGCCGGAAACCACGTTCTGGAAGAACATTTGTGGCGGAGCCGGGTTGCTGCTGCTGATTGGCGTGATCCTGCTTGGATCGGCATCAGTGCCGCTTCTGCTGATGACGTCACTCGCCTGCCTCGGTGCGGTGCTGGTAATCGCGTCCAGCGAGAGCGGGATATCGATGGCCGGACGATTGCTGTCACTGCCGCCTCTGGTCGCGATCGGGTTGATATCCTATTCGCTCTATTTGTGGCACTGGCCGTTGATCGTATTCCAGCGCACCGATTTGCTGTTCGGCGCAGAATCCGCAGCGTCGACCAAACTGACGTTGATCACGCTGGCGGTGGGGCTCGCCTATCTGTCGTGGAAGCTGGTCGAATTGCCGTTCCGTTCGATGGCGCGGCAGACATCGAAGGTCGCTGTGTTCGGCGCCGCGTCAGCCGCGATGGGCTCGACGTTCGCGCTGTGCGCCCTGGTGTTCGTCGTGGGCGGCGCGCCATACCGTTTTCCGCAACGCGTGGTGGATATCGGCACCTATCTTGCCTACGATTCGTCCGCCGCGTTCCGGACCGGACGCTGCTTCATATCGGCCAACCGCCAGCGGTTCGATGTCGAAACCTGCCTGAAACTGGATCCGGCGCGGCCGAATTATCTGCTCATTGGCGACAGCCATGCCGCGCATCTCTGGTCCGGGCTATCCGCCGCCATGCCGCAGGTGAACATCTTGCAGGCGACTGCAAGCGAATGCCGCCCGGCCGTTCCGGGGGAGCCGAGAGGCGGATTGAAGGCTTGCCGCGATGTGATGGAACTGGCGTTCAACGACTTCCTCGTCAACAACCGTGTCGACAAGGTCGTACTCGCTGCCTCATGGAAGGATGAGGATCTGCCGAACCTGTCGGCCACGCTGGATACCCTGAAATCCAGGGGAATCGACGTCGTCGTACTTGGACCGATCGTCGAATACGCCGCCGCTCTTCCACGCCTCCTGATCGACGGGATTCTTCGCGACCATCCAGCCCTTGCCAGCACGAAGCGCACACCCGGAATTCGGGAGCGTGATCGCGTCATGAGCGCCTTGGTAAAGGCGCACGGCGCGAGCTATTCATCCGTCTACGACGCGGTCTGCCGAGATGGTCATTGCGACGAGTTTGTCGAAGCCGATATTCCGATGCAGTTCGACGAGGGGCATCTCACTGACAAGGGCGCAGCCGAAGTCGGCCGAAGGCTGTCTGCTGTCTTCGGTAACAAATTGACGAGGACGTCTAATGTTTCGAACTGAGCGTCCCGCGCCTCGCCGCCGGGTTGGCCTCAGGCGCCTGGTATTTTTCCTGGTGGCCCTTGTGTTGAGCCTGCTGTTGCTCGCCCGCGTCGACAGCAACGCCGCTCCGCGCGTCAACTCCAGTCCTGCAAAATTCGCCGGAGCCTTCGTCGATTGGGGCCCCGTTGGGCGCGAGCGTACCCTGCAGGCCTGGGAAAAATGGTTGAAACAGCCGCCATCGTCGGTGGTGGGCGTCGATTTCTACGGCCAGGCGAATTGGGAGGATTTCCACAAGCTGACCTGGGTTCCCGGCATCTGGAAGAAGCTCAACCCGTCGCGGAATGTCGTCTGGTCGGTGCCGCTGACAGTTCCGGGGACGCCGCTCGTCGACGTCGCCAATGGCGTGCACGACGGCGAGTTCGAGGCGGCTGCCCGTGCGATTGCCGATGCGCAGCCAAGGGCGATCATCCGTCTCGGCTGGGAGATGAATCTGTCGCAGATGGCGTGGTTCGCCAAGGATCATGAAGCCGATTACATCGCGGCGTTCCGGCGCGTGGTCGGGATCTTCCGTCGCCACTCCGACACATTCAAATATGATTGGTGTCCGGGATGGGGAACGCAGGACACGCCGGCGGACCTGGCCTATCCGGGTGACGATGTCGTCGACTACATCGGTCTGGATATCTACGATTTCAAACATGAGGGCTCGCCGGAAGAGCGGTGGAACACCTTCTATCTCAAGGCGCCGTTCGGCCTGGAATGGCACCGCGACTTTGCCGCCAGGCACGGCAAGCCGATGAGCTATCCGGAATGGGGCGTCGGCAATTTCGGCGACAATCCGTACTTCATTCAGCAGATGCATGACTGGTTCGTGAAGAACAGGAACAACATCGCCTACGCCGCTTATTTCGACGTCGACGGATTGTGGCCCACGCGGATCTCCAACGGGCAGTTTCCCAAATCCCAGAAGCTGTTCGGCAAGCTGTTCAGCCGCTGAGCCCCGAGCCTGAACCTGATTTAATTCAAACTTAACCCCGTCCATTAACCGTCGGGAACAATTCGCCACCACCAGGCATCCTGTCGGACCGGATATCGCAGCAATGCTCTTGTATCGTCTGGACCCATAGCAAACGTCATGCGCCAGAGTTTGAACGGATTGCCCGCCGATGGAAACCGCTGACACCATGCCGAACGCCGCCCGCGCCCTGGCGGCGATCTCGCCGGCCCTCGATCCTGCTTCGATCGGGATCGTCGTCTGCATTCCCTGCTTTCGCCGGCCGCAGCATCTGCGGCAGACCCTGGAATCGCTCGCCGGCCAGCGTACCGGTCACCGCTTTGCGGTTGTCATGGTCGAGAACGATGCGCTGCGGAGCGAGAGCGTTCCGGTTGCGACCGAGTTCCTGGCATCGAACAAGTTCCCCGGTCTCTGCGTGGTCGAACCACGGCAGGGCAATTGCCATGCGATCAACGCGGCGTTCGAGACGGCGCTGGCAACCTTCCCGGCAGCGTCAAGTTTCCTGATGATCGACGATGACGAAATTGCCTCGCCGGACTGGCTGGAGCGCATGATATTGACGGCCGAAGCCACCGGGGCTGACATCGTCGGCGGGCCGGTCATGCCTGACTTCGATGACGCGCGAAAGCGCGGGCTGCGTCGTCATCCGGCCTTCGCGCCGGCCTACGACACGTCCGGACCGGTTCCGGTGATCTATGGCTGCGGCAATTGCCTGATCAGGCGCTCGGTGTTCGAGCGCGTCGACGCCCCGGCGTTCGATCTGCGTTTCAATTTCCTCGGCGGCGGCGACACCGATTTCTTCTACCGCTGCCTGCGTCTGGGTATGCGGTTTCACTGGGTGGCGGAGGCCACGATCAGCGAGACGGTGCCACCGAGCCGAACCAGGCTCAGCTGGCTGATCAGCCGCGGCTTGCGGATCGGCGCGATCAATTATCACGTCCAGCGCAAGGCGACACCGACACTCTGGCTGCGCGCCAGGCTGACGCTGAAATTGCTGGCGGCGTTTCCGCTGTCGTTTCTCCAGGCCGCGCGGGCGGCCCTGACGGAGCGCGACCGCATCATAGCGATGCATCCGATGACGGTGGCAATCGGGAGCGTGCTGGCCGCAATCGGCATCGAACCTCAACCCTACAAGGCCTCGAAGATCACGTGAGCCAACTCGCCATCACGTCTCAGCTTCGTATCGTCGCAGGAGGGGTTTGGCGGCAGCAAGTGCTGGATGTCGTTCGCTGCGCCGCGTTCGTCGGAGCGTTGGTGCTGGCATGGATTTCATTGCGGCCGTTCGCCGATCTCGGCGACATACAAATCGGCGAAGTCAGTACCGGCAATGAGGCGCCGACCTATCTGGTGTTCGGCGCCCTCGCGGTGCTGATGATTGCGCTCGCGGCGCGCAACAACATGCGCGGGCTGGCGACTTTGCTGACGCCATCGTTCTTGCTGTTTGCCGGATGGGTCTGTGTGACGGTGGTTCTGTCGGTCGATCCCGCCACATCGATGCGGCGGTTTGTTTTGACGGCGTGTGTTATCGCCGTCACGTCGACCATGTTTTTGTTGCCGAAATCGCAAAGCGAACTGATGCGTTTGCTCAGCATCGCAGCGCTGATCCTGCTCGCGGTCTGTTACCTCGGAATCCTGCTGGCGCCGCAGTTTGCGATCCATCAGGCAACCGATCCGCAGGAGCCGCTTCTTGCCGGCGACTGGCGCGGCGCCTTCGGTCACAAGAACGTGGCAGCCGGCGTGATGGCGATGCTGCTGTTCCTGGGTATCTACATCGCGCGCTCCGGCGCACTTCTGTCCGGCGCGGTCATCATCGGCCTTAGTTCCTTGTTTCTGTTTCATGCCGCCGGCAAGAGTTCGCTGACGCTGTGCTTCGCCGTGCTGCTGCTGACCTCGCTTACCTCGGTGTTTCGCTCGTTCTGGGTGCGGGCGATCCTGCTCCTGACGCCGCTGCTATTGCTGAACATGCTCAGCGTCGGCACCGTCATGAGCGAAGGTCTGGCTGCGGTCGCCAAGCTGCTGCCGCTGGATTCGACCTTCACCGGCCGTACCGACATCTGGAATTTTGCGCTGGACGCGCTGCGGCAGCGGCTGGCAACCGGCTACGGCTTCGTGGCGTTTTGGGGCAGCAAGGCGTTCGAGGAGTTGCCGGCGGGCAAGGAATGGGCCGCGTTCGCGGCGCACAGCCACAATGGTTATCTCGATACCGCGCTCGGCATGGGCCTGCCCGGACTGATCCTGCTCGTCGTCGTGCTGGTGATCGTGCCGCTACGGAATTTCCAGCAAGCCGATCAGGGCGGCAACAATGGTCCGCTGGCGATGGCGCTGTTGCGCATCTGGCTGTTCGGACTCTATCTGTCGGCGATGGAGAGCTTCTTCCTCGACCGCGCCGATCCCCTGTGGTTCACCTTCCTGGTGGCGGTGTTCGGCTTGCACTATCTGGCGCGATTTCGCGTCCGGGAGTGAGGCTTAGAGCTGGGCGCGAACCGCGTTCGCGACGTCCTGCCACCACCCATCGAAGTCGAACGCGGCCTGCACCGGCGGCCGTTTCAGCGCAGCAACGATGCCATCGGCGTAGGCGTCCGCGCTCGATCCGCGCGGCACGAGCACGATGGCGCCGCGATCGATCAATTCCTTGAAGCGCGCATGATGGTCGAATTCGTCAGGCAGCGCGGGGCCGGTCACGATCAGCGGCCGGCCGGCCTGCACGCAGGCAAGAACGCTGGAGCGGCGCGCGGTGAGCCCTTCGTCGAGCGGATAACAGAACCCGTCGACCGCGCCGAACAGCCCGAACACCTCGTGATCGGAGGCGACGAAGCCGGACACGATCACATCATCGGCGATCCCGAGTTCGGTGGCGCGGGCATGGAATTCCTCCTCGACATTGTCTGTGCCGCGGATGAAGGAGCCGACATAGACGATCAGTGGCCGCAGCCCACGCTGCTTGAGGATCGCGCCGATCTCCAGCAGCGCATTGGGTTGCTTGGCCGGATAGATCGAGCCGAAATGACCGATCACCAGCCGGCCGTCTTGCCTTGCTGCAACGAGACGCCGGCGCAAGTCCGAAGCCGCCATCCCTGCAGGCGCCTCTATGTTCGGCGGCAGCGGGGCCAGCACGCATTTCTTCGCGGTCCAGCCCACCAGGGAATCCTCGGCGAGTTCCCGCCGCACCAGCGGCGAGAACATGACGATGGTGTTGGCGAGCAGGAGGGCCGGGATATAGGTGATCCGGCGCAGCCAATGCAGCCCGGCCCATTCGTGCTGAATCAGGACAGTTTTGCGCCGCCGCAGCCGCGCCATGGCCATCGCCAGCAGCGGTGTGAACATCACGCGCTTCCAGGCCACGATCGGAAAGTTGCAGACCACGCTCCGTGCGGAGCCGACGGCGCCCCAGATTTCGGTGAATGACCCTTCCGATCGCGTCAGGGTTAACGTCGTGCAACTGCCGGGTTCGGCCTTTTCGATCCACTCGCCCAGCAATCGCGTGAATTGCCCGACGCCGCACTGCATTTGCGGTCCCGCGCCGAGAAACAGCGCCCGATATTGCGGTTCTGAAGCCATCGTGGGGTCGCCGGCGCTCTCTCGGTTATGCCAGCGTTAGCCATACATCCCAGACCTTATCGTCCGGTAAGTGGGTGCGACACCCCTGCGGCATCCTTCTTGCCAGTTGGAGCGCGAAGGTGATCCGGCCGTCTCATAACGGGACATCGGATGACCGACGGCGTGGCAGCCATCTGAGATTTCGGGACAGCGTGCAGGACGCAGCCGAAATCGGTCGTCATCCGGGCGAAAAAAATTTGGTCAAAAGGAGTTGGACGATGGCGGCAGATCGCATTTTCAGTAATTGGGACGACACCCATTCGGTGCTGTGGGGACACCAACCAATCCGGCTTGCGCACAACATGCACAAGTCGCCGTTGTTCTCGATGGATCAGCTTGCCGCATTGATTGAGAATTATCCGCGCGAGCATTACAGCCTGATGCAGACCGGCGTGAAGGGCGACAAGCGTATCTGGCGGCACGGCGATATCGGCAATTTCAGCGGCCATCAGGTCATCGACGCGATTTCCAGGGGCGACCTGTGGCTCAACCTGCGCATGGTTTCGGATATCGACTCCCGCTACAGCGACCTGCTGGCTCAGATGTTCGCCGAAATCGGCGAGAAGGTCCCGCACTTCGCGCTGCCGCACCAGTACAACGCCGGCATTCTGCTCTCGGCGCCGAAGGCGCAGGTTCACTACCACGCCGATCTTCCCGGCCAGAGCCTGATTCAAATCGCCGGCCGCAAGCGCGTCCATATCTATCCGTCGAACCCTCCCTTCGTGACTCCGAAGAACCTCGAGGACATCCAGCTGTTCGAGCTCGAACTCGATATGCCCTATCACGAATGGTACGATCGCTATGCGACCGTGCTCGATCTCGAGCCTGGGCAAATGCTGAACTGGCCGCTGAACGCGCCGCATCGCGTCGACAATCTCGGCACCGTCAACATCTCCATGACGGTGGGTTACGAGAATGAAGAGATCAGGCGGACCCGGATCGTCAATCTGGCCAACGGTCTGTTGCGCAATCGCTTCGGATATACGCCCAAGAGCCGTTCGCTCAAGGGGCCGGCGTTCTGGGGCAAGGCGGTGATGCAGAAGGCGCTGCGCAACACGTCCTGGATCAAGCGCGAGCGCAAGGCGCGGAACGAGATCGAATTCCGGCTCGACCACGACCATCCGGAGCAGGTGGTCGATCTTTCCAACAATCTTTCCAGGGCGGCATGAAGGCGGCTTGATTGTGACAACACTGACAAACGACGCAGCACGGCACGTGGGGCGGAACCGCACGTCGCAGGTTGCGGCGTTCTCCGTGGAGTTCGACAATTGGGATACCGTCGCAGGTAACTGGGACGGTGCGTATCGTCGCGGACAGACGACCATCTTCCAGCACGAGAAGTGGCTCGCGGCATGGTATGGCGCGTTCGCCGGACAGCCGGATATCGAGCCACTCGTTGCAACCGTCAGGGATCGTGCGACAGGGGAAGTCGCGCTGCTGCTGCCGCTGATCAGGCGCAAGCTGAAGCGCATGTGCGTCGTGGAGTTCGCCGACCTCGAACTGACCGACTACAACGCGCCGCTGCTCGGACCGGCCGCGCCGCGCGAACCAAAGGCGGCAGCCATCCTGTGGCGCGAGCTGCGACTGGCGTTGCGCCGGTTGCCTGGCGGCGCTGATCTCATTCGCTTCAAGAAAATGCCGCTCGATCTGCAGGGCGGATCCAATCCGCTGGCGATGCTGGATGGAGCCGGGCCGTGCTCGCTAAACGGCAATCTCGTCACCACAGGCGAGGATTTCGACCAGTACAAGCGTTCGCTGAAGCGCGACGTGCGCAAGGTTCTCGAACGGTGCTGGCGCGCGTTTACGGCCTATCCCGGCGCTACATTCAAGATCGCAGGAGAGAACGACGAAGCCTTGCGCGTTCTTGCCGCCCTGGATGCGCAACAGAGCGCCCGGATGCAACATCTAGGGGTAAACTTCATCCTCGGCGACGGGGCCTGTGCCGATTTCTATCGAAACCTCGTGCGTGATGGCGTCGGCGAGGGCTATGCCGTGTTGTCGGCGCTGACGGTCGGCGAGGAAGTCGTCGCGACCTTGCTCGGCGTTCGCTGTGGGTCACGCTACGTCATGCTGCGGGTCAGCAATGCCGGCGACAAATGGTCGAGTTGTTCGCCGGGCCGGCTGGTCATCGAACGTACCATGGCCGCCTTGCACAGCGACGGCGTGCGCGAGTTCGACTTCAGCGTGGGCGATTATGACTATAAGCGGCGTTTTGGCGTGACACCGCTGCCGCTGGTCGACATCAGCGCCGCCTTGAGCCTGCGCGGGTTGCCCTACGCATTGCGCGACCGCGCCGCGCGCGAGCTGCGCAACTATCCGAAGCTCAGCGCCTATTTGAAGCGGGCGCCCGGTAAACCCTTGCCGCGCGAAGAGAACTGACGCGCTGTGGCAGAGACGACACGGTCGTGCAAATCTGTCACACTGGGCAGGATTGTGCGGCTGTTCTACCTGTGTTCGCAAGAGTTCATGATCGCCTTTAGTGCAGCGGCGTATGCTGATGGTCGGGTCAAGGGCTACAGCTGAATGCTTCCGTGGGGAGTGCCGACATGCCAGCCTATATCCACCAGCACGACGACATCGAGCCAGCTTTCGTCATTTGTCCGAGCTGCATCGGGATTCCGATGTTTGTAAGGGACGTCGAGCCGCATTGGAGCATGGCGAAGATCGACTTCACCTTTGAATGCGCCGACTGCGGCGCCGAAGTTCGGCAGACGGTCGTGAAGCCGCAATTGCAGCATTAGCGCCGCTTCATTTCCGATTGGACTTGGAACGCATATCGCGATCCCGTTTCGCCGTGATGGCGGCGCTTCCCGGTTTTTGCCCATCGTGCGAAGCTTCCTGCAGGCGACAGCCTCGAATAGGATCGAGCATCGCAATGCCGGAAGTTGATCATGCAAGAGCGGTCGGAAAATCTGCATTCATTCTATGCCAGCCTTGTCTGCGCCGCCGCCAAGGTCCGCGATTCCCGGATTGAACAGGCCTTTCGTGTAGTCAAGCGCGAACCGTTTGTGGGCCCGGGGCCCTGGCTGATTGCGCTCGGCGCGCATGATTACGTAACGACCCCGAACGATGATCCGGCGTTTATCTATCAAAATACGCTGGTCGCGCTGGATAGCGCGCAACATCTCAATATCGGAATGCCCAGCGCGCATGCTTATTGGCTCGATGGCTGCGAATTGAAGGAAGGTGAGACGGTTCTACAAGTTGGCGTGGGCACGGGATATTACACCGCGATCCTCGCACAACTCGTCGGGCCGCGCGGGCAGGTGCACGCCTATGAGATTGACGGAGGCCTGGCGGATCGCGCGCGCGACAACCTGAAAGACCTGCCACAGGTGAATGTTCAGTCAAAATCGGGCATTGCGGCGGATCTGCCGAAAGCGGATTTGATCTACGTGTGTGCCGGTGCGGCCCAGCCAGCCCAACAGTGGCTCGATGCGTTGCGTCGCGGTGGCCGGCTGTTGTTTCCGCTTGCGCCCGCGGGTGTGCATGGCGGGATGCTGCTGGTCACACGTCCCGATCAGGGTGCGGTTTGGCCGGCAAGGTTCCGTGGCCGGGCACAGTTTATTGGCTGCATCGGTCTTCAGGACGAGGATGCCGGCCGCCGCCTGACGGAGGCGTTTCTGCAGGGGTGGGAAGACGTGCGGTCGCTCCGGCTCGATGGCGCCATCGACGACACCTGCTGGTTTGCCGGCGATGGCTGGTGGCTTTCAACGGCAGAAGCCGACGCTGTCCACGAGAATTGATCCGCGCCTAGACCTGCCGCACCACGCCGGGTTGGCCCAAGTCGCATTCCAGCGCGTCGCGATCCCATTTCGCTGAAATCGCCGCGGCTTCATAAGTGCTTTGCAGGAAATCCAGCAACGCCTGGTCGGGATCATCAGCCGTGCGCACGGCATCGTAGGGCAGGATGAATTCGCCGAGCGCTTCGCTGAAGAACGCCGCGTCGGGCCGCACCTTCGTCGCGCGAAAGCCCGCAGGCTCCGGATAGGCATAGCAGTAGAACGCGGGATAATCGATCGCGCCGCTTCCCGGCCAGAAGCCGGCGCTGCTGACTTCGTGCGAATAGGCCTCGCAGGCGACGTCGTCGGACAGATACGGTACGCCACCGGGATGACGTGGCGCGCGACGGCCGGAGAAGCGGGTCACCGCCAGATCAAAGCTGCCCCAGAAGAAATGCACCGGGCTGGCCTTGCCGAGGAATCCGGTGCGGAACTGTTTGAAGACGCGATCGCAGTTCACGAGAATCTGCAGAAAGTCCTTGATCGCTTCGGGATCGTAGGAAGCGTGGACGTTATCTTCCGAAAACCGGACCGGGTCCGGTAGTTCGTTCGGCATTTCGTCGATGGTGACGGAAATGTCCAGCTCGGTCAGCGTCATCATGGTGGCGGCGTAGAAGCTGGCAACCGATTTTCCCGAAAGCGCAAACTGCCGCTTCGCGCCATCGCTGGTCGAGATGCGCAGGACGTGATCGATGAAATCAAGATCGATCTGGAACGTTCGCGTGCCGTCCGGGACTGGCGACGTCGTCAGCCCGCGCGGAGTAACATAGAGCGCCACATGCCAGGAATGGTTCAGCCAGGGGGTCTTGCTCAACCTGATCTTGCCGACGATCTGGGTCCAGAGATGCAGCGTCGCATAGGTGTCACGCCACGCCGCGGTCGGCAATTCCGGCCACGGGGGTTGCGAAAAATTGCTCATGCCTAAACCCCGTATCGGTGAAAAGCGAGTGGTGGATTCCGTATCACGAATCCGTTTCGTACCACGAAACCGTCAGACCGATTTCACAATCTGGTGCATTCCGGGCATCGCCGCTGGCCGCGCGAGGCGCGGTAGAGACTGCGGCACCACCACCGCCGTGCAATCGCCTGCAGCGGACGGCGCACCAGTTGAGCCATAAAGAGAAGTTCGACCATGCTGAATCCATCGTCCCCAATGGATAAATGGGGCGGCAATCTCAAATGAGAATGCCGCCCGTCTCGCATCAGCCATGCAGTTAGCTATGGAGTTTCCTGGCGGTCTCCGCGATCACGCGTCCTTGATAGCGCGCGCCGGCGAGCTCGTTGTCGCTCGGCTGGCGGCTGCCGTCGCCGCCGGTGATCGTGGTCGCCCCATAGGGTGCGCCGCCGGTGACTTCATCGAGCTTCATCTGACCGGCAAAGCCGTAGTTGAGGCCGACGATGGTCATGCCGAAGTGCAACAGATTGGTGATGATCGAGAACAGCGTGGTCTCCTGGCCGCCGTGTTGGGTCGCAGTCGCGGTGAAGGCGCCGCCGACCTTGCCGTGCAACGAGCCCTTGGCCCAGAGGCCGCCGGCCTGATCGAGGAAGTTCGCCATCTGCGACGCCATCCGCCCGAAGCGGGTGCCGGTGCCGACGATGATGGCATCGTAATTGGCAAGTTCTTCGACCTTGGCGACGGGAGCTGCCTGATCGACCTTGTAATACGAAGCCTTGGCGACCTCGGCGGGCACCAGTTCGGGCACGCGCTTGATGTCGACGGTAGCGCCGGCTTCGCGCGCGCCCTCGGCGATGGCGTTCGCCATCGCCTCGATGTGACCGTAAGCGGAATAATAGAGCACGAGTACTTTGGCCATGATGGCTTTCCTTTGAGGTTGTAGGTGGTTGTTAATTGGTAGCTGTCATTGCCGGGCTTGACCCGGCAATCCATCGGCTTCGAAGATTCTCGCGGAGCGGGGTGGATGCCCGGGCCAAGCCCGGGCATGACGAGGAGTGAGTGTGGGGACTACGCCGCGTCGACCAGCACCAGTTCGCTGTCTTCCAGCGCCGTAATCGTCAGCCTGGCTTCATCGCGGATCGCCGCGCCGTCGCGGGCGTTGACGCGCACGCCGTTGACTTCGACGCTGCCGGCCGCCGGCACCAGATAGAGGTGCCGCGCCTTGCCGGCTTCGTATTCCGCGCTCTCGCCGGCCTTCAGCGTGGTGGCGAGCACGCGGGCATCGGCGCGGATCGGCAGCGCATCCTTGTCGCCGGCAATGCCGCTGGCGATGGTGACGAGCTTGCCGGAACGGTCCGACTTCGGAAACGGCTTGGCGCCCCAGGTCGGCTGGCCGCCTTGCGTGGTCGGCTCGATCCAGATCTGGAAGATCCGTGTATTGGTCGGCTCCAGATTGTACTCGGCGTGACGGATGCCGGATCCCGCGCTCATCACCTGCACGTCGCCGGCTTCAGTGCGGCCCTTGTTGCCAAGTGAATCCTGATGCGTGATCGCGCCTTCGCGCACATAGGTGATGATTTCCATGTTGGCGTGGGGATGGGCGGGAAAGCCGGTATTGGGGGCGATCTCGTCGTCGTTCCACACCCGCAGCGAGCCGTGACCCATATTGTCGGGGTCATAATGGCTGCCGAAGGAGAAGTGATGCTTTGCCTTCAGCCAGCCGTGGTCGGCGCCGCCGAGTTCTGCAAAAGGTCTGAGTTCGATCATGGGAAATACTCCTTGTTAAGTTTTGTGCGAGGTGCCAGGCGCCACGCGCCCGGCCTCGCCTGCATGAATTGAACTAGGCGCCGAAGCCGCCATCGACGTTGAGCACGGTGCCGGTAACGAACGAGGCGTCCGGGCTGGTGAGGAACACGACGCCGGCTGCGATCTCTTCGGCGGTGCCGTAGCGTTGCAGCGCGTGCTGCGTACGCTGGGCTTCGGCGAAATCGCCGCCGTCCTTCGGGTTCATGTCGGTATCGATCGAGCCCGGCTGCAGCACGTTCACAGTGATGCCGCGGGGGCCGAGGTCGCGCGATGCGCCCTTGCTGTAGCCGACGATCGCAGCCTTGGTGGCGGCGTAGTCGGCGAGGCCCGGGAACGATGCGCGGGTCGCAATGCCCGAACCGATGGTGACGATGCGTCCGCCTTCGCCCATCAGCTTCGAGGCTGTACGGATCGCGGTGACGACGCCATGCACATTGATCGCGTCCTGCCGCGCCAGTGCCGCGGTGTCGGCGTTGGCATCATCGACTGCGCCGCTGACGGCGACGCCGGCATTGTTGACGAGAATGTCGAGCCGGCCAAAGTGCTTGGCGACGTCATTCACCAATTGCTCGACTTCAACAGTGGAAGCCTGGTCGGCCTTGAAGGCGCGGGCTTCGACACCCTTGGCCTTCAACTCCTTGACGACGGCTTCGGCCTTGTCAGGGGAGGCGACATAGCTGATGGCGACGTTGGCGCCGTGATCCGCGAGGGCGCGGGCGCTGGCTGCGCCGATACCGCGGGAGCCGCCGGTGACGAGGGCTACCTTGCCCGAAAGTTTCCCGGCCATTGGATTTCTCCGTTGCTTGAATTCCGATGGCCATTGGATATGCCTCCCGACGTGGTATATAAATAGAAACTATCGAAACACATTGTTTCTATTTATGATCTAGGCGGAAGGGGAGGCCGGGCTGGCAAATCCATATTTCCGATCACCAAGGCAGCGGAATCCGGTCTCCCAGACCGAACCGCCGGGCGGGTTGACCACACTGATGCCTAGTCACTCGGGCGTCAGCTACGGGGAGGGTCAGGGCACCGCCGTTCGGCGCCGCATCAAGGAGTGAGGCATGAACGCCGTTCGCCGCGGACTATTGGGAATGATAGGAGTATTGCTGATGGCGAGCCCGTCAGACGCCGGCGGCCAGAAGCCGGCCGCGTCCGGTCAGGACGCCGCGGCGAAAGCGCGGCGTGCATCCGTCAAGCCCCGGCACGTTCTGTGTTTCCTCGGCGGCAAACAGGGCCTGGCGAAGCTGTCGGACGCGGCTTCGATGGCCATCCGCGATTTTGCCACCGGCTTTGGCATCGATCAGACCTATTCCCAGGACAAACCGGATCCGCGCATGAGCCGCTCGTTTGGGGTTTCCTGGGATCGCGTGCATCCCAATGCCCGCTCCAGCGCCGATGATGACGCGGTGGAAAATCACCAATCGGTGCTGTACGTGCTCGGTCCGCCCATGACGACGGAAACCGCCATCGTCGTTTCCACCGGTGCCTTGATGCTCGTCCACCAGGTCATCAAGGCGGGGGCTACCGCCGTCAAGGGCGAGAGCGCCGGTGTCGCGCACGGCCTCGTCAGGTGGAACGAACTCATCCTTCAGGCCAGTGCCGCGCTGAAATCCGATGATGACTTCGCGTTGCGCCGCGTTTGCCGCCTGGCATTCGCCAAACGGCCGCTGGCCTCGGACGATTATCTGGAAAGCGTCGGTTTTCACCTGGCGGGCTTGCCCGAAGTGTTCGTGCCGAAATCCCATGGCAGTGAACGGCAAGCCGTCGCGACCATGGACGCGGTCGCTGACGAGATCGCGCGGCAAGGACTGGAGGCAACGCTCAAGTCGCGCCGCGCCAAACTGTCCTTCGAGTCCGATTACGCGGAAGGCGATTTCAAATTCAATCCCTATGGTATCGTCAAGCTTGCATCCTGAGTTGGGCGAGGCCCGACCAATCACATCCGACAGGCGGCCGAATGCCGAAACTCCCGGATTTCGAAGCGCTCGCGATTTTTGCGAAGGTCGTGGAACTGCGGTCGTTTGCATCAGCGGCAACCGAGCTCGCGCTGTCCAAGGCCACGGTATCGAAGGCGGTAAGCCGGCTCGAACAACGGCTCGGCGCGCGGCTGTTCAACCGCACCTCTCGGCGGCTGGCGCTCACCGACGCCGGACAAAAGCTGGCCGAGCGTGCGACGCAGCTCCTGGTCGACGGCGAGGCGGCCGAGAACGAGGCGCTGTCACAATCGACGGCGCCGCGCGGGCTGGTGCGGCTCGCGGTGCCGATGACGTTCGGCGTGAAATCAGTAGCGCCGCTATTGCCGGAATTCCTCGAGCGATATCCGGAAGTCTCGATCGACCTGCACTTAAGCGACGCGACGGTGGATCTGATCGGCGAGGGCTTTGATGCCGGCCTGCGCATCGCGCGGTTGCCGGATTCCTCGCTGATCGCGCGGCGGCTGTGCGCGATGCCGCGCTACACGGTGGCCGCGCCGTCCTATCTCAAGCGCCACGGCCGGCCGACGCATCCGATGCATCTGTCCCAGCACAAATGCTTCGGCTACGCCTATCTCTCGACGCCCGGCGTCTGGCACTACACCAACGCCGCTGGCGAGCAGGCCAGCGTGCGCCCGGCCGGCCAGCTGCGCGTCAACAATGGCGAGGCGGTGCTGCCGTCGGTGATTGCCGGGCTCGGTATCGCCGATCTGCCCGACTTCATCGTCGGCGACGCCATCGCCTCCGGCGAAGTCGAGGTGATCCTCAAGGGCTGGAAGCAGCCGGAAGGCGCGGTGCATCTGGTGACGCCCCCCGGCGGCCCGCGCCCCGCCCGCGTCGAGGTGCTGGCAGAGTTTCTGATGAAGCATTTCGCCAAGGGGAAGAGGAAAGCGTCCTGAGGCGGCGCGACGAACGGGGCCTTTGCCCATGGGATCGAGTTTAGGCTAGGCTACCTCCAACAACCAAAACAAAAACTCCGGGGGAAATGCCTATGAACCGACGCGAACTCCTCAAAGCCGCCGCGCTGCTGCCGCTGGCGCAAACCGCGCTCTCGCATGCGGCGTTTGCGCAAGCTGCCTATCCGTCACGCAACATCACCATGATCGTGCCGTTTCCGCCGGGCGGGCAGGCTGATCTGGCGGCGCGGCCGGTGGCGCAGGCGCTTGAAAGAATCCTCGGCAAGCCTGTGCTGGTCGACAACCGCGCCGGTGGCGGCGGTGGTTCGGTCGGCAATGCGGCGGCGGCGCGCGCCGAACCCGACGGCTACACATTGTTGATGACGCTGTCGTCGCTGGCGGTGCTGCCGGAAGCCGACCGGCTATTCGACCGCCCCGTGGCCTACGAAGTATCGCAATTCGCGCCGGTCGCGCGCGTGCTGGCCGACCCCACGCTGCTGGCGGTGCCGGCCTCCGCGCCATGGAAGACGCTGCAGGATTTCGTCGATGACGCCAAAAGGCGCCCCGGCCAGATCCCTTACGGCTCGTCGGGCCCCTATGGCACGCTCCATATCGCGATGGAAATGTTCGCGGCGAGCGCCGGCATCAAACTGCTGCACGTGCCGTTTCGCGGCGCCGCGCCCGCGTTGACCGCGCTGCTCAGCGGCACGGTGCAGGCGGTGGCCTCGGCGCCGGGTACGCTGAAGCAGCAGGTCGATGACGGCAAGATGCGCGTGCTGGCGAATTGGGGCGCCGCGCGCATTGCAAGCTTTCCCGATCTGCCGACCTTCCAGGAGCTCGGCTACAAGGACGTCGAGTTCTACATCTGGGCGGGTCTGTTCGCGCAGAGCGCGTTGCCGGCGCCGATCATGACGCAGCTGCGCGGCGCGATGGCGCAGGCGGTCAAGGCGCCCGAGGTGATCAAGACTTTCGAAACCGCGGGCAGTCCGGTCGCCTACATGGACGCGCCGGAATTTGCAAAATTCGTCGCCGACGACAGCGCGCGGCTGGTCGCCGCGGTGAAGAAGATCGGCAAGGTGGAGTAGGGAACTCCATTCACATTTTTTTGTCTGAGCGAACGTTGGGTGGCCGCATTCATTGGAGAGTTTTGGGAGCGGTGCGAGTTGGAACCCGCATCGCCACACCACTCGAATGAAAGGACCGGACATGAAACGAGCGGACCCGGCCGCGCCACGCATCGTGCTCAGCCTTGCCCTCGCGATCGGAAGCGTTGGCGCCCTGCAATCAACCGCATTCGCCCAGGAATACAGGGGAACTTGGGAACAACAGATGGCCTGCACGCCAGACGTCTGGCGTCTCTGCAGCGATCAGGTTCCGGATGTCAGCCGGATCGTGGCGTGTTTGCGGCAGAATACGCCGCAGCTCTCGAACAACTGCCGCGCCGTATTCGAATCGCAGGCGAATGCGCAACCAGGCGGACGGGGGCCGCAACCGCAAATGGCGCCGCGCGGCCGTGCAGTACCACTGGTACAGCCCCAGCCGCTGCCGCCGAGGCCCTATCAAGAGAGACCCTACTATCAAGACGACGACGATTAGGCCGTCGCTTCGCTTTCGGTTCTGACCTCACAGACATCGACCCATTCGGCCGAGGTCAGTTCGGCCATGCGCGCGGGTGTGATGCGCACCGCGCTGTGCGTCGAGCCCGCCGCCGGAACCACGATATCGAACGCCTTTAGCGACACATCGCAATAGACCGGCAGCGGCGTCTTCAGTCCGAACGGACAGACGCCGCCGACTTCATGGCCGGTGATCTCCGCGACCTCGTCGAGCCCCAGCATCTTCGGCTTGCCCCCGAACAGCGCCTTCACCTTCTTGTTGTCCATCCGCGAGGTGCCGGCCGCCACGATCAGCACCACGCGTTCGCCGATCCGCAAGGAAAGCGTTTTGGCGATCCGCGCCGGCTCGACACCATAGGCCTCGGCCGCCAGCGCCACGGTCGCTGAACTCATCGATGATTCGATCACCGCAATGTCGGGCGCCTTCTCGGCGAAGAAGGCGCGAACGGAGGCAAGACTCATTTCAGGACCTTTGGGCAGACACCAAGGCGGGAAGCTCGGCGAGACCATGGATGCGATGATCGGGCGCAACGCCGAACTCGTCCATCTGGGTGCGCAATATCTTGAACATCGTCAAGGGCGGCATCGTCTCGCTTTCAAGACAGGCCAGCGCCATCGCTTCCGGCGTCACCCGCTCGATCCAGGCGACGTTGAGCCCGAACGCCTTGGCGCCGCAGGCGTCCCACGGGTTCGAGGAGATGAACAGGACCTCGTGCGGCGGGATATGAAGGGTGCTTTCGATCAAGGCGTAGGCGTCCGGGCTAGGTTTGAATATCTTATTGGCGTCGATGCTGATGGTGGCATCGAGCACGCGGTCGAGGCCACTGTTCTTCACCAGCGCGCCCAGCATGTCCGGGCTGCCGTTGGAGAGAATGGCAAGCTTCTTGTCCCTCATCGCAGCGAGCGAGGCAAGCGCATCGGGATAGAGATCGAGATGCAGGTACTTGTCCATGATCCCGGCGAAATCAGCCTTGTCGTATTTCAGGCCGAGGCAGCGCAGCGTGTAGGCCAGGGATTCCCGCGTCACATCAGAGAAATCCTCATAGCGCCGCATCAGCGAGCGCAGCCAGGTATATTCCAGCTGCTTGATCCGCCAGACTTGGGTGATGATTTCGCCGTAACCGGGAAACGCCTGTTCGGTAACTGACGCCACCGACTGGACATCATAGAGCGTACCATAGGCATCGAACACGACGGCTTTGATAGTCACGTGACTTACTCTCTTCTGCCAATCGTTGCGTCGAGAAATTCGCGGAGCGCGACGATCGATTGGTCTGTTGCAATCTGGTTGAATTCGAGATGGCGCCCCGAAAGCTCGGCCGGTATCGCGACGCTGGGTACGTCGAAGCCGTGATAGGCGTCGGGATAGATGATGAGTTTGATCGGCGCGCCCTGATCCTTCTGCCTTGATATGCCCCAGGCGTCACGGCCGTCTACCATTTTGCGGCACTCTTCGGCAGGGGTCACGTCATCGCGCTCGCCGATCAGGATCAGCGTCGGCACCGTCATGCCGCCCTTGAAATGACGGCAGGGCGGATAGAACGCGATGGCAGCATGAAACTTGTTTGGCGAAGCCTGTTCCAGGAAGCCATGCTCGACGGACGTGAGAGCCACCCGGCCGCCGTTCGCAAAACCCAGCACCGCAATCCGCGCAGGATCGACCAATGGATGGCGCGCCAGAAACTTCAGGGCCCGGTAGCCATCCAGGATCAGATCCTGCGGGGGATGTTCGCCGCAGTGCTTCAGGCCGCGCGGGCCGAGGCTGTCGACGGTGAGCGTCACATAGCCCCAGGAGGCGATCCGCTTACCCCAGCGCTGGTCCAGCCGTCCCCAATTTCCATTGCAGCTATGCAGCAAGACGACGGCAGGCGACGGGCCCGCGCTGCTTGTTTGCCGCAGGTAACCCTGCAGCGGATGGGAGCTGGCGAGCGGGCTCTCGATCTCGACGGCAATCGGCGGCGATTCAGCCGCGAAGCATTGAACGATGCCTGCCGTCGAGATCGCGGTGACGAGGACGGCGATTTTGGCAAGTTGGGTCACTGGCCACCATCTTGTTCAACCGTCCGCCTGCGAAGCGAACGCCTCGTTATATACCCAAAATCTTCCGTGCGTTGGCCTTCAGGACCTTGGGCCGGATCTCGTCGCGGATGTCGAGCTTGGCAAAATCCGCCAGCCAGCGGTCCGGCGTGATCACAGGCCAATCGGAGCCGAACAGCATCTTGTCCTGCAGGATCGAGTTGATGTAGCGCACCAGGATCGGCGGGAAATACTTCGGCGACCAGCCGGAGAGGTCGATATAGACGTTCGGCTTGTGGGTCGCCACCGACAGCGCCTCTTCCTGCCAGGGGAATGACGGGTGGGCGAGGATGATCTTCAGGTCGGGAAAATCCGCCGCGACGTCGTCCATGTACATCGGGTTGGAATATTTCAGCCGCATCCCCATGCCGCCGGGCATGCCAGAGCCGACGCCGGTCTGGCCGGTGTGGAACAGCGCGATCGCGCCGCCCTCGTTGATCGCCTCATAGAGCGGATAGGCCATGCGGTCGTTGGCATAGAAGCCCTGCATGGTCGGGTGGAATTTGAAGCCGCGGACGCCGTATTCCTCGATCAGCTTGCGCGCTTCGCGCACGCCGAGCTTGCCCTTGTGGGGATCGATGGACACGAAGGGGATCAGGACGTCGAGATGGTCGGAGGCGACCTCCAGCATCTCGTAATTGTTGTAGCGGCGGAAACCGGTTTCGCGCTCGGCGTCGACCGGGAAGATCACGGCGGCGATCTTCTTGGAGCGGTAATAGGCCGCGGTTTCCGGAACCGTGGGCGGGTGCTTGTGCGGCGACTTGAAATAGTCGGCCATCTGCGCCTGGAAATCGTCATAGCCGTCGTCGCCATGCATGCCGCAGGGCTCTTCGGCGTGGGTGTGGATGTCGATCGCCACGACGTCGTCGATATTGGGCAATGTGAGCTTGGCCATTTGGGGTTCCCGGCGGCTTGATTTTTCGGTCCGGAAAATTGATTATACTATATAACAAATTCCGCAAGGCGGCAGAACCGAGATCGCGGAAAAACAGGGAGGATGGCATGGCGCCGGGGCAAGCCTTCGAGACCGATTTCTGGAAAGACGCCAATCTGCGCAAGGCCTGGGACGACATCGTGCCCGGCGAGCCGCGCAAGACCATCCCCTACACGCTGACCAGGGAGGCAATCGAGCTGTACTGCAGATCGGTCGGCGAGGATCACCCGATCTATTTTGACGAGGCCTACGCCAAGACCACTCGCTATGGTGGACTGATCGCGCCGCCCTCGATCCACATCCTGCTGATGTTTTCCTGTACGCCGGCGGACGACTGGATGCGCTCACCTGGCACCGTCAATGCCGGGCAATCCTGGAGCTACAACATTCCGGCGCGGCCGAACGACGTCATCACATTGCAGGCCCGCGCGCTCGACAAGTTCATCAAGCGCGAGCGGCTGTTCGTGGTGCACGACAACGTCTTCTTCAACCAGCATGGCGACGTGATCTGTTCCGGCCGCGGCTGGACCATCCGGCCCGAATGAGCGGAGAGCGTCATGACCACCAGCTTCGAAAACCTGAACGCCGGCGACAGCATCGATGGCCCGAAATTCGCGGTGTCACGCGAATCGATCCGGCTGTTTTGCGATGCCTCGCTCGACTACAACCCGCTGCATCTCGACGACGACTACATGAAGGGCAATTTCGGCAAGACCAATTTCGGCGGCATCATCATGCACGGCATGAACAATTTCGGGCTGATTTCCCGGATGCTGACCGACTGGGCCTATCCCGCCGGCGCCATCCACCGCCGGCTGGAAACCCGGTGGGTCAAGCCGGTGAAGCCCGGCGACACCATCCAGCCGACCGGAATCGTCAAATCCAAGCAGGTGACCAAGAACTCGCGCTGGGTGCTGATCGACGTCATGGTGCGCAACCAGGCGGGCGAAAAGGTCGCGACCGGCGAGGCGATGATCGAGTTTCCGAATTAGGCGGGATGAGATCAGGACGTGAACCCATCAACTGCTGGGCGGGCGGCTTCCGAGGTCCACCATGTTCTGGAAGCGGACATCCGCGCTGGCGTTCACCATGTCCGCTTTGTGCCACAAGCAGCCATCGCAAATATCGATCGCCCTTGGTGGTGCTGTTGTCCTTGCCGCCGGGTGGTGTGTTGCTTCGGCCCCAACCCAATCCAAGCAGCCACGCCGCGTCCCAACGCGCCTTCCAGTCGCCGATCTCAGCAACGAGAGGCGGTGGCGACGAATCGGTAGAGAAGATCCTCACCATTGCTGCTGCTGCTGTCTCTCCGCTCGGCTCAGGATCGCATATTCAGCTGCCACAAAATCCAGGAGCGCACGAACTGAGGGAAGCAGACCCCGGCGCGACGGGAAGATGGCATGGATGATGCCCGCCTGAGGGGACCATCCCGGCAACACGTCGATCAATGTTCCGTCGGAAAGGTCTTTTGTCACCATCATGGTCGGTAATTGTACCACGCCCACGCCGTGCAGGGCCGCTAGGCGCAGGGTAACCATGTCCTCCGTTATCAAGCGAGGTTGGTGAGGAATCCGGGCCGTGGCTCCGTTCGGCCCATCCAGTACCCAGTCGTAGTCTTTTTGTTGTTGCGGCGGACCCCAGGCAAGAGTCGGAAGCTTGCTGAGATCGGCTGGCACAAGCGGCCTGGAAAGGTCCTTCATCACCGCGGGGCTGGCCAGCAGGCGTTGCGTGCTCTCTGCAAGCACCTTCATGACAAGGTCGCTTTCCTCCAGTGGCGGGAAGCGTACCCGGATCGCGATGTCGAATCCTTCGCGGATCACATCGACCGGTCGATTGATGGCTTCAAGATGGACTTCGACGTTCGGGCACGACGCCATAAACCGCGCCACCATGTCACCGACCTGAAAATAAAGCACCGATGACGGACAGCTTAACCGAACGATTCCCCTCGGCTCGGCGCGCGCTCTTTCGATCGCGTCCTGCGCCGCCTCGGCTTCAACCAGCATGGCGACACAATGGCGGTAATATTCCAGGCCTATCTCCGTGACAGTGAAACGACGCGTCGATCGCTGCAGCAGACGGACGCCGAGACGGTCCTCGAGCAGGCCGATGCGCCGGCTGAGCCTTGAGCGCGGCATGCCGAGCGCCCGCGCCGCCGCTGCGAAGCCGTTATGCTCAACCACCTGAGCGAAGAAATAGAGATCGTTGAGGTCCTGCATCGTTGCCCATTGTCCCCCCAATAGGACATAGCGACTCGATTATGCCGGCTATTCGAGGGTTTGTCGCGCTCCTATCCTCTATCGCAAGGAAACGAGCGCTCGAAACCTTGGACGGAGGGTTCCTATGCGAAAAATTCTCGGAGTTTATGCAAGTCCCAATCCGCACTGGGTGGGCGACGGCTTTCCAGTGCGATCGATGTTCTCGAACGCGAGCCACGGCCAGCATGTGAACCCATTCCTTCTGTTGGACTATGCCGGCCCGGCGGAGTTTTTGCCTGCGCAAAAGCCGCGCGGCGTAGGGGAGCACCCGCATCGCGGATTCGAGACGGTCACCATCGTCTATCAGGGCGAGGTTGAGCACCGCGATTCGACGGGCAAAGGCGGCGTGATCGGGCCGGGTGACGTGCAGTGGATGACGGCGGCGTCCGGCATCCTGCATGAGGAGTTCCATTCGCAAGAGTTTACGCGCAAGGGTGGGACGTTGGAGATGGTCCAACTCTGGGTAAATCTGCCCGCCAAGGATAAAGACGCTGAGCCGGGCTACCAGACGCTCTTCGACCGAGACATTCCTGCTTTGGCTTTGCCAAATAGTGCGGGTCGGCTTAGGGTGATCGCAGGCGAGTATCAGGGCAGCCGGGGACCGGCGCGGACTTTCACGCCGATCAACGTCTGGGATTTGCGGCTGGGCCAGGGCGGCAGGACAGCTCTTGCCTTGCCGGAGGGGCACACCGTCGGCATGGCGGTGTTGCGTGGCACGGTTCTCGTCAATGGAAGCGAGAGCGCGAGTGAGGCGCATTTCGTGCTGCTTGACCAAAGGGGTGGCGATGTGACTCTGGAAGCCACCAGTGATGCGACGGTCTTGATCCTGAGCGGCGAGCCGATTGACGAGCCGGTCGTCATGTATGGCCCCTTCGTCATGAACACCGAGGACGAAATCAGGCGTGCGATAGCCGACTTTCAGAGCGGGAGGTTTGGCGCGATCCGCGCCGACGTCTAAGCCATTCCGAAGTCCGACCCTGCCTGCCGGCCCTTCGGCTCGGCTCGCGCAGCAGCGTGAGACTCTCATGGGCAAAATGACCTGTAACCAAGGAGGAAAGTCATGAGCACGATTGCAAGTCCTGCCAACTTCGAAGGCAAACGACCGGTCATAGATCCGGATGATTCCGCTATGTTGCTGATCGACCACCAGAGTGGCCTCTTTCAAACTGTTGGCGACATGCCGTTTCCGGAATTGCGCTTGCGTGCTGCGGCGCTCGCAAAAATGGCGACATTGTGCAAGATGCCGGTGATCACCACGGCTTCGGTGCCGCAGGGGCCGAATGGGCCGCTGATCCCTGAAATTCATGAGAATGCGCCGCACGCCAAATACGTGGCGCGCAAAGGCGAAATCAACGCCTGGGATAATCCGGACTTCGTCGCAGCGGTCAAGGCCACCGGCCGCAAGACACTGATCATCGCCGGCACCATCACCAGTGTTTGCATGGCGTTCCCGTCGATCGCCGCGGTGCACGAGGGCTACAGAGTGTTCGCTGTGGTCGATGCCTCGGGGACCTATTCGAAGTGGCGGAAGAGATCACGCTGATGCGTGTTGTCCAGGCCGGCGTCGTGCCGATGGACACCGCTGCGGTCGCTTCGGAGTTGCAGAAGACATGGCACCGCGACGACGCCAAAGAATGGGCCGAGGTCTACACGAAGATCTTCCCGCCCTATCAGCTGCTGATCGAAAGCTACACAAAGGCTCAACAGGTCGCCGTGGACCACGAACAGCTGGATTCGCAGCGCGCAGCCTAAATGAACTGGCGCCCTGGCGAGCCGCCGTCAGGGCGCGTTGATTGGAGCACTTTCACCGGGCGGATTGGGCTCGCAACCGCCCAACATTCGGACAGACGTCTGGCCGTAGACGCGAGCATTGAAGGAGGACAAGATGACCAGTGAAACCATTCGCGATCCCGCCAAGGATCGGTTGTTAACGCCACAGAACTCTGCCTTCATCATCATCGACTATCAGCCGGTTCAGGTGAACTCGATTGCATCGATGGACCGGCAGCTCCTCATCAATAACGTCGTTGGTGCGTGTAAGGCGGCCGTCGCTTACAAATTGCCGATCGTTCATTCGACGGTGAACGTAAAGACCGGGCTCAACAAGCCGCCTATCTCGCAGGTTCAACAGGCGCTGAAGGGGATCCCGACCATCGACCGGACCACGATCAACTCGTGGGAAGACGTCGAATTTCGTCAGGCGGTGCAGGCAACGGGACGGAAAAAACTGATCATGACGGCTCTCTGGACGGAAGCCTGCCTGACTTTTCCCGCAATCGACGCGCTGGCTGAAAACTATGAGGTCTATGTCGTCGCTGACGCGGTCGGGGGCACATCCGTCATGGCTCACGAGGCGGCGCTGCGGCGGATCGAGCAGGCGGGTGGCAAGATGATCAGCGTACCGCAACTCTTCTGCGAGTTGCAGCGTGACTGGTCGCGTAAGGAGACGGTCCCCGCCTTCATGAACCTGTTTATCGAAACCGGGGGCACCGCAGGCATCCAGTTCTCGTATGACCGTGCGGCATGACAAACCGGTTATGGCATCCCGGCAGTGAAAGCCGGGATGCCATTTCGGCCAATGTGCTGTCCAGCAGAAAGAGGGACCTCAAACATGAGCGAATTGTTCATGGTGGTTGCGCTGCACGCGAAAGCGGGAAAGGAAGATGAATTGCGGCGTGATCTGATCGCCGTCGTCGAGCCTTCACGGAGTGAGGAGGGCAATCTCCGCTACGAACTCTTCGTTGACCAAAGCGATCCCCGCCGCTTCGTGTTCGTAGAGCATTGGGCGTCACCCGAGGCTCAGCACAAGCATCACACTGAGGGAGCTCACATTCAGGAATTCAATGCGAACGGCGCGAGGAATGTGGAGCAGATCGAATTTGCGCACATGCTGGCCCGCCTTGCATAGAACTAGGAGGGCCGATGGTCGCAAGCCTGCGGACTGGCTTCAGCGAGACGCAGGCGAAAGTTTTTAGCGCTGAGGCTGTGCTGGAGATCATCGGCGGTTAGGATCTCTGCGCACGACAGATCGGGGAAAATCGAGTGCCAAGGAGACTGACATGGACGGTCGTCAAGCACTACAACTACCCTGCTGCTTGCTCGTTCTGGGCTCTGCCTCGATCGCTTATGCGCAGCAACCGCCGAAACAGGATATGCCACCCCCCTACAAGCTTTTCCGCTTCGAGGAAGATTACAGATATCTCCAGGATCCGACCAAGCGCACGGACATCTGGGACCCGATCAAATATATCCCCATGGGTTCGGATCCTGCTTGGTATCTCAGCCTCGGCGGCGAACTCCGCGAGCGCTTCGAATTCTACTCGCACCCGAATCTTGGGTTACAGGGTCAAGGGCCGAACAGCTATCTCTTACACCGACTTCTCTTGCACGCCGACTTGCACGCGAGCGACTACTTTCGCGCGTTCGTTCAGGTCGGCAATCATCTTGCCCCCTGGAAGGACGCCGCAGCGCCTCCTTATCTCGACCGGCTCGATTTTCAGCAGGCGTTTGTCGATTTTCGACTGCCGTTCAGTGCCGACCGGGACCCGATTCTCCGTCTAGGGCGCCAGGAGATGGCGTACGGCTCACAGCGCCTGGTTGCGATCCGGGATGCCCCGAACGTACGCCGCAGCTTTGATGGAGCGCGTCTGAGTGGCGCCATTGAGGGCGTCAGCGTCGACGCCTTCGTCACGCGCCCCGTTCAGCATCAGGCCGGCATCTTCGACGATCCCTCGGATCAGAGGCAGGCTTTCTGGGGCGTCTACGCCACGACACCGGCGAGCTTCGTTTCTGGTGGGAAGCACGACCTCTACTATCTGGGGTTCGAAAATAAACAGGCGCTCTTCGCAGCGGGGCGGGGGGAGGAACGACGACAAACCATCGGCTCACGCTTCTTCGGCTCGGCTGGGGGGTGGGACTGGGATTGGGAGGTACTTGGCCAGTTCGGGACTTTCGCGGATCAAAATATCCGAGCTTGGGGTGTCTCGACCGACACGGGGTACACGTTTGACCCTGCAGGCTGGAAAGTCCGGCTTGGGTTGAAAGCCGATATCGGGAGCGGAGACCAGAATTTGCACGACGCCACGCTGGGGACCTTGAACGCACTCTTCCCAAAGCTGGCATATTTCAACCAAGCTGCAATCCTTGGGCCCTCGAATGTCATGAACCTGCAGCCGAGCTTGTCTTTCACTCCGATGGAGAAGCTCCAGCTGACGCTGGGCTATGGCTTTCTGTGGCGCGCCACCACCGTCGACGCGATTTATACCGGGGCCGGCGTCCCCGTGGCCGGAACGGCAGGCCAACCCGGCAGATTCACCGGCAGTCAATTTTCTATCGATCTCGCCTGGCAGGTGGATCGTCATGTCGAGACCGGTCTCGGCTACGTCCACTTCGATCCCGCCAGGGTCATGCAAATGGCGGGGGGCCGAGATGTAGACTTCACCTACCTTTACGCCACGTATAGGTTTTGATCGACCCCTTCGACTCTTGTGATGCTGGCACAGCGATGGCGTCATTCTCACTGGTTGTGACCTTCAGGTCTTGGGACGAAAGGTCGAACAATCTTGCCTGAGCCATTTCCAGAGGCGGTTTGCTCGGCTAAGTTGCGCCGCAGTTGGAAGGTTCGATTATAGTCCCTCTCCCCCTCCGCGTCCAAGAACGGTGATGAACTCACGCGTCTCCCCCGGAGAACAGCCTAGACCAAGGTTAGGCCTACCACTTTGCGGCCAGCAGCTGTGAGAATTGGCACTCATCCCCTGATGAAAACTGAGGAGGCCGATGTCTGCCTTGGTTCATCGCTAAAGGGGTGAACCAGCGGCAGGTCTGACCATGTCTGCTATGCCGCTGAAAGCGGAGGTAAAGTCACAGCATTAACGGCGCTATGTTGGACCGTGACGACGGACCATTTTGTCCTCGCGCCCCGGCGGCATCATCATGCACGGCATGAACAATTTCGGGTGATCTCGCGAATGCTGACCGACTGGGCCTATCCGGCCGGCGCCATCCACCGTCGCCTCGAAACAAGATGGGTCAAGCCGGTGAAGCCCGGCGACACCATCCAGCCGACCGGCATCATCAAGTCGAAGCAGGTGACCAAGAACTCGCGCTGGGTGCTGATCGACGTCATGGTGCGCAACCAGGCGGGCGAAAGGGTCGCGACCGGCGAGGCGATGATCGAGTTTCCGAATTAGGGTGTGCACTCCTGAATCAGGACGCTCGTAGCACCACGGCCGGGTTGTGGATTGGAATCTGTGCTGGCGGGGAATTGTTGCGGATGTAACGGCATGCACAAAAAGAAAGGCCGCCTGCGTTGGCGCAAGCGGCCCGAGTCTAGGGAGGAAACGCCCAAGGAGGGCAGCGATAGCGCGAGGAGCGCTACCGCACCCCCTAGCTAACTGATCGCGATCGGCGGCTCAATTGGACGTAGGTAAACGTCGGGTATCTCAAGGTGTCGCGGAACAATACGAAGGTTTATAGCGCTCGCTACTAGGTCCGTTTTCGCACGTCAGTGGAAACCGTCTCGTGTGCACGGACCGGGTTGCAGGTCGTCAATACGAGCGCAAACCGGCTGCACTGCCAGTCAGCGCCGAGCGCGGCGCTGGTGGGTGATGTCAGGTTGACCGACAGTAATGCTGCTACGCAGAAAAACATCACGTACGCCGCGATCAGCACCGCTCCCTTGTGGGTCCTTGGGTGGGAAGTCATGGCCTAGGCTCCTGTACGATGGCCGGAAGAATAAGGGGCAGGCTCCACAGTCTCTAATTCACATCCTGACCCACGTTTTTCGCTGGTGATCCGAAAGCGTGCGCGATTGCTGGCACTGAATCAGCGCCGCAGTCGGACTCGCGCACCGGAGCAAACAGCATCTTTATTCGATCACCCCGTCGGCCCGGGCGAACAGTGGGCGGAATGTCAACGCCGAGCGCCTTGGCTGTCTTGAGATTGATGACCAGCGCAAACTTGGCTGGCTGCTCGACGGGCATGTCGGCGGGCTTCGCGTGCGGCTGCTGGCTCGGTTTGATCTTGATCAAGTTCAGCAGCGTCGCGGCCACGATCATCACCAGGACGCCACCAACACTGAGCGCGATCTGCATCGGCAACCCCTCCGAGATGTGGAGCAGCGCCAGGTGGCTGGCGAGCGTCAGCAGAACGCCGAGGCAGTAGATTGGCAGCGAATTCTGGCCACAGCGTGTGGCGCCGCGCATCACCGCCGTCGTCAGCCCTCGCCAATTGCGAGGCACGAACCATACCACCAGAACCGCAAGGGCAAAAAAATGCAGCAGTCGCAATGGATCGAGATTCGACTTGTCCATCGGGTAGAGCAGCGCCACCAGCGCCTGCGGGATCAGCGCTTCCAGCGGTTTGATGCTCCAGCTCAATGCGATGATGAGGCTGAACACCAGATAGAGAACGGCAGCCACAAGCGCGGCGCGTGAGGTCACCCCCGGCCGGAATCTCTTGCCCTCGATGATCCACCACGCGCCAAGCACAAAAGGCAGCTGCCAGGCCAGCGGATTGAAGTACCAGTGGCTGCTCGGCCATGCCGGAATGGACCAGCCGAAGACGTGCACCAGTGCGTAAAGCAACAGCGACGTGCCGAGCGTTGCGTTCGGCGCCCGCAGCAGCAGCCACAGCAGTGGCGCGAACAACAGGTGATAAAGCACGAAGAGTGGCAAGACGTCGGTGTTGACGGGGCGGTATTGCAGGATCGCCGCGTGTGCGAGCGTCACGCCGGGCTGTTCCAACAGAATACGCGTATTGCTCTCGTCGGCAAGACGGCCACTGCCTGCGAGGTGAACCATGATGGCGCAGGCGAGCGTGAGCAGCAGAAATGCGACATAGATATCCCAGCTTCGCCACAGCGTCCGGCCGATCAAGCCGGTCCAGCCCCCGCTCGACCGGGCCTTGCCGTAGGCCAGTGCGCAGGTCAGACCCGATATGAACATGAACACTTCCGCGGCATCGCTGAAGCCGTAGTTGCGCAACGTCACCCAGCTCCCGATGTTGTTGGGGACATGGTCTAGAAAGATCCACCAGAGCGCGATGCCGCGGCAGGCATCAATGCGCAGATCGCGGCCGTAGTCTTCCAGCTCCGGCAGCGCGCCTGCCAATGGCTTCAGGGTGGCAGTTCGATCATGCATCTGATTGCCCGTCCTGCATGCGAGCACGCTTCAAGAGGATCCGATCTGACAACAAACGCCGCCGCACGGCCGGATCGTAACGACGCTGAACCTAGCGACGAAAGCTATCGCGATAACGATCATATGGCGGCGCTTGGTAGAACCTCCTGGCGCCGTCTTTGACGATCATCATTCACCGGCACAGCGCGTCAATCAGCCAGAGGCCCACACAGAGAGCTTCCTAGGTCCTAGGATCAAAGTACCGTGCGCCTACCGGTGCTTTCTATTTCAGCACACAGCGGCATTCGGCTTCTACCTTGAGTGCCTAACGGCCTGGGACGGAGGACGGTTTCGGAGCCAGTCTTCTTCCTCGCCAGAGACCCGAAGGCGGGTGTATGATTTTTTCAATGGATCTCCGTGCAATGGGAAACGGAGAGCTTTTCATGAAAGTTCTTATTGTCGACGATCATGCATTAATTCGCGACGCGTTGCACGCTGTCCTGAAGCAACTGAAGCGAGAAGCCGCCATATTTGAAGCTTCGAACGGCGATCAGGCAATGCACATCGTCGAGGAAAATCCCGACATCAACCTCATTTTGCTTGATATCAATTTACCTGATCGAGATGGATTCTCTGTCCTCCGCGAACTCCGTGACCGCTATGCGACCATTGCTATCATCATGCTCTCGTCCTCGGATGATCAAGATACAGTCAAGCGCGCTTTCAAACTTGGCGCTCTGGGTTTCATCACGAAAACTACCGAACGTGAGGTCATGCTCAACGCTATCGAGTTAGTGTTCTCCGGCGGTATTTACATTCCCTCGGAGATTCTTGAGGGAACAACGTCTCCGCGGCCTACAAGCAAGCCAGCGACGCGCGACTCTCCTAAGGGTCTGGGTTTGACCGATCGGCAGATTGAAGTGCTTGCGCTCCTGATGAAGGGAAAAAGCAACAAGACCATTGCCAGGACCCTCAATATGGCAGTGCCGACAGTGAAGAACCACATCACTGTCGTTCTCAAGGCGCTCAGCGTAACGAGCCGCACCGAGGCAGTAATAAAGGTAGGAAAAATGGGCTGGGAATTGTCGCCGAAATCCCAGTCATGACGCCGCCCCGGTGTCTCTCCTGTCGTCATGATCCCTGAAAAACTCGTGCATGACAGCGCGGAGCTGCATTGGGTCGACAGGCTTGTGCAGCAAAATGTATCCTCGATCCTTGGCGTCACGTAACGGTTCAGGTGCCGTATCGCCGCTGACGAGGATGGCTGGAATCGATGAGCCAAACGCCGCATTGATTTGTTCAATAACTTGGATCCCCGTCTTTCCGCTCGCAAGGTGGTAATCCGAGACGATAAGATCGGGGCGTTGTTGGCGCTCTGCAAGTCGGGTAAGTGCAGCCTCGTCCGATCCGGCGGTAAGGACGGAGTATCCCCAATTGCCAAGCAATCCGCCCGTTACCTCCAGCACAACTGGAGCATCGGCAATAACAAGAATTACCTTTCCTTCGACCGCAAAGGCCGCAGGATGAGGTTGTTCGACTGGCTCCTCGGACGTGACGCATTCCTCGGCCATCGGAACCAGGATTGCGAATCGCGAACCTCGGCCCACAGTCGAAGCCAAGTCGACTTGATGGTTGAGAAGTACGCAAAGCCTGTCGACAATAGCCAAGCCGAGTCCCAGGCCGCCATACCGGTTTCGTTCTGGGGCGGGAAGTTGAACAAACTCGCCGAATATATTCTGCTTCTGATCCTCAGGAATGCCGGGGCCGGTATCCCATACCTCAATACGCAACATTGCACCGCGCCGACGGCATCCGACGATGATCCCGCCCCGCAATGTATATCGCACAGCATTGGATGCCAGATTGAGCAGTATGCGTTCGAGCAGCATGGCGTCGCTCCGCACCCAGGCGTCATTTCGCCTGACGCGTAGACGCAAGCCTTTTTCTCGCGTTGCCTGATCAAACGCCATCTCGATTTTTTGCAACAGGCGCCCGATCGGGAATTCGGTTATTTTGGATGTAAGGATCCCGGCATCGAGCCTGGAAATATCCAGCAGCGAATTGAACATTTCATCCATTTCTTTTCGCGTTGCATCGATCTGCTCGATCGTCCTTGTCCTTTCTCCCGATTTGAGCGGCATGCGCAACTGCGCAACGAACAGCCCCAGCGCATGGAGCGGTTGCCGCAAATCATGGCTTGCCATTGCAAAAAAGCGCGATTGTGCTGCATTGGCGAGCTCCAGCTGTTGCGTGCGCTCTGCAACCTTCTGTTCGAGATTGATCTGCGCGCGGCGCAGACGTTCCTCGGCTTTCTTGCGCACCTCGACGTCGGCGCTCAATAACAAGCTTGGAACGGTAATACTGATCAAGAACATCAACACCAGCAGGAATGAAACGTTGAGATCCGCGGTCGTGAAGGGGCCGCCGCCCGTGAACGTCCCCCAAATCGTGATGCCCGCAAGCACCAGCGCAACCGTTGCGGTGTCACGTGGACCGCGGCGCAGCGCCGCCCACAACATTGGCAGGATCGCCAGAAAACCCAGCGGATCCCGGCTCGGCGTTTGCTCGATCAGGGGGCTGAAAGCAATGAGTCCAACAGCCGCCGCTGTTACGAGGACGCCGGCCGTCTCCAGAAATTCATTGCGGTTGAAGGCATAGGAGTGGCTTGACGCCCAAAGCACGATAACGGGCGCAATGACCAGCGCGCCGGTCACATCTCCCAGCCACCATGTGACCCAGGCGTTCGCGAAATTCGCTCGTTCGATGTACCCGGCGGTTGCCAGGCTGGTCAGTCCAATGCTCGCGCTGATCGGTGTCGCGATCACGAAGCAAATCAGAGCAAACTTCGCGACAGAATCTGGCCTCGAAAACGTATCACATCCGCTTGACCATCGATTGATCAGGTAAGCGCCAACGACCGCTTCAAGAGAGTTACCGGTCGCAATCGCAATTGCGGTGGCAACCGAGCCGGCGGTCGTCGCATTGGCGATCACCGCAGCCGCAAAAATTGCGGGCCAGGTTCGATATCCCCACAACAGCACCGCCGCCAGCGCGAAACCCGTTGGTGGCCAAATTGGCGTGGCACTGGGATGAATGGAGGCGAGAGCGAGGCCGCCTTTTGCCAGCGCGAAATAGATCCCTCCAATTGCAACCAGACCGCCGGCATACCTGATGCCTCGGCGGAAATGTGTCTCCGGCGTTGGTGATCGTGGATCGGACATCGTCGGCGCCTGGACTAGGCAGTTGGATCGTCCACCATGACCTTTTGATCAAGGATCAAAGATCGCTGTTTCTCGTTTACCGAGTGATAGACACCCCTGGGTCCGAGCGGTGCGACAACGCAAGACTCGGCAAGATGCGCTCGGATCGATTGATCACCGCAGTCCGCTGACGGACGAAGAGATGGCGCGTACCTGGTTCACTCTCTGCCGATGCCGATCGACATCGGCTTGGGGGCTAGAATGCGTGGCGGTGAATGTAGCGGAGACGGGGCCTTCCGGAGGAATGCTCTTGGCCTGGACATTGCCAGCCATGAGAACGGTAGCAACTGAGGACATTGACAGAATTGAATGGACATTTGCGATTGCTCCGTCCTTGGCGGCCACCGCAATTGCCCTGCATAATCGCAATTCGGTTTCGATGAGGAAACTACCCATTTCGAGTTAGCAGCAGCTGGTAGTAAGCCTTTTGGACAATGATCAGTTTAGCCTTCCGTTCACTCTGCGAGGTCCGCTAGGCTCGCGATGAGCGGACATGACCGGGGTCTCTGTTTCACCACGCGCTGGCGGGCGCGCGTTTGTCGTCGGCGACGATGAGGACACGAGACATTAACCTCCGCCCGGTAGGCTGCAACGTCCGCCCGGTAGTCTGCCCGCGTTGGAGCGTCGCGTATGGATATCACGACCATGGTCAGCGGCATTCTCGCCACTCAGGACGAGAGTAAGCAGCTGCAAATCGCGACCACCGTCCTGAGATCCAGCGCCAAAGCAGATGCGGAGAAAATCGCGGCCGAGACGCGTGCGGCCGAGCAGGCCTCGCCCGCCGATCCTGGCCCCGGCGTCGGCGACAATCTCGACATTACCGCCTAATCCAATTGTCGGAATTTTTTGGCCAGCACGCGCCGAATGGCTCAAAAGTTGCGCAATGATATCGTCCTGCCGGTGATTTGCCCGACGCGTCAAATGTTTTTCGCGGGCAAAGTATCCATGCTGGAGGCCCCTTTCTTTTCAAGGGGTTCCTTTCTTTGCATGGGTTGTTTTCGCGATTTTGAGTCCGGGCTCTTATTCAGGCACGCCCGTCGATCCCCGCGTTGTCAGCTTGCTCCCGGCCGGTTGCCTGGCAAGGTGCTTGCTCGGCGGCACCACGTCGGTCGCCAATCCGAGCCACGCCAGAAAGCGAATGGTCAGCCAGGTGTTGTCCATCTCCCACCAGCGATGACCATGGCGCGCTGAGCGTGGATCGGCGTGGTGGTTGTTGTGCCAGCCTTCGCCGTTCGAGATCAGGCCGACGATCATGTTGTTGCGGCTGTCCTCGTCGGTCTCGTAGTTCCGGTAGCCCCAGACATGCGTCACCGAATTGACAGCCCAGGTGATGTGCCAGACCAGCACGGTGCGGACGAAGACGCCGAACAGGAGAATGCTGAGGCCGGTCTGCGTTGCTTCGGCCGGCGTTGCGCCAAACAGCCAGGCCACGGCGAATCCGGCGGCGAAGAACAGCGGCATTTGAATGAGATTGATCCAGATCAGCCAGTTATGGCGTTCCAGCGCGACATAGAAGCGATCGCGCAAAATGTCCTTGGCGTAGCGCTCATAGATCCCGAGCCGCGACAGCTCCGGCTGATGCACCAGGATCCAGCCGATATGGGCCCAGAAGAAGCTTGCCAGCGGGCTGTGCGGGTCCGGCTGCTGGTCGGCGAATTGATGGTGGCGGCGGTGGATCGCGACCCAGCGCGCCGGCGTTTCCTGCAGGCAGGACATCGCGATCACCACCATGCTGTGCTCCAGCCATTTCGGGCATTTCAGGCCGCGATGGGTGAGCAGCCGGTGGTAACAAAGGTTGATGCCGAACAGCCCGCACAGATGCGTGCCCACGATCGCGACGATCAGGCCGCTCCAGCTGAAATAGCCTGGCAGCAAGGCCAGCAGTGCCAGGGCGTGGTAGGCGCCGATCCCCAGAATGTAGGGCCAGTTGAGCTGATACGGCAGCACGCCGGCAGGCAGCAGCAGCCTGGCGCTTGGGGGCAGGTTAATCGCGGCGTCAGGGGGCAGTACCGCAGTCTTGACGGTCGGCCGGGGAGCGGTCGTCATAAGGAGGTCGGTTCCATTCTGCGGGGGAGGCGTCGTCGGCGACGCAAGGGAGCGATTCCTCTTATACGGTTCGCGCTGGCACCGGGGTCCAAATTCTGGGGCTAATTGACGCTGGATTCTCGAGAAAAATCGCTGGAGAATCAGCTGGCTAGCGGCCCCCCGAAGCAGGTGGGCGGGATTTCGCAGGGTTGATTGACATTCTCCCCCGCGATGGCTTAGAAACCGCCCCGTCCCGGGCGGTATGGCCGCTGGCGGGAAAAATCTCATTTTGCCACTTTCGGGTAGCGCAGGTTCGGCCTCCATCACGGCCTTTCAACGCATCAGGATTGTCCCATGAAGGTCCGTAACTCGCTGAAATCGTTGCGCGGTCGCCATCGCAACAACCGTCTGGTCCGCCGCAAGGGCCGGGTCTACGTGATCAACAAGGTGCAGCGCCGCTTCAAGGCCCGTCAGGGCTGAGGTCGGCTTTTCGCCCTTAGATTCCGTCCCGCTTCACAGGTCTTTGACGACGTGCTGCTTTGCAGCTCGTTTTTGTGCGTCTAGACTTGCCCCATGGCTTTGAGATTCCTGCAAGCTCCTAACTGCCGGATCGCGATCCTTGTCGCCGCTGTCATGACAGCCGTGCCGGTGATGGCGTTTGCCCAGAACGATCCCCGAATCATCCCGCCGCCCAAGCAGCAAAAGAAGCTGCCGGAAGCGCCGAGCAAACTGCCGAAGGTCGGCGCCGATCGGACGCGCGGTCTAGATTTCCTGTTCGGCGCGCTGAAGGCTGCGCCCGATGAGGCCAGCGCCAAGCATGTCGAGGCGCGGATCTGGGCGCTGTGGATGCAGACCCCGAGCGATACCGCGGCGCTGTTGATGGTGCGCGCCAAGGCGGCCATGGACGCGCAGAAGGCCGATGTCGCGCTCAAGCTGCTGGATGCCGTGGTCAAGCTGCGACCCGATTATGTCGAAGCCTGGAATCGGCGCGCGACGCTGTATTACCTGAAGAACGATTACGCCCATTCGCTCGAGGACATAAGGCAGGTGCTGGTCCGCGAACCGCGCCATTTCGGGGCGCTGGCCGGCCTCGGCATGATCATGCAGGACATCGGCGAGGAAAAGCGCGCGCTGGAAGCGTTCCGCAAGGCCCTCGCGGTCAACCCATACCTCGAAAAGGTGCCGGAACTGGTCAAGACGCTGACCGAAAAGGTCGAGGGCCGCGATATCTGATTCAATCAGAAGCGCTGTGCTCCGTCGCGGTTAACCCTGTTTCCGGACAGGCCGGAACGTTTCCCGCCAACGCATTATTATCGGCCGTCAGCTTGTCAGGAGCGAAGCCATGAAATCATTGCTGCTGGCCGGCGCGGTGATTGTCACTGCCGGCACGAGCGCTTTCGGCGCAGACTATTGGGTGGTCGGCGACCGCGCGGCCAACAAATGCGAGATCGTCACCAGCAATCCCGTGATCAACGCGCAGGTCGGCGGAAATATCTGGTTCGGCAGCGGGCCCTATCGATCGCTCGACGATGCCAAACTCGCACGCACCACCCTCAGCGCTTGTCCGAAGGTAGAACAGCCTTCCTCCGAAGCGGGGGATGAGGACAAGTCGGACTAAACAAGTCGGACCAGATCAGGATCCGGGGGGGCAATACCGGTTCGCGTAACGTCCTAGTGCAGCACGTTGCTGCCGCGCGCCATGCCGTCGAGGCCTGCCGCCGCGTAGAACTGCGCCAGTTCCGCTTCCAGCTGTTCATTGACCAGCAGAAGCGCCTTCAGCGCGCCGCGCATGTCGCCGTTGCAGGTCGCTACGATCTGGTCGATGGCCGCTTCGCTTGCGTCGGAAATCATGGGTGGTCCTCCGATTGTACCGTGGAACAATGTGTGGTCTTCGCCTGCGTTCCTGTGAATTTTGGGTACAAGTTTCAGGTTTCGGCCACACCTCGATCAAACACGTCGACACATGGCGAAAGTGTTAGCGTGACTGTATAAAAAGCCCAGTGACGGCAGTATGACCCCGCTATCCACAGGGTTGGGCGGACTGTGGAGAACTCCCGAAACCCGCACCCATTCCGGTCGTATCTCGTTGGTGCCAAAGATCATTCGGACATTTTCGATGGTGATAGCGATCGTTGTGGCGGCGCTGGTGATCCTGGCGTTTGTCACGCAGGGCGGGGTGTGGCTGACGCAGCGGGCCCATCCCGCCCAGGGCAGGATGGTCGAGGTTGCCGGCGCGACTCTTCACATTGTCGATATCGGCCCGCGCGATTCGGCCAGCCTTCCGATCGTGATGCTGCATGGCGCCAGTTCAAACCTCGAGGTGATGCGCCAGCCGGTGGGTGAGCGGCTTGCGAAGAGCCATCGCGTCATCCTGATCGATCGTCCCGGCCACGGCTGGAGCACGCGCGCCAATCTTGAGGATTCAACGCCCGACATTCAGGGACGGATGATTGACGAGGCGCTGGCCAAGCTCGGCATCGGGCGTGCGATCTTGGTGGTGCATTCCTGGGCGGGCGCGCTCGGCGCGCGCATGGCGCTGGATTATCCGGAGCGCGTCGCCGGCATGGTGATGCTGGCGCCGGTGGCCTATCCGTGGCCGGGCGGCGTCGGACGCTACAACAAGATCGTCGCGACGCCCGTGATCGGCCCGTTGCTGGCCTATACGATTACGCTGCCGCTGGGCAAACTCCTCATCAGTTCTGGCGTCCGCGGTGTGTTTTTGCCGCAACCGGTCCCGGATGGATATGTCGAAAACACCGCAAGCTCGCTATTGCTGCGTCCGCGCGAGTTTCTCGCCAATGCGCGCGATCTGGTGACGCTGAAGGCGGCCGTCGCCGAGCAGGCGCCGCGCTATGCCAGTATCAAGGCGCCGATCACGATCGTCACCGGCGATATCGACAAGACGGTGTCGACCAACATCCATTCGCGGCCGCTGGCGGCGACCGCCCCGAACGTCAAATTGATCGTGCTGCCCGGCCTCGGTCACATGGTGCAGAACGCGGTGCCTGACCTCGTGATCTCCGAGATCGAAGCCATGATAGGCAAAATGGCCCAGAACACCGCGGCCGCAGCGAATTAAAGCGTTTGTGAGCGAGCATGCCCCTGGGAGCTGATCCGGGGGCGGATAGCGGTTGCGTCAAGAACGCGTCAAACCAGAAGCCGGAGCTTCGGCTCTGCTTTAGTCAGAACCGAAGCTCTGGAATCGCGATATTCGACAGCCGCTACTTGGTCTTGCCGTCCTTATCGTATTGCGCGAGGAACGCCCAGAGGTCGCCCGCCTCTTTCTCGTTCTTGATGCCGGCGAACACCATCTTGGTGCCGGGAATCTTCGCCTTCGGCTCCTTGATGTATTCGAGGAACACATCCTTGCTCCAGGTGATGCCGGAATTCTTGTTGGCCTCCGAATAGGAGTAGCCTGCCGTGGTGCCGGACTTGCGGCCCTCGAGCCCGTTCAGCTCCGGCCCGACCTTGTTCTTGGCGCCTTCGCCGATCGCATGGCAGGCCATGCATTTGTTGAACGAGGATTTGCCGGCAGTGACGTCCTGCGCCAGCGCGCCCGACACGGCCATCAATGAGGTGACAACAACCAGCGTACCCAAGATCGGTGTTTTCATGTGGTGCTCTTCGTCTCTTTCCCTAGGGGTCGATTGCTTTTGGCAGGCTCGTTCCGATTGGACAAGCCACGAAACTTTGACAGGTTCCGGCCTCGCAGGCTTGCCCGAGAGCGAACTCACGATTTGGGGGGAAGGCAATCCGACATTGGTGTGGTGGCCTACCCAAATGCGCCCAGACGTGCTTGATTTACCGCGACAAATCGATAACGCGCTAGGCCCTGGAGGAAACGCATGGCCATTATGATGCCGGCTTCCGATCAGGCCGTTCTGGATCGCCGCGACGCCATTGTGGCCGCCTTGCGGGGGATCGTGCCGGGTGAGGGCGTGATCGACAGCGCAGCCGAGATGCTGCCTTACGAGTCCGACGGCCTGATGGCCTATCGGCAGCCGCCGATGGTCGTGGTGTTGCCCGACACGACAGAGCAGGTCTCCAAGGTCCTGAAATATTGCTGCGAGCAGGGCATCAAGGTGGTGCCGCGCGGCTCGGGCACCTCGCTGTCCGGCGGCGCGCTGCCGCTGGCCGATGGCGTGCTGCTCGGTCTTGGCAAATTCAAGCGGATCCGCGAGATCGATTTCGACAACCGTGTGGTGGTGACCGAACCCGGCGTGACCAATCTCGCCATCAGCCAGGCGGTGGCGCATGCCGGGTTCTATTACGCGCCCGATCCCTCGTCGCAGATTGCCTGCTCGATCGGCGGCAATGTCGCGGAAAATTCCGGCGGCGTGCATTGCCTGAAATACGGCATGACCACCAACAATGTGCTGGGCTGCGAAATCGTGCTGATGTCAGGGGAAATCCTGCGTATCGGCGGCAAGTCGGCCGAGAACGCAGGCTACGACCTGATGGGGATCATCACCGGCTCCGAGGGCCTGCTTGGCGTCATCACCGAGATCACGGTGCGGATCCTGCAGAAGCCGGAAACCGCCCGCGCGCTGATGGTCGGCTTCGCCGAGGTCGAGGCCGCCGGTGAATGCGTGGCCCGCATCATCGGTGCCGGCATCATCCCGGGCGGCATGGAGATGATGGATAAACCGGCGATCCACGCCGCCGAAGCCTTCGTCCATGCCGGCTACCCGCTCGATGTCGAGGCGCTCCTGATCATCGAACTCGATGGTCCCGGCGTCGAAGTCGATGAACTGATCGGCCGCGTCGAGACCATCGCCAAAGGCTGCGGCTCCACCACGCTGCAGATTTCCACGTCGGAAGCCGAGCGCAACCTGTTCTGGGCCGGCCGCAAGGCGGCGTTTCCGGCGGTGGGCCGGATTTCCCCTGATTACCTCTGCATGGACGGTACCATTCCACGCGGCGCGCTGCCGAAGGCCCTGGCCCGCATCCGCGACCTCTCGGCCAAATACGACCTGCGCGTCGCCAACGTGTTTCATGCCGGCGACGGCAATCTGCATCCCTTGATCCTCTATGATGCCAACCAGCCCGGCGAGATGGAGCGGGCCGAGGCGTTCGGCGCCGACATCCTGCGCTGCTGCGTCGAACTCGGCGGCGTGCTCACCGGCGAGCACGGCGTCGGCATCGAGAAACGCGACCTGATGCCGGAAATGTTCAGCGAGATCGACCTCAACCAGCAGCAGCGGCTGAAATGCGCGTTCGATGCCCAAGGCCTGCTCAATCCCGGCAAGGTGTTTCCGACCCTGCACCGCTGCGCCGAACTCGGCCGCGTGCACGTGCACGGCGGCCGGCTGGCATTCCCCGAACTTCCCCGATTTTGAAGCAGGCGCAAGTGGACACCCCAAGAGTACGAGACGCCAAGGACGTCGAGCAGGTGGTGCGGGCGGCGATCGCCAGCGAGCAGCCGCTGGAGATCATCGGCCATGGCTCCCGGCGCCTGGTCGGCCAGCCGATGGCGACCAACGCCGTGCTCGAACTGTCGGCGCTGAATGCAGTCACGGCGTATGAGCCGAACGAGCTGATCATCACGGTGCAGGCGGGCGCGCCGCTTGCCGATGTGCTGTCGCTGATCGACTCTAAGAACCAGCAATTCGCGTTCGAGCCGATGGACACGTCGGCGCTGCTCGGCGTCTCCGGCGCCGGCACCATCGGCGGCATGATCGGCGCAGGCCTTGCCGGCCCGCGCCGCATCAGGGCCGGCGGCGCCCGCGATCATCTGTTGGGGGCGCATGCGGTGTCCGGCTTCGGCGACAGTTTCAAAACCGGGGGTAAGGTGGTGAAGAACGTCACCGGTTACGATCTCTGCAAATTGCTGGCGGGGTCGTGGGGGACGCTGGCGGTCATGACGGAAGTGACGTTGAAGGTGATGCCGAAACCCGAAAGCGAACGCACGCTGGTGCTGCGCGGGCTCGACGATGTCACCGCCAACCGGGCGATGACAGCGGCGCTAGGCTCGCCCTACGACGTGTCGGGTGCGGCGCATCTGCCGCATCAGGCGTTCCGGTCCGCGGCCGGCGGCTTGGCCGGGCTCGGAGCGCCGGGGCAGGCGACGACGCTGCTGCGGCTCGAAGGCATCGCGGCTTCCGCCGCCGACCGCGCCGGCTCGCTCGGCAAGACGCTGGCGCCGTTCGGCACCGTGGAGGTCCTGCAAGACGCTGTTTCGGCCGCGATCTGGAGTTCGATCCGCGATGTCCTGCCGTTTGCCGCCCAAGGCGCGCTGGGGGCGTGGCCGGTGTGGCGGATCGTGTGTCCGCCGGCGTCCGGCGGCGCGCTCGGGCAGCAGCTTTCGCGCGACACCGGCGGCGACGTGATCTACGATTGGGGCGGCGGGCTGATCTGGGCGGCGTTGCCGCCCAGGCCGGACGCGCACGCGGCGCTGCTGCGGGCGCGCGTCGATGCCGCCGGCGGTCATGCGATGCTGGTCCGGGCGTCCGAACTGGTGCGGCGCAATGTCGACGTGTTCCATCCGCAATCCGGCGGCGTGGCCGCCTTGAGCGAGCGCGTCCGGGCGAGCTTCGATCCCAAGAACATCCTCAACCGGGGCCGCTTGCTGCGGGCGGTCGCGACATGAAAACCGAATTCTCTCTCGCCCAACTGGCCGATCCTGACATCGCTGAAGCCGACAAGATCCTGCGCGCCTGCGTGCATTGCGGGTTCTGCACGGCGACTTGTCCGACTTACGTGCTGCTCGGCGACGAACTCGATAGCCCGCGTGGCCGGATCTATCTCATCAAGGAGATGCTGGAGAAGGACCGCCCGCCGACCAAGGAGGTGGTCAAGCATATCGACCGCTGCCTGTCCTGCCTCGCCTGCATGACGACCTGCCCATCGGGCGTGAACTACATGCACCTGGTCGATCAGGCGCGGGTCAGGATCGAGCGGGATTATTCCAGACCGCTGGGCGAGCGGGTCTTGCGCGCGGTGCTGGCCTTTGTGCTGCCGCGGCCGGGTCTGTTCCGCGCCAGCATGATCATGGCGCGGCTGGGCCGGCCGTTCGCTGGCCTGTTGCCGACACCGAAGACCGCATCGGCGACGCCCACCCTGCTGCGGCGGATCAAGGCGATGCTGGCGCTCGCGCCCGGCAGCCTCCCGGCGCCGGGGCCTGCCGCCGGCAGTGTTTTCCCGGCCGTTGGCGACAAGCGGGGGCGGGTGGCGCTGCTGCAGGGCTGTGCCCAGCAGGTGCTGGCGCCGCGCATCAACCAGGCCGCCATCAATCTCCTGACGCGCCACGGCATCGAGGTGGTGCTGGTCAGGGACGAACAATGCTGCGGCGCGCTCACCCATCACCTCGGGCAGGACGGCGACGCACTGGCGCGCGCCCGCGCCAACATCACGGTCTGGCAGCGCGAAGCGGAACAAGGTGGCCTCGACGCCATCCTGGTGACGGCGTCGGGCTGCGGCACGGTCATCAAGGACTATGGTTTCATGCTGCGCGAGGACCGTGAGTTCGCCGGCCCCGCTGCACGAATATCCGCGCTGACAAAGGATATCACCGAGTATCTCGCCGGCATCGATCTGCATCCATCGAGCCAGCAAGGCGACGTCACCATCGCCTATCACTCGGCTTGTTCGCTGCAGCACGGACAGAAAATCACGCACGCGCCGAAAGAATTGCTTTCCAAGAATGGATTCGTGGTGAAAGATGTACCCGAGAGCCATTTGTGTTGCGGTTCGGCGGGGACCTACAACATTCTCCAGCCTGACATTGCGAGCAGATTGCGCGATCGCAAGATCGCCAATATTGCGACAGTCAAACCGGACATGATCGCTGCGGGCAATATTGGGTGCATGGTGCAGATTGCCGGCGGTACGTCAGTTCCTGTGGTGCACACGATTGAGCTTCTCGATTGGGCGACAGGAGGTCGAAAACCCGAATTGAAGGGGTCTGGACTGACAAGGCCAGCATTGAACTAATCGATCGGCCGACTATTCGAGCGCTCGACTGACACGACCAGCGGCAACAGGAGGACCACGATGGCTAAAGCGAAGAAGAGCAAGAAAAGCAAGAAGGCTAAAAAGGCCAAGAAGGCGGTAGCGGCGAAGAAGAAATCTGCGAAGAAGTCGTCGAAGAAGGCCGCCAAGAAGTCGGCAAAGAAATCGGCCAAGAAGGCTTCGAAGAAGAGCGCAAAGAAATCCGCCAAGAAGGCAGCGCCGAAGAAGGCCGCCAAGAAATCCGCCAAGAAAGCTGTGGCGAAGAGCCCGGCGAAGAAAAAGAAAGCCGCCGCCAAGCCTGCCGCGCCGAAGGCGGCAGCCCCGGTGGCGGCTCCGGCGCCAGAGCCCGAAGCTGCGCCCGCTCCGAGCTGGGCAACACCGAGTTCGGAGGCATCGACCCCGTCATGGGGCTCCGGCTCGTCCAATGGCGGCGATCAGCACTAGGTCGTCCGCGGCCCGTCAAGGTCGATTAATCGGAAAGCCGCAGCGTCCACCGCTGCGGCTTTTTTCTTGAGGCCGGCCGGCGGATCGATTTCACCACGGATTTCTACGGAGGCTGTTGATTCGGCCGCTGTTCAGGCAAGCGGGAGCTGATCCCCTTGTTTTGCCGGTTCCAGATGTCGTCTGACCGGCACGAAGGCCGCCAAACTTGTTGTGGGAATGCAACACCCGCAGACAACATTTTCCGAAACAGGCAGAACGCCTAAAAAGGCGGCAGATGATTGTCTTTTTTGCTTCACGCCCATGACAGCACGTCCCAGATTGCCGTTGAGTTTGGTTGCAGTCGGTTATCGCTTGCCCTGGGGGGCCACCGGAACGGGACTGTTCTAGAAGGTGATGGGGATCGTCATGAAGAAACTGGCTTTGTTAGCAACGGCGCTGGCAATGGTATCGGGTTCGGCCCTCGCGGCGGACTTGCGGGTCAAGGCGGTGAAGGCCCCGCCGCCTGTCGCGTTCGATCCCTGGGATATCGCCTTCGGCGCCGGCATCACCAACGATTACATCTTCCGCGGTATCACCCAGTCCAACCACAAGCCGTCGGTCAACGCCTATTTCGAGCCGCGCTACAACGTCACCAAGGACTTCCAGCTGTACGTCGGCCTGGCCGCTGCGAGCATCTCGTTCCCCAACCGTGCAGCCGCTGAAGTCGACGCCTACGGCGGTGCCCGCCTGACGGTTGGCGCATTTGCCTTCGATGTCGGCGCCTGGGGCTACCTCTATCCGGGTGGAACCTGCCAATATGGCGGCGGCGCTGTCACCGATTTCGCCGGCGTTCCGCTCAGCGCCGAATGCCAGGCGAACACCCTGCTCAATCTCAACGTGCTCAAGAAGGACGTCAGCTTCTTCGAGATCTACGGCAAGGTGAACTACACCTTCAACGACAACTTCTCGCTGGGCGGCACCGCCTATTATACGCCGAGCTTCCTCAACAGCGGCGCCGAAGGCACCTATGCTTCGATCGTCGGCAAGGCGATCGCGCCGAGCGCCTGGTTCGGCGCCAGCGGCCTTGGCATGTACGTGTCGGGTGAGTTCGGCCGCCAGTGGCTGGGCACCTCGGACTCGTTCTACGGGACCGCGGTATTCCCGAACGGCATCAACTACGCCGACTACAACACCTGGAATATCGGCGTCGGCTTCACCTACAAGGTGTTCACGCTGGACTTCCGTTACTCCGACACCAACCTGTCGAAGGGCGATTGCAACGCTTTCACCAGCGACTTCACCGCTCGCGGCGAAATCAATGCCTTTACCGGAACCAACGTCACTGCGATCAATCCGTCCGGCGTGGGTTCGAACTGGTGCGGCGCAGCCGGCATCGTCAAGCTCTCGGCTGACCTGACCGCGCTGACCAACCTGAAGTAATATCTTCTTCGCGAAGATCTGGGGGCGGCAGAGCAATCTGCCGCCCCTTTGCTTTTGGGACGGCGCTGGTTGTAGGGGCTGCAACAGCTTCTCTCAGGCTTACGCCGGCTGGGCGCTGACCGTTTCCCGCAGCGTGAACTGGTCGCCGTCGCGGACCATGGCGACGTGGCGCTGGTGGAAGGCCTCGAGCGTCGAACGGTGGCCGATCGAGACGATGGTGGTTTGCGGCAGTTTCGAGCCAAGCAAATTGTAGAGCGCGGCTTCCGAGGGTTCGTCGAGCGAGGCGGTCGCCTCGTCGAGGAACAGATACTGCGGCGCGTGCAACAGCGCGCGCGCCACCCCGAGGCGCTGCTGCTCGCCAAGCGAGAGCATCCGGTTCCAGTGCGATTGCTCCTCCAGCCGCCCGGCAAGCTTGGGCAGGCCGACCTGGGTGAGCGCTTCCCTGACCCGATCGGCGCTGAAGGTTTCGGTTGCGCCGGGATAGGCGATGGCCCCATGCAGCGATCCGATCGGAAAGTAGGGCCGCTGCGGCAGCATCATGACGGACGCGCCGGCGGGGATGGCGATCGAGCCGCTGCCGAACGGCCAGATGCCGGCGATGGCCCGGAACAGGGTCGACTTGCCGGAGCCCGACGGGCCAGTGAGCAGCGTACGTTCGCCGCCGCGAAGGCTTAAAGCATCGGCCGAGACCAGCGGCGTGCCATTGGGTAGGCGCAGCGTGAGCTCGCGCAGGTCGATCGCCGTGCCGCCCTGAGATGCGACGACGTCGATCGATTCGCTCGATTTCTCCAGCGCCGTGGCGCTCGCGATGGCTGCTTCAAAGCCGTCGAGGCGTGCCATGATGGCGCGCCAGTCGGCCAGCGTGCGGTAGATCGTGACGAAGATCGACAGCGCCGACTGCACGCTGCCGAACGCGGACGCTGTCTGGGTCAAACCGCCAAGCTGGACCTTCTTTTCGAAGAAGGCCGGTGCCACCAGGATATAGGGAAAGATCACCGCGGCCTGCGAATAGCTCGCGGTGAACGTGGTCAGCCGCTTGGTCCGGCTCATGATGCCGTACCAGTTTTCGATCACATGGTGGAAGCGCGCCCAAAGCCCGAGGCGCTCCGCGCGCTCGCCCTGCAACAGCGCGATCTGCTCGGAGTTCTCCCGTGCCCGAACCAGGTTGAAGCGGAAATCGGCCTCGAATTGCTGCTGCTTGAAATCAAGCCGCACCAAAGGCGAGCCGATCCATTGCGTCAGCGCCGTGCCGAGGACGGCGTAGATCAGCGCGCCCCAGACCAGGTAGCCCGGGATGGCGTACTCCTTGCCGAACAGGTGCAAGGGGGCGGCTGCCGACAGCCCCCACAGGATGACGACGAAGGAAAGCAGCGTCACCACCGAATTCAAAAGGCTCAGCCCGATATCCAGCGTCCGCTCGACGAACAGCCTGACGTCGTCGGCAATGCGCTGGTCCGGATTGTCGGCGGCGTCACCCTGCAATTGCATGCGGTAGTGATTGGCGCCGTGCATCCATTCGCCGAGATAGTGCCGGGTCAGCCAGCGCCGCCAGCGAATCTGCAGCCATTGATTGAGGTAGAGCTGGTAGACGGCAAGCACGACGGCGCAACTCGCCAGCACGCAAAAGACGCCGATCTCCCTGACGAAGACGTCCCAATTGTATTCCTGCAGCGCGTTGAAGAAGCGATTCTGCCACTGGTTCACCAGAACGTCGATCGCGACCAGCGCCAGTTGGATCGTGATCACGGCAGCGAGCAGCGCGCGGCCGGCCCATTTGTCCTCGGAACGGAAATAGGGAGCGGCGATCCGCCATACGGTCGCGAGCGTCGAGCGGATATTCTTCACGGTGGTCTCCGGGAGCGGGCCTTAAAGGCCTGAAAGAATGGAAGAATTTGACGTTGGACTAAAGTCGTAGATTTCTCAGCCTGCGGCGACTTGTCGCGGCAGCTGGTCAGACCCTAGCATGGCTGTCACGGCGAGGGGCAGGGGACCTCTGGACTTCGCGAGGTTGTGAGCGGGTTTCGGCGAACTGCCGAACCAGCAGTCGATCTTGCGGATGAGAGCAACGTTTCCGCAGGCGCCAGGCACACCAGACCGTCCACACGGCCGGGTGCCCAATAATAATCCGGGGAGAATCCGAACATGTGGGATCAAGTCTACAATCCGCTCGGCAACGCGACCTTGTCGACGCTCGCCGCCGCCGTGCCGGTGGTCACGCTCCTGGTGCTGATCGCCAGCGGCAAGGTCAAGGCGCACATCGCGGCCATCATTGCGTTGATCGTCGCCAACATCGTCACCATTGCCATCTACCATATGCCCGCGGGCATGTCGGTCCGGGCATCGCTGCTCGGTGTGGTGGTCGGCTTCTTCCCGATTGGCTGGATCGTCCTCAATGTCATTTTCCTCTACCGCATTACGGTCGAGACCGGCCGCTTCGAATTGTTGAAGCGCGCCATCGGCGGCGTCACCAACGACCGTCGCCTGCAATTGCTCCTGATCGCGTTCGCCTTCGGCGCATTTTTCGAGGGCGCATCCGGTTTCGGCACGCCGGTCGCGATCACAGGCGCGGTTCTGATCGGGCTCGGCTTCTCGCCGCTGGCCGCCTCCGGCCTGTCGCTGATCGCCAACACCGCACCGGTTGCCTATGGCGCGCTGGGCACGCCGATCCAGGGCCTGGCCCAGGTCACCGGCCTCGATCCCTATGTCCTCGGCGCGATGGTCGGTCGGCAATTGCCGCTGTTCTCGCTGATCGTGCCGTTCTGGGTGGTGTGGGCCTTTGCCGGCTGGAAGGGCATGAAGGAAGTGTGGCCGGCTATCCTGGTCACCGGCGTCTCGTTCGCGATCCCGCAATTCGTGATCTCGAACTACATCAACCCCTGGATCGTCGACATCGGCGCTTCGCTGATTTCGATGGGATGCCTGATCCTGTTCCTGAAAGTGTGGCAGCCCAGGGAGCTCTGGTTGTCGCCCGCCTTGCGCGGCAAGGATGAATCGGCCGCGACCATGGCGACGCCGAAGCCGATGGACAGGACGCCGCTCACGCAAGGCGAATTGTGGAGCGCATTGCTGCCGTGGATCATCGTCTGCGTGGTGATGCTGATCTGGGGCAATGGCGGGTTCAAGAGCTGGGCGAACGCCAGCTTCGTCTGGAAATATCAGGTCCCCGAACTGCACAACCTGATCAACAAGGTGCCCCCGGTCGCCGCCAGGCCGACACCGGAAGCCGCGCTGTTCGACTTCACCTATCTGTCGTTCACCGGCACCGGCATGCTGATCGCCGCGATCATTTCCGGATTCCTGATGAGCTTCTCGCCGGTGAAGATGATTGCGGAATACGGCCGCACCATCAGATTGTGCGCGATTTCGCTGATCACGATCTCGGCGATGCTGGCGATCGGCACGCTGACGCGGCTGTCGGGCGTCGACGCCACGCTCGGCCTGGCCTTCGCCGCAACCGGCGTGCTCTATCCCTTCTTCGGCACCTTGCTCGGCTGGCTTGGCGTGGCGCTGACGGGATCGGACACCGCCTCCAACGTGCTGTTCGGCAATCTGCAAAAGATCACGTCCGAGCAGCTCGGCCTGTCGCCGATCCTGATGGCCGCCGCCAATTCCTCCGGCGGCGTGATGGGCAAGATGATCGACGCGCAATCGATCGTTGTCGCCTCGACGGCAACCAACTGGTACGGCCACGAAGGCTCGATCCTTCGCTATGTATTCCTGCATTCGATCGTGCTGGCCTGTCTGGTCGGCGGACTGGTGACATTGCAGGCCTACGTCTATCCGTTCACGTTGATGGTCCTGCAGTAGGGCGCAACTGAACATATGGAGAAGATGTCGTCCCGGCGAACGCCGGGACCCATAACCCCGGTCATCTGCTGTTGAGAAAAGCCCTCGACCATCGTGCACAACAATCTCTGCCGCGGAGTATGGGTCCCGGCTCAAGGCCGGGACGACGGCGGTGTTTTGTTGTTGCACCATTATCCAAAACGCACTCTCGCATTCTCGCGACGCATTGCGCCCGAGCTTTGCCAGAAACTTCCCGCCCTCCAATGAGAGGGCGCAGGGAAGACCGGGTGCGCGCTGCACCCGCGGTCCCGTGTGCGGTTTGCACTAAGTAGGCTGCACACGAGCATACAGGGCAGCGGAGAACACCCGGCCTTCCCTGCGCAATGGCTTTACGGCTTATGCCGCGCTCTCCCCGGAGACGAGTTCTGGTTGACTCCGTCGCCGCCGTTTCCGCTTGCGCTTCTCCGACAGCTTGACGCCTGCAACGGGCGCCAGGACCACACGGTTTTGCCGTACGCTTAATCCACGCCGTCGTCAGACGTGAACCAGCGTCCACCGCAACCCGCCGCGCGTTCGTGACGTGCGCACGCCCCTCTTGTCGGGCGGGACGCGACGATTCAAACCGCTGATTTGCCCGACGAGGGAAGCGGAATTTTGCCCGTCGGGTTAATTTGTCGCAGCCACTCTCGCTACGTCGTCATTGCCTGCGACAAACGCGAAGCGTTTGCGCAAGGGAGCGACAGCGACGAAGCAATCCATGCCTCCGCAAGTGGTGCCATGGATTGCTTCGCTTCGCTCGCAATGACGAAGCTGGATTGTCATTTTCGTCAGCCGATCCACTGTGTGCGCCAGCTCACATTCAGTCGATGGTGCCTGCTGTAGTAACAGATGGTCGAAGCAATCCTTCCAGGAGCTTCGCGAAGGATGCAGTTGTAGCTCAGTTGGTTAGAGCGCCTGTCTGTGGAACAGGAGGTCGGTGGTTCGAACCCACCCAACTGTACCACTTGAAATCTAAGAAGATTTTGTCGAAGCGAAGCTCTCAAATTCGAGGGCAAAAAAATCGATTTAGCAAATGTTCTAGCAAATGTGCGCCGGCCGTTGAATGCACCGAGCGCGTCTTATCCGGATGGACGCCAAGGGTGTAAAGTTCTCGCTTTGTGCTTGTGCTTGTTACCGGTCTGCAGTTGAATGTTGTTGGCGAGTCGCTTTCCGCGACCCGTGAGACACCACCATGACAGAGCATCAATTCGGCGGCGCTTGGACCGAGCTTAAGCTCGACGCGATCTGCTATTATTTGGAATGCTACACCAAGGCTCTGAGCCAGAAGAATTTTGATCTCTGGTACGTTGACGTATTCGCGGGCACCGGTGATCGCACCAACGAAAAACTCACCGGCGGACTGCTTGAGCGCCAACCGGTGCAATGGGTGACGGAAACGCTGCCGGGTTCCGCCAAACGAGCGATGAATATTCGGCCAGCTTTCAAGCACTTCATTTTCAATGAGAGCGACGATCAGCACAACAAGGCTCTGCACGCTCTTAAGGCCGCTAACCGGTCGCTCGACATCGAGATCATTGACCGCGATGCTAACGCCGCCATTGGGGAAATTTTTTCTCGGCAGGTCTGGCGACGCGGCGCCTCTGGTGGTGCTCGTGCGGCGGTGTTCCTTGATCCCTATGCACTGCAGGTCGATTGGGCGACCCTAGAACTCTTGGCAAAGACGCAGTGTGTGGATGTATGGTATCTATTTCCACTCCAGGACGTCACAAGCCAGCTTGCGAATAAGCTCAGCGGTGTCGGCCCAAAGCAGAAAAAACTGGATCAAGTGCTAAGTCCAGCATGGCGCGACCTTTACGAGCTTCCGCCGCCAACCAGCGATCTATTCGCGAAGACATTGTTCGACACGATGATCCCGGAATTCGCTGCTGACGAACGACGCAACGCAACCAAGGCGCAAATCGAAACTTGGTTCAAAGGTCGCATGGAAACTCTCTTCCCATACGTTTCCGAGCCGCTACCGCTCTTTACCAACATCAATCAGCAGAAATTCTCGTTGTTCTTGGCGGTGGCCAATCCGAGTGCACCGGCCATTGATCTCGCCAAGAAATTCCACCGGTACGTCATGAAAAACTATGGACCGAAGGCATCTCGTCGTATGTCTGCCCATTGAGCATCCGGCCGGCGGCCTTCTTGTTCTTGCCGCCCCACTGCTTGAAAAAGAACGCGGTGCCTGATCGCCGGCACATTGCTTCGATCTCGCTGACCCATTCGGGGTTCATCGGTCTTGCTCGTGGACCGCTTTCGCCGCCGACAATTGCCCAATCGATATCTGTGAGGTCTCCGGCCGCGACCGAGCCAATTAAAGGCTCTAAGGAAACAAACCGGATTGCGGCTGGCACTTTCCGAATATCATCGAGGCGCGATAGCACACGTCCATCCTCGACGCTGGTTCCCAGCCAGACGTTTGGCAAGATCTCAAACTCTGGCTGAGCCAGGATCGAGGCCATTCTATCCGGCCGCTTGGTCAGGATTTGATAAGTGTGCCTCGGGGTCGCTTTCATGGTCGCCCAAACCTTCGCGATAAAGTCGGGCGGCACGTCCGTGTGAAACAAATCGGACATTGAATTGACGAAGACCTTGCGGGGCTTTGACCAAGACTTCGGCACGTCGAGCGATTTGTGGTCGAGCCGTACCTTGCCCGTCCAAACTGACCTGCCGCCGCTCTTTCGCGTGAGCCCTTTGTATTTGGGCTGGCCCATTGCATCGAGCCGAGCGGCCATCCGCATGGCATAGCAATTTGTGCAGCCCGCAGTCAGCACCGTGCACCCCGCCACGGGGTTCCAAGTGGCGTCTGTCCATTCAATTGATGTTTCCGCCATGGAGGCTCCTTTTTCGCCAGAGAAACCATGACACCCGGAGGTTAATCAAGGCCTCATCGGTTCCAATCAGGCCAGCAGCCATCCTCTTCGTGCCGGCCGGTGCGGTTGGTGCAGGTCTGGTCGAGCAATCGCTGCCCGACATCTTTCCAGAGCGCTTGCTGCCCAAAGAGCCGGATCGCATCTGCCGTCTGGATTTCGACGATCCGAACGCAGCGCTGGCACTCGACGCGCAGGACATGCTGGCCAATGTCGGCGAGCCGGCAATGCTGGATCGCGGCCCTCGGCTTTCCGGCCGCGCGCGAATCGGTCAGCAAACTCGTCCATAGCTCGTCCGGGATCGGATCGGCTGGAGCCGGGCCAGGTGTCGCATCGGGCCGGACGGCCTGCCGGCGCTGCTCTGCGAGATCGGCCGCCTTCTCGATTTGCTTCCTTGAGAACATCCGCCATTCCGCCATGCGTCGATTGCCCATCCGGAATGAGAACATATCAAGAACAGATCAGTCAAGGTCGCCGAACAAACTTATTTAACGACAACTTGACATCTATTGGCTTAGAATACATGTCTTTGTCTTAGGTTAACTAAGGAGGAGAGGTTCTTATGCAAGTTACGACGCGCGGGTGGTCCCGAGATCATGGACCAAAGCCGGTCCTGTTCGCGAACTTGACCGCTCAGGAAGTTAACGAAGAAATCGAGAGCTTCGAAAAGGGGGAGACCTATTTCCAAATCTTCCGCCACGTCCAGCAGCTCTTCCGAGGCCGTCGGCGTGTGCACTTTACCGCGCGAATTTCGAGCCACGCTGAGCTGAATTTGAATGGGTCATATTTGGTGCAGCTCGAATTGAGCCGAGAAGAGATCGCTAGACTTTTTTATCTGACACACGGCGATGCCGAGTTGCCCGAACTCATAAAATTCTTTTCTGAGCTCCGAAGAGTGGAATTAGTCGGCGCTCCGCGGGAGGAGAAAGCCGATGGGAATTGAAAGACGCGGCGGTCATCATATTTTTTCATGCGACGTGTGCGATCATCGGCGCAGTGAAGAGATAGCTCAAAATTGGGACCTATCTCGGCTAGCCTTTGTCACAGCCGAAGAGGATGGTTGGCAATTTGAAAAATTGCGGGGCAAATGGGTCGCATTATGTCCTGTCCATGCCGACCAAGGAGAAAAGACCTTCTAATCTCCGGCGGATAGAAAGCTCGTCCAGCTCGATGTCTCGTCCGGGTGCTCCAAGATTGGCCGGCATCGCGATTGGCGCGCTGACGACTTGCTAATGCGGCCAGATAAGGGGAGCACCTGCCCCGCCGCTGAGGATAAAGCGACGGAGCAGGCTCCCCAGATGCCGGACCACCCACGCGCATCTGAAACTCGGCCTGCCATCGGCCGGGAAGGTCAGCGATGGCAGGCTCTGGCCTATCGCGCCGGTATGAATACCCGGGTGCACTGTTATTTCGTAGGGCACGACCTGCGCACTGCGCGCCCCCCGGATCGCTGTTGACGGCATTGATCCGGGATCACCCCCTCCCGTTGGTTGGTGCTCGGACGCGGGAGGATCGCTGGATCAATAGCTTTTGCCGGCCTCCGCTCCCGGCAGGACATTCGAGCCAAAATGTTCGATCAACTCCTTCTGCGTCATCGGCCTTTCGCCGGCCGGCGCATCGGCTCGCACACGCTCACTGTTCGAAGCTGGCTTTGCCGGTGCAGCTTTCTCGCGGGTGATCGTGATCCCGAGCACGGCGCGGGGGTCAGCATCTGGCCGTCGCAGCACGAAGGGACCTCAACCTCGCTCGCTGCCGACGGCGCAAGTGAGCAGCAGGGAATTGCACCGGGGTGCTGTCTAGTTGCGGCCTTCATTTTGTTCTGGCGATCGTCTTTCCCTTCATCACCGCGCGGACACCTGAACAACTGTTCAGAAATTTTCCATGAACAATGTGAATGACGTGCGCGTCAAACAGCCATGCACACGACTAGACACATTGACACGATCGACGACGAAGCGATTTCGGCGCGCGTCATTGTGGCGCATGCCGAGATGAATGTGCAGTTCGTGCCTGATTTGCGTTGCGAATTCGCTTGCAGGTCCACGCTTCAAGAAGAGGCGAGTGCACCTGCGTGTTTCAGCTCACGTTCAGCCGCCGGCGACGATCATAGGGTTCGAACTACGGAGCAGATCCCCTGCTACCACAACCCAAGGAGCTACCATGTCGTTTCGTAAAGCAATCCTCTCCGCGGTCGCTGCAACCGTCATCCTGGTCGCCGGCGTCTCCGCAAGCAGCGCGGGGCATTGGCGTCACCATCACGGCCATCATCACCACGGCCATCACCATCATGGTCATCACCATCATGGCCATCACTGGCATTGGCGCTGGCACCATGGCCATCATCATCATCATGGCCATCACCATCATCACCACGGCCATCACCACCACCACGGTCACCACCACCACTAACGACAAAAAGCCGGCCGACGCCGTCGGCCGGCTTACCAGCTCGGCTGGATCGCCGTTGATCCACGCTGCTCACGTACCTCTGACGCCTGTCGGCAGCCGAGCATCTGGAGAATGACAATGAAGAAGTTTCTGATGGTTGCTGCGCTCGTGTCTTCGTCCGCTTGCGCCTGGGCGCACGATCACCAGGGCACGAATGGCGGCAGGGTCGAGGATGCCGGCTCCTATCATGTCGAGCTGGTTTCGAAATCCGAAAAGGTCGATCTCTACATCAGCGATGCGAACCAGAAGCCGATCGCCGCAACCGGCTTCAAGGCCATCGGCATCTTTGTTGTGAATGGCAAGGCCCAACGCGTTGCAATGGAACCTGCCGGAAGCGCGCGGCTTTCCGGAACCGCCAGCGATGCGCTGACGGCGCAGCCGAAGGGGGTGGTGCAACTGACCTCACCCGATGGCAAAACCGTGCAAGCCAAATTCAACTGAAGTTGATGGGGTCCTGAACGGATGCGGACCGTAATAGTATTCAGTTTCGAGCGAATATACACCCTCTCCGGACCAGCGGCCCCGTTCATCAAAGTCTCGTGAACCGGTGCTGGCCTGAAGGCGACAGAAATATGAATGGCTCGCAGTACGCGTTAGCCATCTTTAACCTGACCTATGCAGGGCCGAGAGCCCTGTGATATTGTGAGCTTGATGAACGCGAACCCAAAGCTTTGGCAGTTTATTTGTACGGTGATCGTCCTGATCGCCGTTCAATTCGCGCCTGCCTTGGCCCGCGCCCATGCCGACCAGGCCCACCGCCTGCAGGGACATGTCCACGTTCATCCTCATGCGGTACCTCACGGCGCCCATGCGCCGGTGGCGCATCACCTCACCAAGGCTGCGTTCACCAAGGACGTCTTTGCCGAGGCTGCCTTCACCAACGAGGCTGCCTTCACCAAAGCCAACGGATCTATCCCGCACGAGCTTATCCTGACCGCAGGTCGACCGCCGGGCGCAGCGCCGATCGACGCGGACGGATGCGTGGACGGTTGTTGCGGGGCGGGCATGGGGTGCTGCGGCGGCGCCGCTTTGGTTGCAGCCTCGCAATGTTTGCCTCCTGCAGTTCATTCGCACCGACTTGATGTCACCGGTGCCGTGCTTGCTTCGGGCATAGAACCCGCAAGCCTGCGTAAACCCCCCCGAGCGTTCACCTGAGCAAAGATATCGCGGCGGCACGATGTGCCGGCCGCGCGAGCGAGAACACGCTTCTTCTCAGGTGAGTCATTCAGATGTCTTTTTTGTTCCGTGCCGCGCGGTGCGTGGCGGCTATGTCATTCCTGCTCATGGCAGGCCCGGTGCTGGCGCACGAAGGCCACGATCATGGCGCGCCCGCTCCGGCGCCGAGCGCCAGTCTCGCGCCGCGTGCCGAGACCGACTCGGATGTGCACGAACTGGTTGCGATTGCGCGCGAAGGCGTGCTCGTCATCTATCTCGACCGGTTCGCAACCAACGAGCCGGTGGATGGCGCCGAAATCGAAATCGAAACGCCCGCCGGGCCGCAGAAGGCCGCAGCCAGGCCGGGCGAGCCCTATCGCCTCGACGCGCCCTGGTCCAGCAAGCCGGGCGCTTACGACCTGATCTTCACGGTCGCGAAAGACGGCAATGTCGATGTGTTGCCCGCCCGGCTGGTGATTCCGGATCTTCCAGGGGCGAAGGCCGGACCGACATCGTGGCTCTCGACCTCCGCCATTGCGGGAGAGGTCGGCTATCACTTCAATCACGACGGCCCGGCGCTGTTCATCGCCATCCTGGCCGGGCTTGCTGCCGGGATCGGCGTCATGGCGCTGATCCGGCGGCGTCGCAGAGCGGCGGCAATGGTTCTCGTCGTCGCCGGCGCGTTCGTCCTGTCCAACAATTCATCGCGCTCCCATGACGGCCATGATCGCGCCGCTCCGGCAGCCGCGATGCAGTCGGTTCGCGACCTCGCACAGCGCCTGCCAGATGGCGGCGTGTTCGTGCCCAAGAGCACGCAACGCATTCTCGCCCTTCGTACCGTGATGACCGAATCCCGTGCGCACCCGCGCGCCATCGAGCTGCCGGGCCGGATCATTCCCGATCCGAACGCCAGCGGCTTCGTGCAGGCTTCGGTGGGCGGCCGCCTCTCAGCCCCGCCCGGCGGTTTTCCGAGACTGGGGACGCCGGTCAAGAAAGGCGATGTGCTCGCTTATGTCGACCCGCCGCTGCAGGCCATCGACGTGTCGGATATGCGCCAGCGCCAGGGCGAACTCGACCAGCAAATTTCCATCGTGGAGCGCCGGCTCGCCCGCTATGAAACGCTGGTGCCGAGCGGCGCCATTGCCCGCTCCCAGCTCGAAGACACGAGGTCGGAGCTGCAGGGCTTGAAAGACCGCCGCGGATCGCTCGACCGGGCGCGCCGTGAGCCCGAAGCGCTGCTGGCGCCAGTCGACGGCGTCGTCGCCGAAGGCACACCGGTGGCCGGACAGATCGCCCAGTCCAATGCGGTGATTTTCCACATCGTCGATCCGACCCGCCTGTGGGTCGAAGCCCGCAGTTTCGATCCGCTGGCCGGCGTTCGCAGCGCGACTGCGAATCTCGGGACCGATCGTACTTTCACACTGGTCTATCAGGGCTCCGGCTTTGCGGACCGCAATCAATCAATCCCGGTCCAGTTCGCCATTCAGGGCGACCATTCCGGCCTTCGCGCCGGGCAGTTCGTCACGGTGCTGGCCACCACCAATGAGGAAAAGGTCGGCCTTGCGGTGCCGCGGGCCAGTCTGGTGCGCAACGCCAACGGCCAGGAGGTGGTTTACGAACACGTCACGCCGGAGCGTTTCGAACAGCGGCCGGTACGGGTGGAGCCGCTCGACGGCGACCGCGTGCTCATCGCCACCGGCCTCGCCGGAGGCAAGCGCCTGGTCGTGCAGGGCGCCGAACTGCTCAACCAAGTGCGCTGAGGAGCCGGGCAGATGTTTCGCTTTCTCGTCACACAGTCGCTGCGCAACAGCCTCTTGGTCATAGCGGCTTCACTGGTCCTGGTGTTGCTCGGCATCTTCAGCGCTACCCGGCTGCCGGTGGACGTGTTTCCCGACCTGAACAAGCCGACGGTCACGATCATGACCGAGTCGGACGGGCTCGCGCCCCCAGAGGTCGAACAGCTCGTCAGCTTTCCGATCGAAACCCAGATGAACGGTGTTCCCGGCGTGACGCGGGTCCGCTCGGTTTCCGGCATCGGCCTTTCGATCGTCTATGTCGAATTCGACTGGGGTACCGATATCTATCGTAACCGGCAGCAGATCGGTGAGCGCCTCAATCTGATCCGGACCCAGTTGCCGCCAAATACCGTTCCGCAACTGGGACCGATCAACTCCATCATGGGGCAGGTGCTGCTGGTCGCGGTGACCAGCGACCGCGCTTCGGCGATGGAGGTTCGCGAGACAACCGACTTCGTGGTGCGGCCGCGGCTGCTCACCATCCCCGGCGTCGCACAGGTGATTCCGATGGGGGGCGAAGTCCGGCAATACCGGATCGCGCCCAATCCGCCGGCGCTGCGCAGCCTCGGCGTCACCTACGAGCAGGTCGAACTCGCCCTCAATCAGTTCGGCGTCAATACCGGCGGCGGATTTACCGATCAGCATGCCCGCGAATATCTGATCCGGAATATCGGGCGGACCACCAATCTGGACGACCTCCGCAACGTGGTGGTGGCGCAGGTCAATGGCGGGCCGGTCTATCTGAAGCAGGTGGCCACCGTCGAGTTTGCGCCCAAGGTCAAGCGCGGCGACGCCGGCTATATGGGCAAGCCGGCCGTCGTCGTCTCGGTCGAGAAGCAGCCCAACGTCGATACCATCCGGCTGACCCGCGAGATCGAGCAGGCCCTGAAGGAAATCACGGCGTCGCTGCCGACGGGCATGAAGGCCGACCAGATCATCTTCCGTCAGGCCAATTTCATCGAGACCTCGATCGGCAATGTCGAGCGTGTCCTGCTCGAGGCCGGCGCGGTCGTCGCCATCGTGCTGTTCCTGTTCCTGATGAACTGGCGGACCACGGCGATCTCGCTGGCTGCGATCCCGGTATCGATCCTGACCACCGCGGTCGTGTTCTATTTTGCCGGCCTGTCGATCAACACGATGACCCTTGGCGGCATCGCCATCGCCATCGGCGAGCTGGTCGATGACGCCGTCGTCGACGTCGAAAACATCTTCCGGCGGTTGCGCGAAAATCGCGCCCTGGAGCATCCGCGCTCCGCGTTCGATGTGGTCGTCTCGGCATCCCAGGAAGTGCGCTCCGGCATCGTCTATGCGACCGCCATCATCGTTCTGGTGTTCGTGCCGCTGTTTGCACTGTCGGGCATCGAAGGCCGGCTGTTTGCGCCGCTTGGTCAGGCCTACATCATCTCCATTCTCGCCAGCCTTGCGGTCTCCATCACCCTGACCCCGGTGATGGCGTATCACATGCTTCCGCATCTCAAGCGCCTCGATCATGGCGACAGCGCGCTGGTCGCGATGCTCAAACGCGCCAATGCGGCCTTGCTCGAACGGGTTTTCCACCATCAGCGCGCCCTGATGGTTGCCGCGCTCGCGGCGGTCGTGATGGCGGCGGCTTCCGCATTCTATCTTCCCCGCGCATTCCTGCCGCCCTTCAACGAGGGCACCTTCACCATCAACATGCTGTTCAATCCGGGAATCTCGCTCGCCGAGTCCCATCGCGTCGGGTTGATTGCCGAGCGCCTCATCCTTGAAGTGCCCGAGGTCAAGACCGTTGGCCGGCGAACCGGCCGGGCGGAGCTCGACGAGCATGCCGAAGGCGTCCATTCGTCGGACCTCGAGGTCAATCTCAAGCCAACGAAACGGCCAAAGACCGAAATCGTCGCGGATATAAGGGCGCGGCTCGCCGTGCTTCCCGCTGCGATCAACGTCGGCCAGCCGATTTCGCACCGGCTCGACCATCTGCTTTCGGGCGTTCGGGCCGAAATTGCGCTGAAAGTGTTCGGCGACGATCTGAACAGCCTGCGCGCGACCGCTGACATGTTGCGCGGCAAGCTTTCGGAGATTCCGGGTCTCACCGACCTGCAGGTCGAAAAGCAGGTGCTGATTCCGCAGCTGGAAATCCGCGTCGATTATGGTCGTGCCGCGCTCTATGGCGTGCAGCCGGCCGCCGTGATCCAGCAGCTCAGCCGGCTCTCGAACGGCCGCGTCATTTCACGGGTGGTGGACGGCTATCGCCGGTTCGACGTCACGATGCGGCTGCCGGACCGGCTTCGCACCACGCAAACCCTGGGCGACCTCTTGATCGAAACGCCGGCCGGATGGATCCCGGCGCGGCAGATCGCCGACGTCAAGGAGACCGAAGGCCCCAACCAGATCCTGCGCGAGAACGGCCGCCGCCGTGTGGTGGTGCTGGCGAACGCCGACGGGACGGCCGACATGACCGACATCATCGCGGCGATCCGCAAGGTGACCGCGTCGACCAGGCTTCCCGAAGGCTTCTACGTTCGGCTGGAGGGAACGTTCCAGGCCCAGGAGGAAGCAAGCCGGACCATCGGCGTGCTCTCGCTGCTGTCACTGTTGCTGGTGTTTGCCATTCTCTACAGCCGCTACCGCTCGGCCGTGCTTGCCTTCATCATCATGGGCAACGTCCCGCTGGCGCTGATCGGCTCGGTCGCGGCGCTCTGGCTGGCGGGCCAACCGCTCTCGGTTGCGTCGATGGTCGGATTTGTCACGCTGACCGGCATTGCGGTTCGCAACGGCATCCTGAAAATCAGCCACTACATCAACCTGGCGCTGAAGGAGGGAATGCCGTTCGGGCACGATCTCGTGGTTCGCGGCAGCGTCGAGCGGCTGACGCCGGTCCTGATGACGGCGATGTCGGCCGGTGTCGCGCTGGTGCCGCTGCTGATCGATGCGGCAACGCCCGGCAAGGAAATTCTCCATCCGGTGGCCGTGACGATTTTTGGCGGTCTCCTCAGCGCGACCCTGCTCGACACGCTGCTGACGCCCGTTCTGTTCCTTCGCTATGGCGAAGCGCCGCTGGAGCGGCTGCGAAGAGGCGCTGGCGGCAGTGCGGAGACGGCCGCGGCAAATTCAGCCGCCGAAGCTTTTTGACATCAACATCCGGAGAATGACGGTGAATGGGAAATTTTTGATGGTTGCGGCCATGCTGGCCTGGTCGACTTGCGCCTCGGCGCACGACGAGAGAGGAACGAATGGCGGCTGGGTCGCGCATGCCGGTTCGTATCACGTCGAACTGGTTTCGAAATCCGACAAGCTCGAACTCTTCGTCAGCGACGAGAACCAGAAATCGATCCCGGCCACAGGGTTCAAGGCGGTTGCCATCCTCGTTGTCGATGGCAAGTCGCAACGGATCCTGCTCCAGCCTGCCGGCAGCGCGCTGCTTTCCGGCACCGCCAGCGTCGCATTGCCGGTTCAGCCAAAAGGTGTCGTGCAACTGACCGGCCCTGATGGAAAGACGGCGCAGGCAAAATTCGACTGAGCGGATTGCGAAGCAAGAGCCAAGTCGATCAACCAAACCCCCGCGGCGCAGCCCGCGGGGATTTTTTTGTCGGTGCGGCATTTTGCGCATTGGCTGAGGCAGACAGGAAACCGGTCTGAACCGGACGGCTCTAGCCAATGACATACTTGTTCAATAGAACGGCGCGATATCGCGGTTGAGGGTTTTTCGAGAGAGGTTGCATGATTTCATTCGCGCGCATGGTGAAGCTCGCAGGCGTTGCTTCGGTGCTGCTGGTTTCCGCTCCCAATGCCGGTCATGCCCAGGCCGACAACGGCTTTCCGTTCGGGATGGAAATGACCATGGATGTCCCGCCCCAGCCCGGCTCCAAGCGAATACCGAATCTGGAAATCGGCGACCGCGGCGAAGTGGTGCTCGAACTCTGGTGCAAAGGCGGCAAGGGCCAGTTTTCGGTGGCGGGCAACACCGTGATCTTCGTCGCCGGCGCGATGGAGAACCGTAATTGTCCGCCCAATCGCGCCCAGGCCGACGACGAACTGATTGCCGCACTGACCGATGCCGCGACCTGGAAGCGGCAGGGCGATGCGATCTCGTTCATCGGCACCAGAACGCTGCGGTTCCGGCTCAACACGAACTAGGCGCGCGAGTCGAGCCGGAGGCTGCGGCCGCTACCAGCGGAATGAAAAGAAGACCTTTGGCGGCAGCGGCTGCGGATTGAGCGCGACCCAGTCCAGCCTGGAGGTAAACTGGCGCAGCAATCCGCCGACGACGATGATGCCACCGGCAACGCGGTCGAGTTCATCTGATGTCAATGCTTCGGGTTTGACGGGAGTGAAATCGGTCATGGCTGTTTTCCCTTGGTTAGGCGCCGCACGATGCTGCGACGAACGGGATTTTGCCTTGCTCCGCCCCGGCTGTTTGTGACCCAGATCACCGTCAGCCGGTGGCCCGCCTCGTCAGGCCTCCCGTGCATAGCGTTTGAGGGACGCTTTGAGGATACCAAGCATTTCGTCCCTGATGAGATCGCGCGCGCCGCGGGTCCAGGCGGCTGCGAGCGGCAAGCGGTTCGTGTCTGATCCCGCGAGCGGAACAAACCGAACGCCGCGCGCCGCCATTCGCGATGTCCATCGTGGCACGATGGCAACGCCAATTTCGGCCGCGACGAGATTCACGATGGTCTGCTTTTCATTGGCAATCTGGATGATGCGTGCCTGCAGTCCGGCCTGTGCAAACAGTTTCATGGTCAGATCGTGGCTATGCGGGCGCGAGCGACGCTCGGGGACGATCAGCGGCTGTTCGGCAAGATCGGCGACGGTCACCCGTTTTCTCGACGCGAGGGGATGACGATCCGGTACGGCGACGACCGCGGTCTCGTGTAGGAGAAACAGAAATTCCAGCCGCTTGTCGGGCTTTTCTGGCGGGCGTACCAGGGCGATGTCGAGCCGGCCGGAGATCAGCGCCGGCAACAGCCGGATCGTTTTGTCTTCCGTCAGTTTCACCGTGACGTCAGGTCTCTGTTCGCGAAAGTCGGAAAGCAGCATCGGCAGCAGTCCCGCCGCTGCGCTGTCGATCGCGCCGACGCGGATGATCGCGCCCTGCTTGCGGCCCCGCGCCTGGAATTTGACCGCCAGATTGTCCGCCTGCGCCAGCAAAATGCGGGCCTCCTTGAGCAGGACGACGCCATCATCGGTCAGCGTCACGCTGCGCGTCGTTCGCGTCATCAGCCTTGTGCCGAGATCGTCTTCGAGCAGCCGGATGTAACGGCCGAGCGCGGAGGGCAGCATTTCCAGCCGCTGCGCCGCACGCCCGAAATGCAATTCCTCGGCCGCCGCCACGAAGCAGCGAAGCTGGTGCAGTTCCATATTTCGTCCTCCCCGGCAGATTATATCAAATATTTGTATAATCGTATGCCGATTGAAGGCGCGTGACCTTTGGCCTTACCTTGTCGGCAAGCGCTGAAATCAGCCAATCAACGAATTCTTCAGGGAGCGACCCATGCGGTTCAATCGTCGCACGATCCTATCCGGCGCCATCGCGGCCGCGTCGCTATGGGCGTCACACACCGCCTTCGCGCAGACCGCTTTTCCGACAAAACCGATCACCATCATCGTTCCGGCGGCGGCCGGAGGGCCGACCGACACCGTGGCCCGCCTCATCGCGGAATCGATGGGCCGAAGCCTCGGCCAGACCATCCTGGTCGAAAATGTCGGCGGCGCCGGTGGCACGCTCGGCATGGCGCGCGTGTCGAAGTCGGCCGCCGACGGCTACACGCTCGCGATCTGGCACATCGCGCACGCGACCGCGCCCGCGCTCTACGACTCTCTCAAATATGATGTCGTCGACGATTTCGACCACCTCGGCCGCATCACCGACGTGCCGATGACCCTGGTGTCGAAGCCGACGCTTGCTGCCAACAATGTGACCGAGTACGTGGCGTGGATTCGCGCCAGCGGCGAAAAGGCCGTCTACGGGCATGCCGGCATCGGCTCCGCCTCGCATCTGTGCATGCTGATGCTGATGAAGGAGCTCGGCGTGCAGATGAACGGGATTCCCTATCGCGGCACCGGGCCGGCCATGAACGACCTGCTCAGCGGCCAGTTCGACGTGATGTGCGACCAGACCACCAACACCACCAACCAGATCAAGGAAGGCAAGATCAAGGGCTTTGCGGTCACGACCAAAGCCAAAGTCTCGTCATTGCCCGACCTGCCGACGCTCGACGGCGGCGCCGTCAAGGGATTTGAGGTCTCGGCCTGGCATGCGATGTGGGCGCCAAAGGGACTGCCCAAAGAGGCCACCGACAAGCTGGTCACAGCTCTTCAGGCCGCGCTGAAGGACCCCAAGGTGATCGAGCGGTTTGCCAATCTCGGCACCGAGCCGGTCCAGGCCGAGCAGGCGACGCCAGCGGCGCTCAAGGCGCATCTGACGGCCGAAGTGCCGCGCTGGGGCGCCGTGATCAAGGCAGCGGGTGCCAAGGGAAACTAATAATCATTCGCCATCCGGAGACCAATCGATGAAGACGTACGCCATAGCCGCCATCCCGGGCGACGGGATCGGCACCGAAGTCATTGCTGCAGGTGTCGAGGTGCTGCACGCGCTGGCCCAGCGCGACGGCAATTTCAAGTTCAAGGTCGATCATTTTGACTGGGGATCTGAATACTACAAGAAGCACGGCATCATGATGCCGGAGGATGGCCGCGACCAGATCAGGAATCACGACGCGATCCTGTTCGGCTCGGCCGGCGCGCCTGATGTGCCTGATCACATCACGCTGTGGGGGCTGCGGCTCGCCATCTGCCAGCCGTTCGATCAGTACGCCAACGTCCGTCCGACGCGGATCCTGCCCGGCATCACCAGCCCGCTGCGCAACGTGCACGGCAAGGAGCTCGACTGGGTGATCGTCCGCGAAAACTCGGAAGGCGAATATGCCGGCGTCGGTGGCCGCGTCCACAAGGGCTTGCCGCTCGAAGTCGCAACCGACGTCTCGATCCTGACCCGTCCCGGGGTCGAGCGCATCATGCGCTTTGCCTTCAAGCTCGCACAGTCGCGGCCGCGCAAGCTGCTTACCGTCGTGACCAAATCCAACGCGCAGCGCCATGCCATGGTGATGTGGGACGAGATCGCAGTCGAGATCGCGGCCGAGTTCAAGGACGTGACCTGGGACAAGATGCTGGTCGATGCGATGACCATGCGCATGGTCATGAAGCCGGAGACCATCGATACCGTGGTGGCGACCAATTTGCATGCCGACGTGCTGTCGGATCTCGCGGCCGCGCTCGCCGGCTCGCTCGGCATCGCGCCGACCGCCAACCTCAATCCGGAGCGGACCTATCCCTCGATGTTCGAGCCGATACACGGCTCGGCCTTCGACATCATCGGCAAAGGCATCGCCAATCCCGTCGGGACGTTCTGGTCATCGGTGATGATGCTGGAGCACCTCGGCGAGCCGGCGGCCGCGACGCGGCTGATGCAGGCGGTCGAACGTGTCACCGCCGACCCCCGCTTTCACACGCCGGACCTCGGCGGCAAGGCCAGGACGAATGAGGTCACGGCCGCGGTCGTCGCCTCCATCCACGGCGCCAACGACTGACGCGCGCGGCGGCAGAAACAAGTGCGGCGGACCGGCCAATAGGCCTGGTCCGCCGTACTCGTATTGGAACGCGGAGGATCTCCTAATCCGCTTACTTCTTGAGGCTGGCGAACATGAACTTGACTTCGAGGATCTGTTCGTACTGCTCCTTGGTGACCTGAACCCGGTCCTTGCCACCCGACACGGCATTGAGCTGTTCGTCGGAGAGGACATCGATCTGAGCATTCTGAGCGTTCTGGGTATTCATGGCAGTTCTCCTTTTGGCAGTTGGACCGCGACCACCGCGTCCGTTTCCTGTGATTAGGAGAATGCCAGAGACTGAACCGGCGCGCTGTTCCCGAGGTGACAGGCTGGGGAGGTGGCAATTAGGCGGTCGCCGCGCGACGCGCCCAACCAAAGGCTCGGAAGGTGTCGCCTTCGCTTCCGGCTTGCGGAAGGTCCCAAGAATCGAGAGTATTCACGTCAATTCGGGAGCCAAATCCCGGGATAAATGGGTGAGGGGAGATGCCTATGACGGCTTTCACGCGCCGCGATCTGTTGTCGGCTGCCGCAGGCGCGGCAGCGGCCGCGAGCCTGCCGTTCAATCAGCCCGTCCACGCCGCGACGCCGCCGGCGGGCAAGCAGACCGCCGGCTGGTACCGCTACAAGATCGGCAGCATCGAGGTGACGGTGGCCACCGATGGCGTCAACCGGTTCAAGATGGCGGAGGATCACGTCACCAACATCAAGAAGGATGTGGTGAACGCCGCGCTCGCCGAGGTCTTCATGGAAAAGGACATGATGACCACGCCGTACAACCCGATCGCCATCAATACCGGATCGAAGCTGGCGATCATCGATACCGGCACCGGCGAGAGCAATTACAAGAAGAGCAACGGCACCGCCCGCCAGTTCGTGACCAACCTCGCGGCCGCGGGAATCGACCGCAACGCCGTCGACGTCGTGATCATCTCGCACTATCACGGCGACCACATGAACGGCCTCCTGATGGACGACAACTCACTGACCTATCCGAACGCCGAGATCGCCGTGCCGGCGAAAGAGCACCAGTTCTGGATGGATGACGGCGAGATGAGCCGCGCGCCCAAGGGCCGGATGGAAGGCAACTTCAAGAATGTGCGGCGCGTCTTCACGCCGGAGGTTTTGAAGCGCGTAAAAACCTATGAATGGGGCAAGGAGCTGATTCCCGGGGTCACTGCGCAGGGCACGCCCGGGCACACGCCCGGCCACAGCTCGTTCGTGATCGCTTCCGGCCCGGACTCCGTCTACGTGCAATCCGACGTCACCCACGTGCCGTTCCTGTTCGTCCGCCATCCCGACTGGCACGCCTTTTACGATCAGGACGGCGCCATGGCGGAAGCGACCCGCCGCAAGGTCTACGACATGCTGGTGGCCGACCGGATGCGGGTGCAGGGTTTCCATTACCCGTTCCCTTCGCTCGCGCATGTCGAGAAACACGGCAGCGGCTACCGGGAGATCCCGGTGATGTGGAAGCCGAATATTTGATGTGCGGGACGGCGGTCTGGTCACCTCTCCCCGCTTGCGGCCGCTTGCGGGGAGAGGTCGAAATTCGCAATAGCGAATTTCGGGTGAGGGGGTACAGGTCTATCGATAGACTGCAATGGCGGAGAGAGCCCCTCACCCCGACCCTCTAAGAGCGAGCTCCGCTCGTCTCGACCCCGCGAAGGGCGGGGAGAGGGAGAAGAGTCCCGCCGCTACTCCACCTTCAGCCCGAGCTGATGAACGAGCTTGCTCCACTTCTTCTCTTCCTTGTCGATATCGTCTGCGTATTCGGCCGGCGTCGAGGCCAGGGGATCGCCGCCTTCGAGACGGATGCGTTTCTGCACCTCCGGATCGCTGACAAGTTTGCGCAGCTCGGCGCTGAGGAGTTCGACGATGTCAGGCGGCGTGCCTGACGGCGCCAGCAGCCCGTAATGCAGCACGGCTTCGAAGCCGGGCATCCCTGATTCGTCGAATGTCGGCACGTCAGGCAGTAGCGAGAAGCGCTGCTTGCTGGTGACGGCGATGGCGCGCAACTGGCCGGCCGCGATATTGCCGAGCGCCGGCGGCAGCACGCCGAACGCGACAGGCACATGGCCGCCGAGCAGGTCGTTCATGACAGGCGCCGTACCCTTGTAGGGAATAATAGCGGCATCGATACCGGATTCGGCCTTGAACAGTTCCGCGCACATGTACCCGCCGGTGCCGACCGGCGACGTGCCGATATTGAGTTTGCCCGGCTCCTTTTTGGCGAACGCGATCACCTCAGCGACCGTCTTGGCTGAGAACGACGGGTGCGCGAGCAGGGCCACCGGCATCGACGCGACGAGACCGATCGGCGCAAAATCCTTGCGCGGGTCCATGCCGAGCTTGGTGTAGAGGCTGGGGTTGATGGAGAGGGTGCCGGTGTGGCCCAGCAGCAGCGTGTAGCCATCAGGCGCGGCGCGCGCCACGGCGCGGGTGCCGATGGTTCCTCCGCCGCCGCCGCGGTTATCGACGGTCACGGTCTGGCGGAATGCGTCCGACAGTTTTTGCGCGACCACACGCGCCATGGCGTCGACGCCGCCGCCGGCCGGGTAGGGGACGACCAGCGTGATGCTGCGCGCTGGAAACTCGGCGGCATGCACGGCCGCGCTTGCCACCAGCGGGCATGCGAAGGCGATGGTTGATGCAAAGTTGATCACGGCATTCATGATGTTGCGACGATGTGAGAGCCTAAGCACCAGATTGCCTCCCTCCAGCGATGTCGATCCACGTTCTTATGGGTGGCCTCATTTCACCGCAAGCCCGGCGCGCGCAAACACTCTCCCCCGTCATTCCCCGATGCGCGATTGCGCATCTGAGGGCGCGCGAAGCGCGAGCCCGGAATCCATTCAACCGCGTGCACCGTTGCCCGATGGATTCCGGGTTCGATGCTGCGCATCGCCCTCAGATGCGCAATCGCGCATCGGGGAATGACAACGACTTGGAATCATGCACTGCAGCAGAGATAACAGCCAATCATAGCCCGAACCTTGAACTGCCTGCCAAGGCCGCATAGGCTCGGTGATTGGAAACGCCTGCCAGGCATCAAACAACAAGAGGGATACCCCCCAGTCGATGAGCTCCGCGTTGCGGCGCCCTTTTGCCCACCGCCGGGGCCTGATCATCGTCGCGACCTTGGCCACGGCCTATGTCGCCAGTCATTTTTTCCGCGCCGCCAACGTCACCATCGGCCTCGACCTGATGCGCGACCTCGCCATCGGACCGGAAGCGTTGGGCGCGCTGACCGGCGCGTTCTTCTTCGGCTTCGCCGCGATGCAGATCCCCTGTGGCCTTCTGTTCGACCATTTCGGACCGCGGCGCACCGTGGCCTGCATGCTGATCCTCGCCACGACAGGCGCTGCGATCTTCACGCTGGCGCCGACGTGGCCGGTTCTGCTCACCGGCCGCGTGCTGATGGGCGCCGGCTTCGGCGTCATGCTGATCGGCAGCATGGTGGTGATCTCGCGCTGGTTTCCACCGGATCGTTTTTCCACGCTCACCGCCATGGTGCTGTCGATCGGACTGCTCGGCAATCTGTTCGCCACCACGCCGCTGGCATGGGCCTCGGAGGCCGTCGGCTGGCGCGCGGTGTTCGGCGCCGTCGTCGTCTTCATCGCACTTGCCACCATCGCCGTGTGGCTGGTGGTGCGCGACGCGCCGCCCGGCCATCCGTTTCTCGACCGCACCCCGGAGCCGCCACGCCAGATGCTGCAAGGCCTGATCGAGGTGCTGGGCAACCCGCGCCTGAGGCCGATCCTGGCGATGAATTTCTGCAACTATGCCTGCACCTTCACCGTTCAGGGCCTGTGGGGCGGCTCGTTCCTGCGCGAGGTGTATGGCATGAGCCCGATCGAGGCCGGCAACGTGCTGCTATCAGCCGTGATCACCTACCAGCTTGGGATCGTCGCCTTCGGCCCCCTGGACCGCGTGCTCGACACGCGCAAATGGATCGCCATCGGCGGCACCATGGTGACCATATCCATGCTTGCGACGCTGGCGCTCGCTTCTCGCCCGCCCGTCTGGGTGCCCGTCGGCGCCATCGTCGCCATCGGTTTCTTCAGCGCCTCCAGCACCATGGTGATGACGCATGGCCGCGGCATTTTCCCGGACCGGCTGATCGGCCGCGGCATTGCGACCATCAACACCGCCGTGATGCTGGGCGTCGCCTGCATGCAGACCTTGTCGGGCATCATCGTCGGCGGGTTCGAGCCTCTCGCCGATGGCGCCCGCTCCGAGACCGCCTACCGCGCCTTGTTCGGCGTGCTCACCGTGGTGCTGATCCTGGCCGTTGCGATCTACAGCCGCTCGCGGGACGTCAAGCCCAGCGAGGAGATGCGCGCCCGGGCGGCCACCGCGTGACGCCTCGGCGCGGCGTCATGGCTTGCCATGATGCGGGTAAACCTGTGAACATGCCGCCATGACGCTCGACGCCTTGAAAAGCAATATCCGGCAGCTTTACGAAGGCGCCACGTCAGCCGGCGTCCGTTTTCGCTACGCGCTGCTGGCGTTCGACATCGTCACGGTGCTGTTCATCGTCGTGACGTCGTTCCTGCCCCCAACCGAACTCGTCGAAACGCTCGACGTTCTGTTCGGCGCGGTGATCCTGGCCGATTTCGCCGCGCGGCTGTTCATCAACCGGCGCCGCTTGCGGGCGTTTACCCGCCTTTCGACCTGGACCGACCTGATCGCGATCGCCTCGTTCCTGGCCCCGCTGGCGGGAGAGGCGGGCGGCTTCTTGCGCATCCTGCGCACCCTGCGGCTGCTCCGCGAGGTTCAGATGCTGACCCGGCTGCGCGGCGACAGCACGTTTTTCCGGCGCAACGAGGAAGTGATCTTTGCCGTCACCAACCTTGCGGTCTTCATTTTCGTGATGACCGCCATCGTCTACGAGACCCAGAAATTTCGTAACGAGCAGATCACGAATTACGCCGACGCGCTGTATTTCACCGTCACGGCGCTGACGACGACCGGCTTTGGCGACATCACCCTGCGCGGAACGGCCGGCCGCATGATCACGGTCGTGATCATGATCTTTGGCGTGACGCTGTTCTTCAATCTTGCCCGCGCGCTGCTGTCCCCGAGTAAAGTGCGTTTTCCCTGTCCGTCCTGCGGCCTGCAGCGCCATGACAGCGATGCCGTGCACTGCAAGGCGTGTGGTGTGGTGCTGAATATTCCTGACGAAGGGGCGACGTAGCCGAGCCGCTCGGAACCGCGATGGTTTTGCTTTGGTGTAGCCTCTTACGCCTCACTCTTCGGTGGCGTCGGGTAGTTCGGCGAGCCGGGGAATCAGCCGAACCTCGATATTGGCTTCGTTCAGCATCTGACCGGAGATGGAGAAATCCTCGGCCCAGTTCGAGTTCGGCCGGTCGGGTGCGTAGGCGACGAGCGCTGTGATGCCGCACTGGATGATGGCCTTGGTACACTCCACGCAGGGAAACCAGGGAACGTAGATGGTGCAGCCCTTGAGCGCGACGCCAATGCGGGCCGCATTGAAGATCGCATTCTGTTCGGCATGGCAGCTCCAGATATATTTGGCGCCGGTGATGCGGGAATGGCGCTCCTCGAGGTCATCGCGAACGCCGCGCGGCAGCCCGTTGAAGCCGGTCGAGCGGATTTCATGATCGGGTCCCACGATCACGGCGCCGACGCGCCGCCCTTTCTCGATACTCCAGCTCGCCAGATGATGCGCCAGGAGCATAAATCGCTCATCCCATTTTGGATCCAGCAATACCGTTCCCTCAAAAATCAGTGCGCTCTATGCGCCGATGTTCCACCATCAGCCATGGCGAGACAACAGCGAGAGCATCAACATCCCGTTAATGCCCGTGTGGCCGCGGTCAGCCTGACAGATTTAAGCCCGGCGGTAGCCGCTTGTCGATGACCGCTCGGATCGTAAGCTTAACGGTTAGGATACGCCTATTCCTCGTCCGCGCCCGGCGCCTGCCTCAGCATGAAATGCCCGAACGCCGAGGCGATCGGTTTGGTCCGGTCGTCCTGCCAGGCCTGCGCCTCGAAGGCGACGACGCGCCGGCCCTGCTTGACGATCGAGACGTTGGCGTAGCTGTCCAATGCGCGGCCGGACCGCAAATAGTTGATCGTCAGCCCGATCGGCTTCGGCAGCGACACGCCGAGTTCGCGCGTCACGCCGACGATCGCGGTGGTTTCGAGAAAGGCGCCGGTCATGCCGCCATGGATCGCGGGCAGGATCGGGTTGCCGATGATCGTTGGTGAGAACGGCATCACCAGCGTGCCGTCCTCACTGACGCGGATGCCGAGGGCGCGCGCGAACGGGCTTTGGGCGAACGGGCCTGCCGGATCTTCCGGCGCTTCAAGCGCCGGCAGCGCGAGATCCTCCCTCGAGCGGCCCTTGAGCATGTTGGTGCGGTTGGCGCCGACCATGAAGCAGGCCGTTGCGGTGGCGACCGGATCGTCCTCGGTCTCCTGGTAGGCGGTCGCGCGCACGAAGGCGATCGAGCGGGTGACACGGTAGCAGATCGCGTGCGCCCTTATGTCGAGGCCGGGCGTTGCCGGCTTCAGGTAATCAATGCGCAGGTCGAGGGTTGCGATCGCGCGCGTCCCGTCGAGCGCGAGCTGGACCGCCATGCCGCAGCTCTCGTCGAGCATCGCGGTGACAACGCCGCCGTGAAGTACGCCGGTCCCGGTGTCGCCGACGAAGACCGGGCGGTAGGGCAGGCTTGACCAGGCTTCGCCAGGGGCGGCGCGGTCGAGCTGAAGTCCACTGATGTGCCCATAGACGGAGCGGTGGCTCTTGATGGCGTCAGCCAGTTCGTCAAACGGCAGCGGCATGTCGACTTTTGATGCTTCGGACATACGGACGTTCTAGACCATATTGATGGATGAGCCAAAGACGGCTCAACCGTTCGTCGCGTGCACGCCGGGCTTCCGTCCCGAGTTCCATTGGCCGCCGAGCGTGCGCTCGATCTGCGCCGCCAGCTGCAGCAGCAGCCCGTCATTGGCCTGCCTGGCCTGGGCCTGAATGCCGAGTGGCAAGCCGTGCTCATGCTGCGCCATCGGCAGCGAGATTGCGGGAATCCCGCACAGATTGGCGAGCGGCGTGAACGCAAAATTGCGCCACAGATTGCCGAACCAGTCCAGCACCGACGGATTGTCCGAGATGGTCAGATATTCTTTGGTGCCGACCTTCGGCGTCGGCAGCGCGGTGATCGGCGTCAGGATGATGTCCCACTCCTCGAAGAATGCGCCGAAGCCGCGCGACGTCGTGTTGAAGACGGCCTGCATGCGCGCGCGCTCGGCATACGTCGTGTGCCGGCCGGCTTCCCAGATCCGGATGTTAACCGGTTCAATGAGGTCCGCCGGCGGCTTTTCGAGCCCACGCGCGGCGAGCATGTTGCTGATCACCACCGCAAAATTGCTGATGTAGCAGGTGGTCTGGGCGTCAAAGGCGGCGCGATAGTCGATCGCCGGCAACGCGTAATCAACGTGATGGCCGAGGCCTTCAAGGAATTGTCCGGCTTTTTTCAGCTCGGACGCGATCTGCGGTGTCGCTTGGTAGTCGCCCCATTGGTGCGAGAGCGCGATTTTGAGCCGTCCCGGATCGCGCTTGATCATCTCCTGATAAGGCTCCGGCGCGGTCCAGAACGGCATCAATTCGCCGGGCGCGGGACCGCGGCAGGCATCGACGAAGGCGGCGGTATCGCGCACGGTGCGTGACTGGCAGCCCTGGATCGACACCAGCCCCGACAGATCGGAAAGATGCGGCGCCAGCGAGAACACGCCGCGTGATACCTTCAGGCCAATGTTGCCGTTGACGCCGGCCGGAATGCGGATCGAACCGCCGCCGTCGGTGGCATGCGCGATCGGCACCGCGCCCGCCGCGACCATCGCGGCGCTGCCGGCCGACGATCCGCAGGTGGTGTAGTCGGTATTCCACGGGTTGCGCGTGACGTAGACGGCCGGATTGTCCGCCGAACTGCAAACGCCGAACTCCGGCGTCGTCGTCCGTCCGATCAGATTCAGTCCGGCCTGGCGCATCTTCGATGTCAGGAACGTATCTGATGTGGCGCGGTTGCCGCGCATCAGCAGCGAGCCCATTTCCTGCAGGCGCCCCTGCATGGTCGGGCCCAGATCCTTCATCAGGAACGGCAGGCCGGCAAACGGCCCCGCAAGATTGGCGCCGGCCTTGGCGGGATCGTCGATCGCGTCCTCAAACACTTCGACCACGGCCGACAGCGCCGGATCGACCTTGGCGATGGCTGCGGCCGCCTGACTTGCCAATTCCTGTGCCGTCAGTTCGCCTTTCCTGACACGCTCCGCCAGCGCCACGCCGTCGTGCTGCGCCCATTCGTTCCAGTTCATCGGCAAAGTCATGCGGTGCAATTCCTTCGGTGCGAACCAACTTTAGGTTCGCAGCGTGCCAAGTCAATCAATGGGCTTGCAACGGGAATTGCTGCCCCGGTGCATTCACTGCATCGAGGCCGCAATCTTCTCCGCCGACATCAGCACCGGAAAATTGGTGTTGGCGCAGGGCACGACGGGGAAGATCGAGGCGTCGACCACGCGCAGGCCCTGCACGCCCTTGACGCGGCCCTCGGTGTCGACGACCGACATCGGGTCCTCCGGCCGGCCCATCCGGCACGAGCAGGAGGCGTGCCACACGCCGATGGTCCCCTTGCGCACGAAGCTCTCCAGCGCCTCGTCGTCGTTGATCACGTCGTCGAACGAAAAACCTTCGACCACGAAATTGTCGATCATGTAATGGCGCAGCGCCGCCGGGCCGTCCATCAGGGTGGCGGCGATTTTGGTGAGGATCCTGTTCTTGTTGTTGACCACGCCGATCTTGCGCACGCGGTCGGTATAGGAGGCCGGGAACGGCTTGTCGGTGACCGCCCTGACGGCGTCGCTCATTTGCACCGCGGCCATCTTGCGGAAACCGCTCATCAGCCGATCGAGGTCGCGCCGGTCGGACAACAGGTTGAACTCGACGATCGGCTCGGCGGCCGGGTCGCGCGAGGCGAGCTTGACCTGTCCGGTTTCGGAATAGGTCTTGTTGACGAACGTCAGCGCCGAGCCGATTTGCTCGCCGACCGCATGCCAGGCCGATTTGCTCAGCACCACGACGAACATGTCGCCCTTCGGCACGCCGGGCAGTCCGGACGAATAACGCAAGCCGACCTGCATGTGACGCCTGGTATGCCCGTTCATGCGCGCGCCGCGGCGGACAAAGGAGGATAGCGAAATCGAGGGATGATCCATCAGGCGCTGGCCGACACCTTCAAGCCCCACCAGCACGGGAACGCCCATGTCCTTGAGGTGACCGACCGGGCCGATGCCGGCGCGCAGCAGATGAGCCGGCGAATGGATGGCGCCGCTGCACAGAATGATCTCGCGGCCGCGGAATTCCTGCTCCTTGCCGTCGACGACGGCCTTCACGCCGACGCACTGCGTGCCTTCGAACAGCAATTCCCTGACCTGAGTGTTGGTGGAGATCGCGAGATTGGCGCGCTTGCGCGTTTCGCGATCGAGATAGCCCATCGCGGCCGAGACGCGTTGCTCGGCCTGGTTGGAATGCGTCACGGGGAAATAGCCGTCGACGAACTCGCCGTTCTGGTCCGGCAGGAATTGATGGCCGGCCTGCTGGAAGGCGTCGGCGAAAGCCTGCGAATGCTTGGTCCAGTGCTCCCTGGGGATGCGTCGCACCGGGATGCGGCCATCCTTGCCATGGTACGGCCCGTCGAAATCAAGGTCGCGCTCGACCTTTTTGAAATAGGGCAGCACGTCCTTCCAGTTCCAGCCGGTGGCGCCTCGCGCTTCCCATTCATCGTAGTCGGTCGGCGCGCCGCGGTTGGCCATCTGGCCGTTGATCGAGGAGCCACCGCCCAGAACCCGCGCCTGTTCGTATTTGCGTAAGGGCGGCCGCCCCTCGTTGGGATTGTTATGGCTGACGATCTGCGTCGTGACCTTGAGTTCGGTCCAGTGGAAACGCGGATCGAAATAGGCGGTGCCGGGATAGCTGTCCCTGATCTCGGCCGGCTCGTTGCCGGGCGGGGTGTCCTGGCCGGCCTCGCACAGCAGGACCTTGTGGCCGCTTTTGGCTGACAGCCGATGCGCCATGACCGAACCAGCCGAACCGCCGCCTACGATAATCGTGTCATACACTTTGGTATTTCCCCGTGTTGTTGGTCTTGTTGCCGGGGAAGGTAGCGCAGCTCCGCGTCCGGGTCACGCCTGCCGTCGTCACCGCTTCGCTATTGCAGCATGAGGCGTCGCCCGCACACGACGCTCAAAAGCGCGATGCTCAAGATCGAAGCTGAAGTCAACCCCGCGCAAGATCATGTCGATGGCCGGTGTCGACATGACTTGTGCTACACCGGCCTCAATTGGCGAACGTGATGTTGGCGTCCTGTCACGGCTCTACGTGCCCTGGCCATCTTCGCCTTCAGCCAGGGCGGCGACTTCGGCATGAGAGAGAATGTGCCCAAGAAGGTCCTTGATCAGGACCTCTGGATGTCCTTCTTCAGCAAATTGCGCGGCCTTTGTGACGGCATCGCGCGCCGTTTCAACGATCACCCCGAAGGCACTGGGGCCGCTCCTCGTATAGACGTGATACGGCATGCTCATCTCCACACGTCGGCCCGCAGGAGACGAGGCTTTCGCGCAGACCGTCGCAAGACCGGAACGCCGGTTGCGGTCACGCTGTGTCGAAGCGACCGACCGTGTCTCCAGGCCCGCACCTCGTTTTCCAGATTTTGTGCCAGCGCTCTCTCGACCCGTTCGAATTCGCGCGGCAGTTCGCTGGACTTTTCCATTGTTCCTCCCGCTGAATCAGGCTGCAGCTTGGCGCACGGTTGAGCGCAGGCGCATTGGCTTTCCGCCGGGCGGATGGCGCGGGCCGTTTCCGTCGAGTGCGCAAAGCGCTGCCAGGATGTCGTCGATGTGGACGGGCGCTCTCAGCCCTTCAGGCGCGCGCAATGTGGGACATGATGCCATCGCAGAGGCATCGGAAGCCCAGGATGCGAGGATGGCGCGCTTCTCGGCAAGCGTTAGACCCGGGTGACAAACCACATCCCGGGGATGTTCGAATGCCGTGCCGGGACGGAGCAGAAAGTCGAAGTCGAACACGTTATCGTGCTGTGCGGGCGTCGGCCGCATGGCTGCCTCCAAATCAATAGACGCGTTGATGAGCTGCCGCGCGGGAAGCCCCGCGCGGCGATCGATCCTGATGGTTCAGTCGGTCAGGCCGCCTTGGCCTCGATCTGGTTCACCTTGCCGGTGCCGTCGCTGATTGCGATGCGGCGCGGCTTCATGGTTTCGGGGATTTCCCGCTGAAGCTCGATGACCAGAAGGCCGTTCTCGAAGCGTGCACCCTTGATGTCGACGTGGTCGGCCAGGGTGAACTGACGCTTGAATGACCGCGTGGAGATTCCGCGATGCAAAAAGGTCTTTTCGTCCTTGTCGGCCTTGCGGCCTTCCAGGGTCAGGACATTCTGCTCCATGGTCAGCGCCACCTCGTCCGGCGTGAAGCCGGCGAGCGCCACCGAGATCTGGAAGCGGTTTTCGTCGAGACGTTCGATGTTGTAGGGGGGATAGCTCTCTTCGCTGGCCCGCTGGACCTCGTCGAGAACGTCAAACAGGCGGTCGAAGCCAATCGTCGACCTCCACAGGGGAGTCCAATCATACCTCATAGCCAAATCCTCCAAAGAGCAAGTTGGGTACGAGCTGGCACCGGACACCTTCCGGCGCCCGCCTCATGTCCGGGGCCCCGATGGGCACCCCGGCCGCTTTGTCTGCGGCGACCATAAGAATTGTCAGAGTGGAAAAAAGTTCAAGGGGAGCGCGAAATTTTTTTTAGGGTGAGGCGGCTGATTGGTTACCGATTTTTTCAGGCATCAGCCGGCTTGACAGTAAAGGCCGGCCGCCTAATTTTTCCGCGGGGCCTTTCCCCTTCCAGTCTCAAAGGAAAACACGACGACCGTCAGGAGACGATGATGTTGGATGAAAAACTTGCCCGCTTGCGTGCCCACCGCGACAATATCCATCGCTACCGCAGGCTGCTCGCGACGCAGCTATCGGACCTGGAACGCGCCTACATTATGCGCCGGATGGACGAAGAACAGTCCGCCCTGAACTCCCTTTCGGAAAATACCTTTCCATTCACTCTGCCTGTCCCGCCGAACGCAGCCGGGAGGGCCGAGCATGTCTGAGCTCGATGCTTTCCTCGTTCGCGGGCATGAAAAGGTCATCGAACATTATCGCAGGCTGCGCGATTCATCCTCTTCTGACGAAGAACGCCGAGCCTTGCAGACACGCATAGACCGGGAACTTTCGGCGTTGAGTCTATATGCCCCCGCAGAGCAGCGGCGCGCTGCCTAGGTGGAGGTGAAGCCGAGCTGCAGCGGGTGCGCTGCCCGATCGTCGACGGAAAGAGCCAGACCGTGGGAGAGCTACGGCCCAGCGCGTAGGACGGATCAGCAACGACGTAAATCCGCTCTCCGAACCAGGTGCGGACGCGGGTGCAGCGCGCATCCGGCATTCCCTGCTCTCTTGTTTTGGGGAGAAACGGCAGCAACCACTCGGGCGCAGCGCGTCGCGAGAATAATTTTCGTCGTCCCGGACAAGCGAGCAGCGCGAGCGCCGATCTCAGATGCGCAATTGCGCATCGGGGGACCCATACGCCGCGGCCCATCGGTGAGAGCGCAGGCGTTAGCGACCTTCTGAAACAACAACCGCCGCGGAGTATGGGTCCCGGCTCAAGGCCGGGACGACGCGTGGAGAGAGCAGAATCGCAATGACGACGCGGCGCGTGTCACCCTTCCCGCAAGATCATATCCGCGCAGAGACCGGCCGATTGCACGACGCCGGTGTAGCCGCCGAAGCCGGCATAGGCGGAGGCCAGATAAAGCCCTGATACCGTCGTGCGCGGCGAGCGGAACGGGTTGCTCCAGATCGCCTGTGGCGGGGTCGGCGCAAAGCCGTAAACCGCGCCGTCGGGGGCGTTGAGATATTGCCGCACCGACAGCGCGCTGTTGAACGAGGACGCAACGACGGCCTCGCCAAGCCCCGGATAGATCGCGGCGAGATAGCGCACGATCGCCTCCTGCCAGCGCCCGCGCTTCTCGCGATAGGCGTCCATGTCGGAGGCGTCCCAGTTCGACAACAGATCGGGGCCGAGGATCGAAAGCACATAGGGCGGCGCCGGCACGCCGGAATCGATCGCGGCATAGTCCACCACCGACATCGGCGGCATGCGCTCGCCGGGCTCTTCCGCCATCAGCGCGGCGCCTTGCGCATAGTCGGTCAATCGCTTCATCCAGGGCGGCAGCAATTGCGTGGAGTAGGCGGCGATACCGAATTCGCACGGCGGTTTTGACAGCCCGAGCGTCAGCGCGAACAGCGAGGTCGAGGGCGCCTGCCGGGCGTAAGTTTGCCTCAGTTGCTTGGCGGCGTCCGCCTGCATCAGGGGTTCGAGGGCTGCGGGCGCGGCGTTGCCGATGATCCGCGCGCATTGCACGGTCCGGGGATCGCTGCCGTCCTTGGCGGTGTGGGTGATGGACTTGGCGCCGTCGCCGAGCGCTATGGCGCTGACGACACGGCGCAGCAGCACTTCGCCGCCGGCCACCTTGATGGCGCGGGCGAGCGCGCTGGAGAGCCGCTGCGAGCCGCCCTGCACGTAGCGGCCGCCGCTCTGGAGGTAGCTGCCCTGCGCCATCGCGAAATAGATCCACCACAGCGTGGCGGGGTCGTCGTGGAAATAGGACAGGTTGGCGGCAAGCGCGCATTTGACGGCTTCATTGTCGCCGAATACGCGGTCGAGCTTTTGCGACAGCGACAACGGCCAATCCGCGGCGTCAGGCAAAAGCTTGATCAGGGCGCCGAGACGGTCGCGCGAGGTTTCCGTTGCGTCGTCGCCTCGCGAGAACCGGCTCATGACGGCGACGATGTGCTGCATCTCGCCGAGCAGTTGATCGATGCCGCGGCGCGCCTCCGGGAAGCGTTCGGTCAACGCACGGCGCGCGGCGTCGAAATCGTCGGGCATCAGGAACGGCTGATCGAGCGGGCCGCCGCGCGCCTGGTAAAACGCGCCGGACGGAATCCATTTGACGGCGTCGATCACGCCGGCACGCGTCAGCACGTCATGTTTGGGGTCGCGCGGGTCGTTCGGGTCGCTGGTCTCGTGCAGTGATCCCTCGACAAACAGCTCGCCGGATTTGTAGCTCGACGCCGCACCGCCGACCGAATTGCTGCGCTCGACCACCAGCACCTTGCGGCCGGCGCGCGCCAGGATCGCTCCAGCTGTGAGGCCGCCAAGGCCGGCGCCGACAATCACGACATCATAACGTGTCATTCAGCGTGGCACCCTGGAAGCCATTGCAAGATCAGGGTGTTTCATTGCCGCTCGGGTGCGGCATGTCAAATGCGCTGACCGCATGGAGCGGTGCGCGGAAAGCCGCCTTCAGCGATTTAGAAAGGATCGAGAAAGGGAACGGCTGAAAACCGCTATTTCCAGGCCGATTTGTCGATGTCCCAGCGCTGGCCCTTGAACTCCCTGGCGAGCGCCTCGACCGAACCATTATCGTCTTCCGGCTCGCCGCCTTCCTCCTCGCCGCCGGCGCCTTCGGACAGGTTCAGCTTGGGACCTGCGCCTTCGTCGATGGTCGATGTCACCGGGCTCGAGATCCACAGCATCAGCCGGTCCGACGCGCCGGGCTTGTCGGGCGAGACCAGCGCGGTGACCTCGATGCTGTCGGTGAGGCCAAGCGCCGGGTAGATCTCGCTCGGCCGCTTGAAGGTCAGCGTCAGCTTGCCGGTGTTGGCGTTCCACGCCGCACCCGCCGCCTTGGCTGCGAGCGTCTTCGACAGCACCGCGGATACTGCGGCGGCGATCTTGTCCTTGTTGATCTTGTCGCCATCGCGCCAGTCGGCGGCGGCAAAACGGATGGTGCGGTCCATCTCGACGATGCCGGTGGTCCATCCCGCGGTGACCACGCCTGGTGTCGACTTCGCCTTGGCGATCAGCGCCGCCGACCGCTCCGGATCGGCGGTGAGATTGATGGTCTGTTCGCCGGCGCGGAGCGCGTCACAGGAAATCGAGAGACTGCTCAGGCCGAGTTCCACCTCCTGGCCCTTCAGGCTCTTGAGGAAATCCAGCGCCGCATCCAGCTTTATCCGCACGCCGATGGATTCCGGCGACACCTCGGTGAAGTCCTTCGGCGTTGGCGTGATGCCGTCATCGGTGGTCTGGTTGTCCAAAAACTCCTTCTCGCTGAGATCGGAATTGTCGGTCGAGGCCACTTCCGTCACCGCCTGGCCGATGGTGATCCGGCCGCGGAATTCGAAGCCGTCGGCGCTGGCCTTGCGCGCGAGGTTCACGGTGACCGGCAGCTTGTCACCGATGCTTTGCGTCGAGCCGGTCAGGCTCTGGCCATTAACAGTGAGGTTGGCGACGAAGCGGTCCTTGCGGTCGGAGCCTTTTTCGACGGGGTAGCAGACGTCGAGCACGGCCGCGGTGACGGTTTTGCCCTGGCGGATCTCCTTGAGGACCACGTCGGCATTGCCGCCCATCAATCCGTCGATCGAGGTGAAGTACCTGACTTCGCTGCCGCCGGGTGCCGGTGCTGCCTTGGAGGGGAGCTTCATCTGGGCAAAAGCCAGGTCCGAGGCCGTCACCAGACCGAGCAGGCAGAGCAGGAGTGCGCGCATGGGAATTCCTCAAGGGAGAGAATCAGCGTCGTCGTAAGTAGCAAACCTCCAGATCATGTCGCCAAAAAAGAAGGCCGCCCGGAGGCGGCCTTCGATGATTGCATTGGTCGGCGAGACTTAGAAGCCCATGCCGCCCATTCCACCCATGCCGCCGCCACCGCCGGGCATCGGCGGGGCCGCTTCCTTCGGCAGCTCGGCGACCATGGCTTCGGTGGTCACCAGCAGGCCGGCGACGGAGGAAGCGTCCTGCAGGGCGGTGCGCACCACCTTGGCGGGGTCGATGATGCCCTTGTCGACCATGTCGACATACTGCTCGGTCTGGGCGTCGAAGCCGAAGGTTTCGGACTTGTTCTCGAGGATCTTGCCGACCACGATCGAGCCCTCGACACCGGCGTTCTCCGAGATCTGGCGAACCGGAGCTTCCAGCGCCTTCAGCACGATGTTGATGCCCGCCTGAACGTCGGAATTGTCGTTCTGGATGCGGCCGACCGCCTTCTTGGCGCGCAGCAGCGCCACGCCGCCGCCCGGCACGATGCCTTCCTGCACGGCCGCGCGGGTTGCGTTGAGCGCGTCCTCGACGCGGTCCTTCTTCTCCTTGACCTCGATCTCGGTCGCACCGCCCACGCGGATCACCGCGACGCCGCCGGCGAGCTTGGCAAGGCGCTCCTGCAGCTTCTCGCGGTCGTAGTCCGAGGTGGTCTCCTCGATCTGCGCCTTGATCTGGCTGACGCGGGCTTCGATCGCGGGCTTCTTGCCGGCGCCGTTGACGATGGTGGTGTTCTCCTTGTCGATCACAACCTTCTTGGCGCGGCCGAGCATGTTGACGGTGACGCTTTCCAACTTCATGCCGAGCTCATCGGAGATCAGCTGACCGCCGGTCAGGATCGCGATGTCTTCCAGCATCGCCTTGCGGCGATCGCCGAAGCCCGGCGCCTTGACGGCGGCGACCTTCAGTCCACCACGGAGACGGTTCACCACCAGCGTCGCCAGCGCCTCGCCCTCGACGTCCTCGGCGATGATCAGGAGCGGGCGGCCGGACTGCACCACGGCTTCCAGCACCGGCAGCATCGCCTGCAGGCCGGAGAGCTTCTTCTCGTGCAGCAGCACGTAGACGTCCTCGAGCTCGGCGGTCATCTTTTCGGCGTTGGTGATGAAGTAGGGCGACAGATAGCCGCGGTCGAACTTCATGCCCTCGACGATGTCGACTTCGGTCTCGAGCGACTTGTTTTCCTCGACGGTAATGACGCCTTCATTGCCGACCTTCTGCATCGCTTGCGCGATCATCTTGCCGATGGCGGCATCGCCATTGGCCGAGATGGTGCCGACCTGGGCGACTTCGGCGGAGGAGGCGACCGGCTTGGCGCGCTTTTCGATGTCCTTGACCACGGCCAGCACCGCGATGTCGATGCCGCGCTTCAGATCCATCGGGTTCATGCCGGCGGCAACCGACTTGGCGCCTTCGCGCACGATCGCCTGGGCGAGCACGGTCGCGGTGGTGGTGCCGTCACCGGCGGTGTCGTTGGTCTTGGAGGCAACTTCGCGCAGCATCTGCGCGCCCATGTTCTCGAACTTGTCCTCGAGTTCGATCTCCTTGGCGACGGTGACGCCGTCCTTGGTGATGCGCGGGGCGCCGAAGCTCTTGTCGATCACGACATTGCGGCCCTTCGGGCCGAGCGTCACCTTCACGGCGTTGGCGAGGATATCGACGCCGCGCAGCATGCGATCGCGGGCGTCTCCGGCGAATTTAACGTCTTTGGCAGCCATGTGGATTTACTCCTGATTGGATTGGGTACGGTTTTGCCGCCTGTCGTGGCCGGGTCTTCTTCCCCTCTCCCCTTGTGGGAGAGGGTGGCACGGACGCGCTGAAGGCGCGTTCGTGACGGGTGAGGGGTCTGTCTCCGCGGATGGAGACCCCTCATCCGGCGCGCTTTGCGCGCCACCTTCTCCCACAAGGGGAGAAGGAAAGAAGGGATGCGCCGACGAATGAGGGTGCGGCGGTAGTCAGGCGGTGCTTAAACCAGCACGCCCATGATGTCGGATTCCTTCATGATGAGGAGTTCCTCACCGTCGAGCTTGACCTCGGTGCCCGACCATTTGCCGAACAGCACGCGGTCGCCGACCTTGAGGTCAATCGGGATCAGCTTGCCGGCTTCGTCCCGGCCGCCCGGGCCGACGGCCGTGATTTCGCCCTGCGAGGGCTTTTCCTTGGCGCTGTCGGGAATGATGATGCCGCCCTTGGTCTTCTCTTCGGCGTCGATACGCTTGACCACGACGCGGTCATGCAGCGGGCGGAATTTGGATTTGGCCATGAGGTTTCCTCTGTGGAAGGCTTGGTTTCAGGTCTGATTGCCATCAAAATGGCTGTTAATGCCGGGTATTCGACACCGTCCCGGGCGGGACGGCCAAACTCCCCGGGCAATTCTTGCCTTAGCAATCGTCGCATTTGAGTGCTAATGTGTGGTCCGGGGAATATGGCTTGGCGCCGATCCTGTCAAGCAAGGGGGTTAAGGCCCAAAAAAGGTTAAGGCCTTGGTGAGGCCAATATAGGATGCTCCCTGAGAAACCAAATCGGAGCGGCGGCGTAATTTGATGGACGTCATTGCTCCGGCACGTGTTTTACGGTTGGCTGCAGGACGGGTGCGGCCAAAAAACTTGTTTGGGGGAATGCGATGATCGGGTCCGGTACTGCGCGCGTGGTTGCCAATCTGGCGATCGCCTCGGCGCTCACGATAATCCTGGGGGCGTGCAGCAGCATGAGCCTGCCGTCGCTGTCATCAAGTTCCGCGCCTCCGCCCGAGCCGGGCGTGGCGCCCGAGATGCCGGCGACGATCCGCTCCGACGAAATCGTCGGCCGCTGGGGTCTCGCCTCGTATCAGAATCCGAACGACCGGGCCCGCACCGAAAAGATGGCCCGCGATCAGTGCAGGCAGCCTTATGTGATCACCGCCGGCACCTCCGGGGGCGTGGTCATGCATCTGGCCGACCAGGCGACCCCGCAGGAACTGCGCCTCAAGGGCTCTCCGAGCGGCAAGAATTATATCGGCCCGGCGGGAGCGACCCCGGGCGAGCAGGATCGCGAGATCGTCTCGTTCGACGGCCGTGTGCTGGTGACCCGCTTCGTCGAAAAGGATGCCGGGGTTCGTTACGGCAACATGGTCTATGTCCGCTGCGCGCCGCGCGCGTGAGACCACAAAAGCCTTAACCTCATCCGCAATAAAAAACGCCGGCTCCGCGCCGGCGTTTTTTTTCTCGACGTGACGTCGCCAGGCGTTGTCGCCCGGCGCGCCGGAATTCCTAATCAAACAGCGCGTCGATGTCGTCCTGCGAGGCATGGCCGACGTCGCCGTCGAGCTTCGGACCGTTGAGCAGCTTGGCGTCGCCTTCACGGGTGTCGACGATCGGGGTCGCGTGCGCCTTCAGCGCGTCGACGCCACCCCAGATGTCCATCATGACGTTGATGTGGTTCTCGATGAACTTCATCGTGGTCATCACCTTGCTGATGCGCTGACCGGTGAGATCCTGGAAATTGCAGGCTTCGAAGATCGCGATGACGCGTTCCTGGATTTCCTCGCTGAGCAGCTTCTGCTGGTCCGGCGAAGTGTTCTTGGACAGCGCGGTCGCCGCCTGGTCGATCGCCTCGGTGGCTTCGAGAATTTGCTGCGTGGCCTGCTCGGTTCCGCCGACGACGGCGCCGAGCTCGCCATTGACCTTGGCCATTTCGCCGCCGTCAAAGCTCTTGCCGTGCAGCGTTGCGATTTCGCGCTTGGTGCGGTTGATGGCGTCGTGAATGAGGTCGAGTTCGACCTTGAGCTTTTCACACTGCTCGATCTGGGCACGATAGGTTTCCAGCAGCGCCTGGGCTTCGGCAACCTCGCGCGCCACCGACGCTTCCGCCGATTCAGTCACAACTGAGCGGCCTTGACCGCCCGCGGCCATCTGGGCGCGGATCGAGCGCAGCTCGCTCATGATCTCGCGATGCATCGGGCCGATGTCGCCGCCTTCGGCAGCCGCGGACACCGGTATTGGCACATCGCCCAAAATGGCCTGTTCGATACGAAAACGTTTGCGACTAACCGACATGATGTATTCCCACCCCTTAACTCCGTGACCTGTTTTAGACAGATGCGATTTAACGTGAGGTTCACGCGGGAACACATCGCGGCGCAGTGTTGCGCGAAGCGCATACCAGGGATTAACCATGCGTGTGCGGCGTTCACTCAAAATAAACGCTACCGGGCAAATCAGCGCGCAACCTGTGACGTGGTGAATCCAAACGCCGTTTCTGTTTACCAAACCGATGTGGTTTTGACCCTTTATTGACCACGTGCAACGGCGCCGCTCAGGCGTCGCCAAGATCTAACAGTGACGAAACAGTACAGAGTACGTCGATGTTCAGAAAAATGTCTCTCGCGCTCCTTGCGGGCGTGTCGTGCCTTGGCTTCTCCGATTCTGCGTTGGCGATCGACGCCTCTCCGCTCGCCGAACCCACCGTGATCTACGCCAATCGGCCCGCGCAACCTGCGCCGGTACGCACCGCCTATGCCGAACGTTCGCAAATGGGCGGCGGCTTCATTGAATTCCTGTTCGGCGATGGGCCGGTGCAGGGCGGCCGCTATCAGCAGCAGCCCGTCTATCAGCAGCAGCCGGATTACCAGCAGCAGCCGGGGTACGGATATGGCGGACGGCGCGGCACCCTGCCGCCGATGGATCCGCAACAATCGATGCGTCAGCAGCAGGAAGAGGCGCTCGAGCCGGCACAGCGCCCGGTCGATCCGAAGTACAACAAGCAGGTTGTCGACTATCACGGCAAGGAAGGTGTCGGCACCATCGTCGTCGATACGCCCAACAAGTTCCTGTTCCTGGTGCAGGGCGACGGCAAGGCGCTGCGCTACGGGATCGGCGTCGGCCGCCCCGGCTTCACCTGGTCCGGCGTCAAGACGATTTCGGCGAAGAAGGAATGGCCGGCCTGGACCCCGCCGCCGGAAATGCTGGCGCGGCGTCCCGATCTGCCGCGGCACATGGAAGGCGGTCCGCAGAATCCGCTCGGCGCCCGCGCGATGTATCTGGGATCGACGCTTTACCGCATCCACGGCTCCAACGAGCCCTGGACCATCGGCACCAACGTCTCGTCCGGCTGCATCCGGATGCGCAATGAAGACGTGATCGATCTCTACGGCCGCGTCGGCGTCGGCGCCAAGGTCGTTGTGATCTGAGCAAAACCAGGTCTCGAAAAAAACGGCCGCTCGATCGAGCGGCCGTTTTGCAATCATCGCTGTCGTCCCGGCGAAGGCCGGGACCCATAACCACAGATGTCTGTTGGTTTTGTATGTCCGTTGCCACAGCTTCGCTTACCACGAGCAGTGGTGGTTATGGGTCCCGGCTCAAGGCCGGGACGACGAGGAAGAGGAATCAAAACGGCCGCCCGATCGAGCGGCCGTTTTCTTTTTCAGACGTGACGTCGTTCAGGCTTAATCGTCGTCGCCGCCGCCGTCACCATCGAAGCCGTCATCCATGTCGTCATAATTGTCCTCGTTCGATGCGTTGTCGAAGTATCCGCTGCGTGAGCTGTCACCGCTGTTGTTGTCGTCGAACAGCCCGGTGCGCGAACTTCCGGACGAGCCGATGTCATTGGCACCGGCCTCCCGCGCCAAATCGCCGCCGGATTGATCGCTGCCGCCAGGCCGCCGGTCTTCGACGCTGCCGCGATGACCACCGCTATCGCCGCCGAAGGCCGCCTGCTGGTTGCCGCCGCCGCCCATCATCGAGCGGATGCTGCCGAGCAGCATCGATCCGCCGACCACGCCGGCGGCTGCCGCCGCCGCCGTTCCGAGGAACGAGCCGCCGCCGCCGCCGAACGGCGGTTGCTGCTGCTGCGGTTGACCATAGGCCGGCTGACCGTAGCCGGGCTGGCCGTATTGTCCGGGTTGTCCCTGTCCTGGACCTTGGGCCTGCTGGATCACCTCGCCGCTGTTCCATACCGGGCGGCCGCCCATGCCGGGCGAGCGGACGTTAGGCACCGAGCCGCGCGGCTGGCTCTGCCCGAAGATGGTGTCACGCATCGAATCGAGGAAACCGCCGGGTTGATTCTGTTCGCCCGCATGTCCGCCTTCCAGTTGCTGGATGCGGTCGTTGGCGCGCTTCAGCGCTTCGTCCTGCACCAGCGCCGTCTGCACCAGCGCATAGACGGCATTGGGCGCACCACGCAGGCCCTGCATGATCGCGGACATGGCTTCGGGATCGCGCGGGGCGTTTTCCAGCTTGGCAAGGCGGTCGAAAAGATCGTCAATCAGTTGGCGTTCTTGCGGTGTCATGGCGTTCTCCATCGCGCCCGGTGCCTCGAAGCGCGGGGCAGATGTAGGGCGGGGTTTGTGTCGCAAGTAGTGGGAGGGCAGATTAAATTTCGGTATGCGACAAAACGACCGGCCGGTTTATTGAGCAAACTCAAGCCAGTGTAACATTGTTCCTTGCCAGCAGCGGCGGCAATTGCGCGCCGGCGAGAAACGCGTGCTCGCTTTCGCGCTGTGTGGTCAGGGGATCGAGGCTGATGAGGGTTTCGTCGACGAAGCCCGGATGACACATCACCAGCCCGCCCTCCGGCATGCCCTGCAGGAATTGTCCCATCAGGACGCCGAAATCGGGCGTCTTCGAAAAATCATAGGCGCCGGCAAAGGCCGGATTGAACGGGATACCGGCACGGGTGGCGAGCTTGCGAAACCGCGAGCTGAGCGCATCGAGCAGCAGCGCCTTCGGCGCGCCGAGCCGTTTGGCCAGCGGCTGCAGGCGCCCGCCCTGGCGAACCCAGGCGCCGGGCGCGGCCTGCTTCACCGCGCGCAGAAACGCATCGCGCACCTGCGGGAAGAGCTGCGCATGCTGATGGCCGTCAACGAAATCCGGCGGGCGGCCGAACAGATCCTGGAACGCGGCCAGCTGATCGATCAATTCGGCATGGATCATCTCGGGATCGAGCCGCCGCAGCAGGCCCGAACGCAGCATCGCCGGCAGCGGCAGAAACATGCCGCCATCGGTCGGTCTGAAGTGCATCGTCAGCGGCCGGAATGGCGCGGTCAGCGTCGCATGCAGGCCGATGGCGCAGCGCGGGCTGCCGGCGGCGGCGTCCTGCAGCGCCGTGACCTCGCCGCGGCCGATCGCCGGGCCGACCACCATCACCGATGTCGCATTGAGGCGGCGCTGGCCGATCAGCTCGCGAATGGCGCGATTGACGCCCTCGCTGATCCCGTAATCATCGGCGCACAGCCAGATACGGCGCGGCGGCGCGGCATCGTTCATTCCGCGGCGGTCCGTTCGCTGACAGTTGTGGTGGTCGTTTCGTCCGCGTGCTTCTCGGAGTGTTCGGCGACGAAATAGATCGGACGCGCTTTCAGCTCCGACAGGATCTTGCCGATATATTCGCCGACGATACCGATCATGATCAGCTGCACGCCGCCGATCGTCATCAGGCCGATCACGAGCGAGGGATAGCCGGGGACCTGCTTGCCCGTGGTCAAGACTTCCCAGAGAATAGTCAGGCCGAACAGAAAGGCGCCCACGGCGAGCAGCACGCCGAGCAGGCTGGCAAAGCGCAGCGGCGCTACCGAGAACGAGGTCAGCCCCTCGATCGACAGGCCCACCAGCCGGCCGGCGCTGAAGGTGGTGACGCCGTGTGCGCGCGGCGCCGGCTCATAATCGACGCGGATCTGGCGAAAGCCGATCCAGCTCGCCAGACCCTTGAAGAAGCGATTGCGCTCGGGCAGCTGCTTGAGCGCTGCCGCGGCGCGCGGCGACAGCAGGCGGAAGTCGCCGGCATCCTCGGGGATTTTCTGCCGTGCGCCGTAATTGATCAGCGCGTAGAAGCCGTGCACGGCAAGACGACGCAGAAACGATTCATTGTCGCGATGCGCCTTCGCCGTATAGACAACGTCGTAGCCGTCATCGATCCAGTGGCTGACCAGCTTCTCGACCAAAGTCGGCGGATGCTGGCCGTCGCCGTCCATGAACAGCACCGCGCCGCGCCGCGCATGGTCGAGCCCCGCCATCAAGGCGGCTTCCTTGCCGAAATTGCGCGACAGCGACACCACCTGAACGTCGAGCGCGTCGGCCTTCAGGGTGCGCGCGATCGTGAGCGTGGTATCGGCGCTGCCGTCGTCGACATAGACCACTTCGCTGGCGAGGCCGTAGCGCTGCCGCAATGTCCTGGCGAGGCCGATCAGCCGCTCGTGCAGCAACGCGAGCCCGGCGGCCTCGTTATAGACAGGCACGACAATCGACAGCCCCCGCGCCGCGGCGCTCGCCGCGGTGGTGGACAGGCCGGAAACGTCAGAGCCAAGCGTCATCGATCAGGTTCCAAATCATCCATATGTTTTTAGCATGATCTCTTCGGAAAACCGGTGCCCACCCCGCATCAAGTGCGGGGCAGGCTTTTTCCGGATCATGCTCCCAACAGCATATGTTACTTGCCACTGGCTGTCGCTACGATGAACGAAAACAAGAGCCGCTTTGAAAACACAGCCGCCTTATTGTCGCAGAAACGCCTCGAGCCGGGCGAACAGCGGGTTTTCCCGGTCGAGCACATATTCGAGGGAAGCCACCGAAACCGTATCGGCGCCGTGCTCGCGCAGGAAGCTGCCGAGCGCGTAGAGCTTCGACGGCGGGCAGTGCAGCGTCAGCATGCCCGACGAGGTCGGTCCGCCGAACGGGGCGACGACACCGAAGCGGTTATGCGCCTCGGTCAGCAGCCTGTCGTTGCAACCGGCAAAGCGGGTACGGACTTCGCGATATTTGGCGGCGCGCGCGCGTGCGGCAATGTGATCGAGGATGACGCGCGCGGTCTCGCGCGCCCCGCTCGACCAGTCGGCATCCTTTGAGGCGACGAGATTGGCCTGGCTGCGCAGGATCACGCCGTCGTCAAGCACCTTGAGGCCGTTGGCGACGAGGGTAGCCCCTGTTGTCGTGATATCGACGATCATCTCGGCGGTGCCGACCGCGGGCGCGCCTTCGGTGGCGCCGGCGCTCTCGACGATGCGGTAGTCGACCACGCCGTGGGTGGCAAAGAAGTTCCGGGTCAGGTTGATGTATTTGGTCGCGACCCGCATGCGCCGGTTATGCTGCGCGCGGAAACCCGTCGTGACGTCGTCGAGATCGGCCATGGTGCGAACGTCGATCCAGGCCTGCGGTACCGCGACCACGACATTGGCGCTGCCGAAGCCGAGATTGTCGATCAACAGCACGCGCTTGTCGGCGTCCACGATGCTTTCGCGCAGGAGATCTTCGCCGGTCACGCCAAGATGCACCATGCCGCGGGCGAGCTGCGAGGCAATCTCGCTCGCCGAGAGATAGGCGATCTCGACATTGTCGAGCCCGGAGATCGTGCCGCGATAATCGCGCGCGCCGCGCGGCTTGGCGAGGCTGAGGCCGGCGCGCGAAAAGAACGCCTGGGCTTCTTCCTGCAGGCGGCCCTTGGAGGGAACGGCGAGAACGAAGGGCGCGGTCATGATGCGTTCCCGACCGGTTTGCGGAGTTGCGTCAGGGCTTCGATCCAGACCGAGAAGCCCACCGCCGGGATCGGCGCGGCCGAGCCCAACTGGGTCATCAGCCCGTCATAGCGCCCGCCCGCCACCAGCGGCTCGACGCCGTTGTCCTTGACGCGACCTTTGGCGTGCAGTTCGAACTCGAAGCCGGTGTAATAGTCGAGGCCGCGTCCGAACGACGTCGAAAAACGCGTCAGGCTGGTGTCGATGCCGCGCGCGGCCATGAAGCCGACGCGGCTTTCGAGCTGATCGATCGCCGCCGTCAAATTGAGCCTGGTGTCCTCGGCCAGCGCGCGCAATTGCGCCACCGCGTCATCGGGGTCGCCCGCGATGGCAAGAAAGCGCTTGATGGTCGCGAGCGCGTCGCGCGGCAGCGAGCCGCTCTTGAGCGTCGATTGTTCGAGAAAGCGGTCGGCGATTTCGGAAACCGTGCGGCCGCCGACATTGGTGGTGCCGGCGATCGACATCAGGTCGGTGACCAGCGCCAGCGCGGCCTTGCGGTCGGAGCCGGCAAGGGCTGCCAGCACGCCTTCATATTCATTGCGGCCGGGGGCGGTCGCCAGTGTCAGCTGCTCGATGTCCTGGGCGAGGCTGACCTTGCGGTTGAAATCCTTGATCAGCCGCCGCTTCCAGACCGGATAAAGTTCGAGCGCATCGATCAGCGCGGTGAACAGCGCGACGTCGCCGGTGCGGATTTCGACATCGCTCAGGCCGAACGCCGAAGTCGCCTCCAGCGCCAGCGCCAGCATTTCCGCATCCGCCGCGGCGCGATCCTGCCGGCCGAAGGATTCGATGCCGGCCTGCAGGAACTGGCTCGGCTGACCGTCGCGATAACGGAACACCGGCCCGAGATAGCTGAAGCCCGCGGGCTGGCCGGCGCGGCCCGAGGCCAGATAGTCCCGCGCCACCGGAATGGTGAGATCGGGACGAAGGCAAAGTTCCTCGCCGCTGGCGTCGGTGGTCAGATAGAGGCTCTTGCGGATGTCCTCGCCGGAGAGGTCGAGGAACGGCTCGGCCGGCTGCAAAATCGCCGGTTCAGCCTGGGCGTAGCCGGCCTGCGCAAACGACAAAAGCAGCGCGTCCACCCAGGTGGCGGACCCGGCGGCACCATCGATGGCGGCGGTTACGGTCATTTCGCGTCCAAATATCCCGAAAAACGGGTTCCTAGAGGTATCGAGCGTTTGGTGGCGGAGGCCTTAGCATGGCCGGGGCAGGGTTTCGACAGAGATTGGTGTCGTCGCTTAACGCGGGGTTCAATGAGGCTTAACGGCCTCGGCTGGCTAACCCGGCCCGGCCCAGTCGCCGAGCGCGGCCTGCACCAGCGCCAGCGCCGCGACGCCGGCCGTATCGGCGCGCAAAATTCGGGGGCCAAGGGAAAGCCGCAGGGTTCGCGGCTGGCGCAGCAGCAGCGTGCGCTCTTCCTCGGCAAATCCGCCTTCGGGACCGATCAGGATGTCGATGCCGCCAGCCGCCGTTAACGCGTTTTGCAGCGCCTGCAGCGGCGAGGTGGTTTCCGCGGCCTCGTCGCAGAAAACCAGGAGGCGCTCCGGCTGGCGCTGGCTCAGAAAGCGATCGAGCGGCATCGGCTCGGCAACATCGGCGAGACTCAGGATGCCGCATTGCTCGGCGGCCTCGATGACATTGGCGCGCATCCGCTCGCCATTGACCCGCGAGACCTGGGTGAAACGCGTCAACACCGGCTGCAGCCGTGAGGCGCCCATCTCGACCGCCTTCTGCACCATGTAGTCGAGCCGGGCATGCTTTAACGGGGCAAAGACGTAGGCGATGTCGGGCAGGCGATCCTGCGGCCGGTTCTGAATGAGGATCTCAAGGCTGTCGGGCCGCTTCCGCCCGATAATCTGCGCCTGCCATTCGCCGTCACGGCCGTTGAACACCAGGATCGATTCGCCGGCGGCAAGCCGCAGCACATTGCCGAGATAATTGCTCTGGTTGCGCTCCAGCGCGACCCTTTCGCCCGGGCTCAAGGGGGCATCGACGAACAGGCGAGGGGCACGAAAATCGAGTTCAGGCATCTGTGATTGTTCCGTTTCGCGCCGGTTTTAGCCTAAAGGGCTAGAATCCGGGGACAATTTAATGATTCGGTGCGGCCCAGCGCCGCGCTGCCGCCTAAATCCACGGGTTGTTAAGGGCCGGCAGGAATCGTAAAAAGCCCCGTCGGAATTGTGCTTCGATCGGAAGTCGCCCGGGCCCTGCTGGACCTTTGCCGGAGAAACACCTTTGAAAATCCGCCGTCTCATTGTGCCGCTGACGATTGCCGTGACCGTTCTCGCGGGGCAGGCCTTTGCGCAGACCCCATTTCCGGCGCCGCTGCCCGGACAGGCTGCCCCCGCCGCGGCCAGCAACGCATCGCCGTTTCCGCCGGTGAACGGCGGGGCGCCAGCGGCATCGGTGGGGGGTCCTTCACCGTTCCCGTCGGCGGGAGCCGCCCCTGTCGGGGGCGGTTCGGTATTCGACCGCGGAGCGGCGCCGCCGCCACAAGCCGGCGGCGCGCAGGATGCCTGCATGAAGAACTTCGTCCCGTTGCGCGAGGAAGCCGAGAAGCGCGGCAAGCTGATCAAGGCCGCCAGCGATCGCAAGGCGTCGCCGGACGAGGCCTGCAAGCTGATCGGCAATTACAGCGCGGCCGAAGTCAAGATGATCAAATATGTCGAGGCCAATTCCGCGAAATGCGGAATTCCGCCGCAGATCGCCGAGCAGCTCAAGAACGGCCACAAGAACACCGAAAAAATGCAAAAGCAGGTCTGCACGGTGGCGCAGCAGGGCGCGCAGGCGCAGCGCGCGGCCGCGCCGAGCCTGAGCGAAGCGCTCGGTTCTTCGGCGGCGCTGCCCGAGGCGCAAACCGTGCGGAAGGGCGGCAGCACGTTCGATACGCTGAACGGCAACGTTCTCACCCGATGACCGCCTTCCGATGAGCGACGCTACGGCCCGCGTTGCCGACGCCACCGGCAACTGGGTCGATACGCGCGCGCCGTCCTGGTCGCGGCCCTATCTGCGGCTTTCCCGTTTCGACCGGCCGATCGGCTCCTGGCTGTTGCTGATGCCGTGCTGGTGGTCGGCGGCGCTGGCCGCCGGCATCGCGCGCGACGCCAGTCAATTGTGGCTCGTCATCGTGCTGTTCTTCATCGGCGCCTTCGTGATGCGCGGGGCGGGGTGCACCTGGAACGACATCACCGATCGCGATCTCGACGGCAAGGTCGAGCGCACGCGGTCGCGCCCGATTCCGGCCGGACAGGTGAGCGTGCCGCAGGCACTGGCGTGGCTGGTGCTGCAGGCGCTGATTGGGCTCGCCGTGTTGCTGCAGTTCAACCGCTTCGCGATCATGACCGGCATCGCGTCGCTGATCATCGTCGCGGTCTATCCCTTCATGAAGCGCATCACCTGGTGGCCGCAGGTCGTGCTCGGCCTTGCCTTCTCATGGGGCGCCTTGATGGGATTTGCGGTCACGCTCGGACGCGTCGATCTGACCGCGCTCGTGCTCTATGCCGGCTCGATCGCCTGGGTGATCGGCTACGACACCATCTACGCGCATCAGGACGCCGAGGACGACGCGCTGATCGGCGTCAAATCGACCGCGCGTCTGTTCGGCGCGGCGACGCATCGCGCGCTGGTCGTGTTCTATTCACTGGCAGTGGTGCTGATCGGCGTCGCGTTGGTGCTCGGCGGGGCGCGATGGCCGGCATGGATCGGGCTGGTCGCGTTCGCTGTTCACCTGGTCTGGCAAATCCGGCGCTTGGACATCAGCGATCCCGCGCTGTGCCTGCGCATCTTCAAATCCAACCGCGATGCGGGGCTGCTGCTGTTTGCGGGATTGCTGCTGGATGCGGTGATGCGCTGAAGTGTAGGGTGGGTTAGCGAAGCGTAACCCACCATCTTGATCTTCCGCACAGCGGTGGGTTACGCCTTCGGCTAACCCACCCTACGAAAACAATTTCAATCCCTCGCGATGATCTCGCGCTCGCCCTGGTGGATACTCGCCGGATTGAGCAAATCGCCGGGGCGGCGGCGCACCAGAAATTTCGGGCGGCGGGCGCGGATCGCGTTGTGGCGGCGGCGGCGCTGGGCCGGATCGCGGCGCTTGTCCTCCGGCAATAGCGGAAGCGCGAAGATATCGCTCCACATCTGCCAGGCGGAAGAAAGCTCCTCGGCATCGGAGCTGACGCCAAGCGGAATGTTCAGCGAGGGGTCGCGATGCACCAGCACCAGCATCTGCGCGTCGTCGAGACCGCGCAAAGCCACGCCAAGGAAATCGCTGACGCGAACGTTGACGGCCATCTGCATGCCCTTGACGGCACGGCGCAGCACGACGCGTTCGCGGTGAAGTTCTATCTGCCGCACGCCGCCGTCGGCGCGGGTGTCCTGCGCATCGAAGCGGAGCGGAAGGGAAAGAGGGTCGAGCCGCAATGCGCGGCCCGACCCGGCGGGATTGATCCCGCTTGTTGCTGTTTGACGCCTCACGGCTTTCGTCTCCCCGCCGGAATTATGTTCCCGGTCGATGTGTGAGACCTTAGCCGAGCGGTTTCCGTTTTGGCTTAAAAAGGCTGGTTAACCCGAGGTCACCGGCACTGCTTCTGCCCGCATGATTGACAAGAGCTTGGCGCGCATGATTGACGAGTCCTTGCTTTGAAGCCGAAAATGATTGGCTTTTGGCACCGCAAAATGCTTGAAATCCCTGTGAATCAGGCACATCTGATGGGTCCAAAGATTTGCGTCCCAACTCGCTTCAATGTCAGGGATTTTGTTTGTGAACTCTTCACCATCCAAGCCTTCATCTTCCGCGACCTCGGACCTGTTCGACCAGTCGGCGCTCTCGACGCTGGCGCAGCAACTGGTCGAGGCCGCCAGGCGCGCCGGCGCCGACGCGGCTGATGCGGTCGCGGTGCGCGGCGTCAGCCAAGGCGTCGAAGTGCGCGATGGCCGCGTCGAGGAATCCGAGCGCTCGGAAGGCGACGATGTCGGATTGCGCGTGCTGGTCGGACAGCGCCAGGCCGTGGTCTCGACCAACGACATCAGCGGCGATGGCATTTCGAAACTGGCCGAGCGCGCGGTCGCGATGGCGAAGGTCGCACCCGACGACAAATATGTCGGCCTCGCCGATCCTTCACTCCTGGCACGCGAGTTCGCCGATCTCGACCTGCTCGATCGCACGGTTCCCTCGACTTCCGAACTCGAACGCCGCGCCGTAGAAGCGGAGGCCGCGGCGCTTGCGGTCAAGGGCGTGACGCGATCAGGCGGCGCGTCGGCATCGAGCGGCATCGGCGGCATGGTGCTGGTGACTTCGACCGGGTTCCACGGCTCGTATTTGCGATCGAGCCAGGGCATCTCGATGACCGCGATTTCAGGCGAGGGCACCGGCATGGAGCGCGACTACGACTACACGTCGGCGCCGCATGCCTCCGATCTCGCCGCGCCCGAAAGCGTTGGCCGCAAGGCGGGCGAGCGCACGGTGGCGCGCGCCAATCCGCGCAAGGTCGAGACCTGCAAGGTGCCGGTCGTGTTCGATCCGCGGGTGTCGGGATCGCTGGTCGGCCATCTCGTCGGCGCCGTCAACGGCGCCTCGATCGCGCGCAAGACCAGTTTTCTGAAAGACCGCATGGGCGAGCAACTGTTCGCCAAAAACATCCGCATCATCGACGATCCGCTGCGGGTGCGCGGATTGCGTTCGCAGACCTTCGATGCCGAAGGCGTCACGGTGAAGAAGCTCGCGATCATCGACGAGGGCGTGCTGACCTCGTGGCTGCTGGACACCGCGACCGCGCGCGAACTTGGACTGGTGACGACCGGCCATGCGCATCGCGGCGTGTCGTCGTCGCCGTCGCCGGGATCGTACAATCTGCACATGGAGGCGGGCGAGCCGACGCCGGCCGAGTTGATCTCTGACATCAAGCAGGGCTTTTACGTCACCGATCTGATCGGCTCCGGCGTCAACGGCGTCACCGGCGATTACAGCCGCGGCGCGTCCGGCTTCTGGATCGAGAACGGCGAGATCACCTATCCCGTCAGCGAAGTCACGATCGCGGGCCATCTGCTGGCGATCTTCCAGTCGCTGACTGCGGCCAACGATCTGGAATTCCGCTATGGCGTCAATGCGCCGACAGTGCGCATCGAGGGTTTGACGCTTGGCGGACGCTGATACGCTTGAAACGACAAAGGCGCGCGACGCCGCGCTGCTGACGGAGACGGTGCGCGAGGCGGGGGCGCTGGCGCTGTCGTTGTTTCGCACCGAGCTGAAGAACTGGACCAAGGGCGCCTCGTCGCCGGTGTCGGAAGCCGACATCGCCGTCAACGATCTCGTCGAAAGCCGCCTTCGCGCGGCAACGCCTGATTATGGCTGGCTGTCGGAGGAAAGCGTCGACGACGACACGCGCCTCGGCAAGAAGCTGGTCTGGATCGTCGATCCCATCGATGGCACCCGCGCCTATCTGGCCGGCCGCGAAGACTGGTGCGTGAGCATTGCGCTGGTGGCCGATGCCACGCCGGTGCTGGCGGCGGTGTTCGCACCGGCGACCGACGAATTCTTCTTCGCGATGCGCGGGCAGGGCGCCACGCGCAACGGCAAGCGCGTGCTGGCGACCGCAGGCACGGATCTGGATTTTTCCCGCATGGCCGGCCCCAAGCCGCTGGTGCAGCGGCTGAGCCCGTCGTCCGATGAGATCACGCTGTTTCCGCGAATCGGCTCGTTGGCGCTTCGGCTGTGTCGGGTGGCGGACGGCGGCCTGGACGCCGCTTTTGCGGGCGGGCAGAGCCGCGATTGGGACCTTGCGGCGGCGAATTTGATCGTGCACGAAGCCGATGGTAGGATGACGGCGCTCTCGGGGGACACGATTGAGTATAATCGCCGGGAGGTGACGCACGGGGTGCTGGTGGCTGCGGGACGTGATCGGCATGCACGCATTGTCGAGCATTTTCGAATCCGACCGCTGCCCTGAACACGCCGGACCTGCGTCACGGTTCGTCACGCCACTCATCATGCGATACGCCTCAACAACCTTGCTTGCCGGGCACCTCGTTAGGAAAAATCATCATGCCAGATAGTGCCCCGCCGCAACTGCTTCATCTCGTCATCGGCGGCGAGTTGACCGATCTCGAACACATCACCTTCAAGGATCTCGACCAGGTCGATATCGTCGGCGTGTACCCGAATTACGCCACCGCCCATGCGGCCTGGAAGGCGAAGGCGCAGCAGACCGTGGACAACGCCCACATGCGCTATTTCGTGGTCCACCTCCACCGGCTGCTCGATCCGGGGCAGGACACCAAGCAAGATACCAAGCAAGACGCGAAGCCTGCCCGTTGAAACGATTCCTTCGCGATTTGCTGCGCAGCAGCTGGCTTCAGCGCGCGCTCGGTGTGCTTGCGGCCGAATATCTGCGGCTGGTCTGGCTGACCAACAAGTTCAGCTACGAACCGGCTGACGTCTATGACCAAGTCGAGCCGGTGATGCCGGCGATCCTCGCGTTCTGGCACGGCCAGCATTTCATCACGCCGTTCATCAAGACCAAGGAGAGCCATCGCGCCAAGGTCCTGATCTCGCGGCATCGCGACGGCGAGTTCAACGCCATTGCGGCCGAACGGCTGGGCATCGGAACCATCAGAGGTTCCGGCGACCATGGCGGCGCCTTCCACCGCAAGGGTGGCGTCGGCGCGTTCCGGGAGATGGTGCAGGCGCTGGAGCAGGGGTGGAATGTCGCGACCACCGCCGACGTGCCGAAGCGGGCGCGGGTGGTCGGGCTCGGCCTCATCATGCTGGCGCGGGAGTCCGGGCGGCCGATACTCCCGTTTGCAATGGTGACCAGCCGGTTCATCCGGTTGAAAAATTGGGACTCCTCCACCATCAATTTGCCATTCGGCAGGGGTGCCGTGGTAGGCATTGATGCGGTTTTCGTGCCGCCGGACGCCGACGCAGAGACCATGGAAAAGCTGCGCCAACAGGTAGAGACTTATCTGAACGAAGCGACCCGCCGCGCCTATGCGGCTGTCGGTCGTCCGGAGGCCGCCCTTGGTTAATTCGCTGCCGCTGCCGATGACGTTGCGCGTCTACCGGAGTCTGTCGTCCGCGATGGTGCCGCTGGCGCCTGCGTTCATCAACCGGCGGCTGAAGCTCGGCAAGGAAGATCCGGCGCGCGTCAGCGAGCGCCGCGGCGTGAGCGCCGATGTTCGCCCGGTCGGGCCGCTGGTGTGGATTCACGGCGCCAGCGTCGGCGAGGTGCTGGCCTCGGCAGCGCTGGTCGAGCAGCTGCGGGCGCTGAACCTGCGCATCCTCCTCACCTCGGGCACGGTGACCTCGGCAGCGGTCGTCGCCAAGCGGTTTCCGCCCGACGTTATCCATCAATATGTCCCTTACGACTCGCCGCGCTATGTCGCGCGGTTTCTCGACCATTGGCGTCCGTCGCTGGCGCTGTTCATCGAGTCCGATCTGTGGCCGAATTTGATCCTGTCGAGCGCGGCGCGGCGCGTGCCGATGGTGCTGATCAACGGCCGCATGTCGCCTCGCTCGTTTCCGCGCTGGCGGCGTGTCTCCGGCACCATCTCGGCGCTGCTCGGCCGGTTCGAACTGTGCCTCGCGCAGTCGGAAACTGATGCCGACAGGTTTTCGACACTTGGTTGTCCCAACGTCGTGACCACAGGCAATCTGAAGCTCGATGTTCCCGCACCACCGGCGGACCAAGCCAAGCTGGAGCGGCTGATGGCGATGACGCGCGGCCGTCCGGTCGTCATCGCCGCCTCCACCCATCCCGGCGAGGACGAGATGCTGGCGGAGGCGCACAAGACCCTCGCCGGATACTTTCCGAACCTGCTCACCGTGATCGTGCCGCGGCATCCCGATCGCGGCGAGGCGATCGCGCGCATGGTCGAGGCGTCCGGCCTGCACGCGTCGCTGCGTTCGCGCGAGGAATTGCCGACCGCTGCGACCGACATCTATGTCGCCGACACCATGGGCGAGCTCGGGTTGTTCTACCGGTTGTCGCCGATCGTGTTCATGGGCGGATCGCTGGTCGAACATGGCGGACAAAATCCGATCGAGGCGGTCAAGCTCGGCGCCTCGATCGTCCATGGCCCGCACGTCTTCAATTTCGGCGACGTCTATGAGGCGCTCGATCAGGCCGGCGGCGCGCGAAAGGCTGACACCCAGGAGGCCCTGGTCAAGCAACTCGGTCAGCTGCTCGCCGATCCCAGGGCGCGCGAAGTATCGCTCAAAGCTGCCGAGCGTGTGGTCGAACGGCTCGGCGGCGCGCTGGATCGCACGATGATCGCGCTGGAGCCGTATCTGTTGCAGCTGCGGCTCGAAATGGGAGCCGCGAATGCGTGAGCCGCGCTTCTGGCACGGCCCGCCTTCTCTTCAATCCAACCTGTTGAGCCCGCTCGCTGCCCTCTACGGCGCCATCGCCGCGAGACGGATGCAGCGCGGGGGGCTGGATGCCGGCGTCCCCGTCATTTGTATTGGCAATTATCACGTCGGCGGCGCCGGCAAGACGCCGACGGTGCTGGCACTGGCGAAGCTGCTCCGCGAGCTCGGCGAAACGCCCGTCGTGCTGAGCCGCGGCTATGGCGGAAAATTACGCGGGCCGGTGCGGGTCGATCCGGAGCGGCATGCCGCCGCCGATGTCGGCGATGAGCCGCTGATGCTGGCGGCGACGCTGCCGGTGGTGGTCGCGCGCCAACGCGCCGACGGCGTTCCGCTGGCGCGTTCGCTGGCGGCGACCGTGATCCTGATGGACGACGGTTTCCAGAGTCCGGCCGTCGCCAAGGATGCCTCGCTGATCGTGATCGACGGCGCCCGCGGCCTCGGCAACGGGCAGGTGTTTCCCGCTGGTCCGTTGCGTGCACCCCTGCCGCCACAAATCGCGCGCACCGATGCGCTGATCATCGTCGGCAACGGCACGGCGGCCGACCGCGTTGCGGCCGATATCGCCGTGCAGGACAAGCCGGTGCTGCGCGCGCGCCTTGTGCCGAACCAGGATTCGGTGGCTTCGCTGCGCGGCAAGCGCGTGCTGGCCTTCGCCGGCATCGGCGATCCCGCACGGTTCTTCGGCACGCTGACGGCAAGCGGCGTTGACGTGGTCCGGCAGCACGCCTTTGCCGATCACCACGCTTTCTCCAGGGCCGAGATAGACAGCCTGATCGCCGAGGCCGGCCGCGACGCGCTGACGCTGGTGACGACGGAAAAGGATCTGGCGCGCCTGAGAGTCGGCGGCGGATTGCCGGATTGGGCGAAAGCGATCGTGCCGTTCGCGGTGACGCTCGAGTTTGAGGACGGCGCGAAGCTAAAGAGGTTCGTGACCGATCAACTCTTCAAGGCGCGCGAGAAGAAATTTGCGTCGTCGTCCCGGGCTTGACCCGGGACCCATAACCACCGTCGTCAGTTGTTGAAGCGGGCTGGAGTTCCAGCCTGACATAACCACGAAGAGCTGTGGTTATGGGTCCCGGGTCAAGCCCGGGACGACAAATAATTCACCCCTGCGTCTTCAGCGCGCCGGGAAAATGCCGCTGCAGCACGGCTGATGGCACCGAATAGGCTTCCTGCAGATCGACGCTCCAGTATTTCAACTCGTCGAGCGGGATCCGCACATCCGATATGGCGCAGCGCACATAGGTTCCCGGCGAGACCACGCGGAAATCGCCATCCAGATATTGCACCTGCGCTTCGCCATGTCCCGAGGGACCGAATTTATTCAGCACCGCAAACTCTCCGACAGGTCGGCCATTTCACAGGCCGACTAAAGTGTATTTTCCAAATCCGATCTATCACAGATAGGCTGGGCTGTCCGCTCCCGAAACCCACCCGCAAGAAACCACCTGCAAGAAACCACCTGCAAGAAAACCACCTGCAAGAAAACCACCTGATTGTGATGAATTTTCGCCGATCGCGCGTGATAACCTCCTGATTATGTTCGCTTTGCCCCGAGCGCCAGTTTGACCCGGCGAAATCAGATGCGCCCAGCGACACTGCTATTCCTGACGCTGTTCGCCGCGGCCTGCGCAGCCGTGCCGCGCGCCGCTTCGGGCGCGCCACTGCCGGCCCCCAAACAGGTCGATATCCCCGCGCCAAAACTCAACTTGCACGCCCAGCTCTACAGGCCTGACGGTGACGGGCCGTTTCCCACCGTGATCGCGCTGCATGGCTGCGGCGGTCTGAGTGGGCATTCCGAACCGGTGCTGCCGCGCTATCGCGACTGGGTCGAACAACTATTGAAGGCGGGACATGCGGTCGTGCTGCCGGACAGCTACGGTTCGCGCGAACTCGGCCCGCAATGCCGCGACAAGGAGCGCCGGGTGCTGGCGCGCCGCGAGCGGGTGGCCGATATCGTGGCGACGCGGCGATGGCTGGCGCAGCAGGCCTGGGTGGCGCAGGATCGCGTCAGCCTGATGGGATGGGCGAACGGGGCCAGCGCGCTGTTGTGGGCGGTGCGTCCGCAAGCCTGGCGCCACGACGGGCCGGATTTCCGCTCGGCGGTCGCTTTCTATCCGGACTGCCGGATCTCCGCCGGCCTCGGCTGGAGCGCGCGGATGCCGACGCTGCTGTTGATCGGCGCCAAGGACGATGTCAGTTCGCCATCGGCGTGCCGCCAGATGGTGGACGGCGCCCGCGGCCGCAGCGCGCTGGCGCGGATCGAAATCTATCCCGGCGCGCCGCACGATTTCGACCGCGCCAATCTGCCGCTCCGTGCGCTCGGCGGCGGCGACGCGGGCCAGCCGGAACGCGGCCACATCGGCACCGACGCGGCGGCGCGCTCGGATTCGCAAAAGCGCGTGGCGGAATGGCTGGCAAGGTGAGCGAGAGCGACGTAGCGCGGTGTCTCTGCTCCCTCGCCCCGCTCTTGCGGGGGAGAGGTAAGGAAGGCGCATCGCTCGCCTAAAACAAACTGCCCTGATCGACCGGCTTGACCACCCGCTTGGGCGCAAGCGTCTTGGTTTCCCGCCGGGCAAGGGTGGGCTGGCTGGTCGGCGCTGACGTCGCCGCCGGCCGGTCCGCATCCGCCGTCGCCGCGACGCGGCCATCGGCGAATTCGATCGACAGAGGTGCGCCCGGGCCGATGGTCGCTGCGGCATGCACGGCGTGGCCGTGTTCGTCGCGCACCAGGGCAAACCCGCGCGCCAGCACGCCACGATAGGACAGCGCCGACAGCAACTGGCCGCTATGGGCGACGCGGGCGTTGAGCCGCGTCATCGCGGTCAGCAGCGCGCGGCGCGCGCGCTCGGCGAGGCGTTGCGTGCGTTCGCGGTCGCGCGCGATCGCGTTGCGCTGCGCTTGCGCGTTGGAGAGTTTCGAGGCTTTCAGCCTGACTTCAAGCCCGGCAAAGCGATCGCGCCGGCTTCGCAGCAGCGCGCGCGCGGAAAGCCTGATGCGCTCGCCGGACACGGTGAGACGGTGCCCCGCCTGCGCGACCTGTCCGCGCAGCACCTTCAGCGTCAGGCCGGCGCTGAGCTGCGAGAAGCGGCGGTGATGCGCGTTGGTGTTGGCTTTCAAGCCGCGGGGCAGGGCGCTACCCGTGCTGTCGAGCCGCTGCCGCGGGATCGCCAATAGTTCGCTGGCGGCGGGCAGCGCACGCGCCGCGGCGCGCAATTCGTTGCGGCGGCTTTCCTGGCCGCGCAGCCAGCACACCATGGTGCGGCGCGCCAGGCCGGCGACCTCGACCAGCAATTCGCTGCGCACCGGCACGGCCATTTCGGCGGCCGCCGTCGGCGTCGGCGCGCGCTTGTCGGCGGCAAAATCGATCAGCGTGATGTCGGTCTCGTGCCCGACCGCGGAGATCAGCGGGATCATGCTCTCGGCCGCGGCGCGAACCACGATCTCCTCGTTGAACGACCACAAATCCTCCAACGAGCCGCCGCCGCGCGCGACGATCAGCAGATCCGGCCGCGGAATCTTGCCACCCTCGGGCAGCGCGTTGAAACCGCGGATCGCGGCGGCAACCTGCTCGGCGGAGCCTTCGCCCTGCACCTTCACCGGCCACACCAGCACGCGGCGCGGAAACCGGTCTTCCAGGCGGTGCAGGATGTCGCGGATCACGGCGCCGGTCGGTGAGGTCACGATGCCGATCACTTCCGGCAGCCACGGCAGCAATTGCTTGCGCGCTTCGTCGAACAGGCCCTCGGCGCCGAGTTTCTTCTTGCGCTCTTCCACCAGCGCCATCAGCGCGCCGATGCCGGCGGGCTCGATGGCTTCGATGACGATCTGGTATTTCGACGAGCCCGGATAGGTGGTGAGCTTGCCGGTCGCGATCACCTCGAGCCCTTCCTGCGGCTTGAACCGCATTCGGGAATGCACGCCCTTCCAGATCACAGCCTCGATCTTGGCGCTCTCGTCCTTCAGCGCGAAATAGCAGTGGCCGGAGGAATGCGGCCCGCGGAAGCCCGAAATTTCGCCGCGCACCCGGACATGGCCATAGGCGTCCTCCACCGTCCGCTTCAGGGCGGAGGAGAGTTCCGAGACGGTGAATTCGGGCGCGTTGAGCAGTGGTTCGGTGGCAGGCATCTCGTCAATCGAATCAGGCTTTTGGGGCTTCTACGCAAGGTAGGGACTTTTGCTTATCCCCGCCAATCTCCGCCCGATTGTGTGGTGTTTCAGGTAATATAGTAGTGATGACTTTGTCCGTCGGGGGAAAACCGGATTGCGGGCGGAAAAGTCATCTTGGCTCCGGACAAGTGCCATCCTGCTGGAGGCTGCTCTTGCCGTCCGTGAAGGTTTTGTGCGACCTGCTCGACTTGTCGTTCCCCACATCTGGCTCCAGTCATGAACATCCTCCTGCTCGGTTCCGGCGGCCGCGAACATGCCCTGGCATGGAAGATCGCCGCATCTCCGCTGCTGACGAAGCTCTGGTGCGCGCCGGGCAATGCCGGCATCGCCAAGGATGCCGAATGCGTCGCGCTCGACATCACCGACCATCCGGCCGTGATCGATTTCTGCAAGGCGCACAAGGTGGATTTCGTCGTGGTCGGCCCCGACGCGCCGATCGCCGCCGGGATCGTCGACGATCTCAACGCCGCCGGCTTCAAGGCGTTCGGGCCCACCCAGGCCGCGGGCCGGCTCGAGAGTTCGAAAACCTTCACCAAGAATCTCTGCCGCGCCAACAACATTCCGACGGCGGCCTATGAGCATTTCACCGAGGCCGCGAAGGCAAAAGCCTATATCCGCAAGCAGGGCGCGCCGATCGTGATCAAGGCCGATGGTCTGGCCGCCGGCAAGGGCGTCGTCGTGGCGATGAGCGAGGCCGAAGCGCTTGACGCCGTCGACATGATGTTCGGCGGCGGGTTCGGCGACGCGGGCGCCGAGGTCGTGGTCGAGGAATTCATGGTGGGCGAGGAGGCCTCGTTCTTTGCGCTGTGCGACGGCGAACACGCGCTGCCGCTGGCGACCGCGCAGGACCACAAGCGCGCCTTCGACGGCGACCAGGGCCCGAACACCGGCGGCATGGGCGCCTATTCGCCGGCGCCGGTCATGACGGACGCGATGTGCGCCCGCGTCATGGAGGAGATGATCCATCCGACGCTGCGTGCGATGAAGGCGATGGGATCGCCCTACAAGGGCGTGCTGTTTGCCGGCGTGATGGTGACCAAGGACGGCCCGAAACTCGTCGAATACAACGCCCGGTTCGGCGATCCGGAAACCCAGGTGCTGATGTTGCGGATGATGTCCGATATCTTGCCGGCGCTGATCGCCAGCGCCGACGGGCAATTGAAGAATTTCAGCCTGCGCTGGTTCGACGATGCGGCGCTGACCGTGATCATGGCAACGAAAGGTTATCCCGGCAGCTATGGCAAGGGCTCGGTGATCTCAGGTCTCGACGACGCCGCAAAAGTCGAGGGCGTCGAAATCTTCCACGCCGGGACGATCGAGAAAGACGGAAAAATTCTCGCCAGCGGCGGCCGCGTGCTGAACGTCTGCGCCATGGGCAAGACGGTGACCGAGGCGCAGCAGCGCGCCTATGCGGCCGTCGATCGCATTAACTGGGCGGAAGGCTTCTGCCGCCGCGACATCGGCTGGCAGGCGGTGGCGCGGGAGCGCTGACGCCGCCTGCAATCCGCGCAACGCATCTCCGCGCTTTGGCCCTCTGGACACGCAGATGTTGCGATGTCCAAAATCGCCTCAAAACGGAGGAGCGTCCCGATGGCGATTATCGATTCCCAGGTCCATGCCTATGAGGCCAACACGCCGAAGCGGCCCTGGGCCACGGTGCCGAACTGGCCCGACCACGTCACCGGCGACGAGATGGTGGCGGCGATGGACAAGGTCGGCGTCGACGGCGCGATCTTCATCTCCGCCTTCTCGATGTACCGCTACGACGCCAGCTATGCCGTGGAAGTGGCGCGCGCCCATCCCACCCGGCTCGCCATCGTCAAGCCGGTCGACCCCGATGATCCCAACGTCGCCGACGTCGTCGCCGACTGGAAGAAGACGCCGGGCGCGGTCGGCATCCGGATCATGCTGACCAAGGAGAACAAGCGCGAGCCCGGTCATCCCGGCATCGACCGCATCGCACGCGCGGCCGTTCAACATGATTTTCCGGTCAACCTGCTGTGCTGGGATAATCTCGACGCCGGCACGGCGCTGGTCGATCGTCATCCCGACACGCGCTTCATCCTCGACCATCTCGGCATCCTTCAGCCGCGCACGCCGCCGGCGCCCGCGCAGCCCTGGTCCCCTTGGGCCGAACTGCCCAAGGTGCTGGCGCTCGCCAAACGCAAGAACGTGGTGATCAAGGTCAGCGGCGCCTGCACGCTGTCCAAAGAGCCGTATCCATTCCCTGACATCTGGGACCCGCTGGCGCGCGTGTTTGAGGCCTGGGGTTTCGATCGCTGCCTGTGGGGCACCGACTGGACCCGCGCCTTCGCCGTCGTCAATTACGAGCAGGCCGTCACGCCGTTCCTCAAGACGGACCGCCTCAGTGACACCGAGCGGGCCATGCTGATGGGCGGTGCCTGCGCCAAGGCCTATGGCTGGTCACCGAACAAAGGCTAGCGCATTTCAACAGCGGCCCTAGCCCGGGGATTGCTTCCCATTGACCATCGAAAGAACCGTACCGGCGAGATCGGCGGGAGAATTCACCAGTTGGTCTGCGCCCGCCGTCTCAAGTTCGTCCCTCGTGCCATAACCCCAGAGCACGCCAAGACCGCGCATCCCGGCCGCGTGGGCGCCGGAAATATCATGCCGGCGATCCCCGACCATCAGGCTGCGAGACGGCGCAAGACCGTGCCTGGACAGGATATGGGCGAGCAGCTCGGGCTTGTGATCCAGCTCGCCGCTCGGCACGGAGCCATGGATGCCATCGAAGTAGCTGGCAAACCCCAGATGCTCCAGAATTCGGCTCGCGAAGATCTCCCGCTTCGAGGTCGCGAGATAGACCCGCAATCCGCATCGCTTCATCTCTGCAAGGCAGTTGCCAATTCCCGGATAGGGCACGCTGCCGAGAAACCCGCTTTCACCGTAGTACTGACGATAGGCCGTGACTGCTTCACCGACCCGGTCGTCTCCGTATGACTGCAGCAGGGTTTGCATGATCTCTTCGAGTGGCGGCCCGATGATGCGTTTTATGTCGGGGGTTTCATCCGGTTCATGTCCAAGGGCGCGCAGCGCCGCCAGACAGCTTGCCGAAATGCCGGGATACGAATCGATCAAGGTGCCGTCGAGGTCCAGAAGAACGGAGCACGTCATGATCCAAAGCTAGCGGCCAAAGCAAACCTGTACAAGTTCGCTTGATTTCGTTGCTGCGTCGGCTCATTCGCGGCAAGGCAATGCAGCGGCAAGTCCGGCCATGTCGCGGTGAGGTCTCATCCGGCGCAGCCACCGCCCCCCGTTTCCCGTTACTAGCCTAAGCCGATCCGATGGCTTATTCTGAAGCCCGGGGCAGGCAATGACACCACGTTCTGCAGCAGGCGGCGGATCGAAAAAGCCGCAAAGCCGTACGGCGAAGCCGCGAAAGCGGATCATTGCGCCAAAGGTGGCGCGCACTTCCAGGTCAGCGAAAACGGACGCCGAAAATCCAGCGCAAACCGAAGTCGAACGACTCGCCCTCGAACTTCAGCAAGCCAGAGAGCGCCAGGCCGCGACATCCGAGGTCCTGAGCCTCATCGCCGCTTGCGCCGGTATTCGACCGGATCGTCAGGAACGCAGCGCGGCTCTGCCAGAGCGTGCTGAGCGCCGTCTACCGCCGGGACGGGGACCACGTCCACCTGGTCGCGCACGATCAGTTCTCTCCGGCATCGGTGGCGGCGGTGCGCAAAGCCTACCCGGCTCCGCTCACCAGCAAGAATCTGATCTCGGTCGCGATCCGCGAGCGCCGCGTCGTGCATGAGCCGGATGTGCTGGTCTCCGGCGGCTACAGCGAACTGCAGAAGACATCGGGCTATCGCAGCATCCTGATCGTGCCGATGCTGCGCGACGAGGTCGCGATCGGCGCCATCGCGGTGATGCGCCTGGAGCCGCAATTATTCCCCAAGGCGCAGGTCGAGCTCCTGAAGACCTTTGCCGGCCAGGCGGTCATCGCCATCGAGAACACGCGGCTGTTCACGGAAGTGCAGGAACGCACCAGGCAGCTGTCGCAATCGCTTGACGATTTGCGCGCCGCGCAGGGCAGTCTGGTACAGACCGAGAAACTGGCCGCGCTGGGACGGCTGGTGGCGGGCGTTGCGCACGAGATCAACACCCCCGTCGGCACCAACCTCACCGTGGCCTCGGCATTGATCAACAAGACCAAGCGGTTTGAAGCCGATGTCGCCAAGGGTGACGTGCGCCGCTCGACGCTCTCGGAGTTCATTGCGGCCAGCCGCGAGGCGGCGTCGCAGATCATGTTCAATCTTGGCAATGCGGTCGAACTGATCCAGTCGTTCAAGCAGGTTGCAGCCGATCGCAACGTTTCGGACCGCAGGCGCTTCGATCTCGGCGAGGTGACCGAGCAGGTCGTCGGGGGATTGCGGTTCGGGCTGCGAGGTCAAAACCTGACGGTCGCCGTCGAATGCGAACCCGATCTTGTCATGAATAGCTATCCCGGACCTTACGGCCAGGTGCTCACCAATCTGGTTCTCAACTCCGCGGCGCATGCCTTTCCGGACGGCGGCGGGGGATCGGTCCATATTGCGGCGCAGGCATCGGGCAAGGGCAATGTCGAGGTGCTGTTTTCAGACGACGGCTGCGGCATGAGCCCGGAGGTCAAGCGCCAGGTGTTCGACCCGTTTTTCACCACCCGGCGCGACCAGGGCAACACCGGCCTCGGGTTGCACATCGTGCACAACATCGTGACCAATCGTCTGGGCGGCCGGATCCATCTGGAAACCAGACCCGGCATGGGCACGAAAATCCAGATCATCATGCCGCGCGAAGCGCCGCGGGAGTCGGTGACGGAATAGTGTGCGTCGACGCGGCGAGATCGCGAAGCGGTGTTTGCAATGACCCATCCACGTCGTCCCGGACAAGCGAAGCGCGATCCGGGACCCAAACGCCGCGGCCCATCGGTGAGAGCGCAGGTCTTGGACACCTTCTGCAAACAATGAGGGCCGCGGCGTATGGGTCCCGGCTCAAGGCCGGGACGACGTCGCTGCGCTCGCGACGACGATTGACTGCGACAAAGTAACCCGACGGGCAAAATTACACTTCCCTCGTCGGGCAAATCAGCGGTTTGAATCGTCGCGTCCCGCCCGACAAGAGGGGCGTGCGCACGTCACGAACGCGCGGCTGGATGCGGTGGACGTTTGTTGCGCCTGACGACGGCGTATACAGGCGTACGGCAAAACCGTGTGGTCCTGACGCCCGTTGCAGGTGTCAAGCTGTCGGGTAGGCGAGAGCTGAACCGGCGGTGACGGAGTCAACCAAGAACTCGTCTCCGGGGAGATCACGGCATAAGCCGTAAAGCCATTGCGCAGGGAAGGCCGGGTGTTCTCCGCTGCCCTGTATGCTCGTGTGCAACTTTTTTAGTGCTAACCGCACACGGGACCGCGGGTGCAGCGCGCACCCGGTCTTCCCTGCGCCCTCTGTATTTAGGGCGGGAAGTTTCTGGCAAAGCTCGGGCGCAATGCGTCGCGAGAATGTCGAAGTGTGTGTCACACCCACAATTTTCGTCCCCGCGAAGGCGGGGACCCAGTATCCCAGAGACAGTAGTGATAGAATCGAGAAGTCGCAGCGTACTGGATCCCCGCCTGCGCGGGGATGACAGCGTTGTATGGGGCCGCACTGTCCCCGTCATTGCGAGCGCAGCGAAGCAATCTATGCCGCCGCGCGAAGAAGAATGGATTGCTTCGCTTTGCTCGCAATGACGTGGACGGGTCTGGACATACTGATTGCCGCCTTCGCGCAACCGACAGCGGCGTTACGGCTCAACTCGCCGCTTCGAGCCGCTCTTCCGTCAGCAGCCGCATCGCGGCGTCGGCGTCCATCGGCTCGCCGAAGGCAAAGCCTTGCGCGTATTCGCAGCCCAATTGGTAGAGCTCGACCGCGTCCGAATCGGTCTCGGCGCCCTCGGCGACCACGTCCATGCCGAGGTCGTGGGCGAGTGCGATGATCGATTTCAGGATCACCGGGCGGGTGCCGCGGCTGGTGGTGCGCACGAACGACTGGTCGATCTTGATGGTGTCGAACGGGAAGCGCTGCAGATAGGCCAGCGAGGAATGGCCGGTGCCGAAATCGTCGAGCGACAATCCGGTACCGAGCTCGCGGATCCGCGTCAGCATCTGCGCGGCGTGTTCCGGGTTCTCCATCACCAGCGACTCGGTCAGTTCGAGCTTCAGCGTGCCGCGCGCCACCGAGGAGCGCGACAGCACGGTTCTGATATCGTGGATCAGGTCGTGGCGCAGCAACTGACGCGAGGAGACGTTGACGCTGGCGAAGATCGGCTCGCGCGAGCGCATCGCGCGCTGCCACACCGCGAGCTGCTTTGCGGTCTGGTCCATCACGAACATGCCGAGGTCGACGATCAGGCCGATCTCCTCTGCAATAGAGATGAATTCCGACGGCGACATCCGACCGAGCTTGGGGTGATCCCAGCGGGCGAGGGCCTCGAAGCCGGCGATCGAGCGATCCTCTAGCCGCACGATCGGCTGGTAGAGGATCGTGATTTCCTGGCGCTCGATGGCGCGGCGCAATTCCGACTCCAGCGTCAGCCGGTCGGTCTTGCGGGCGCGCATCGCGGGCTTGTAGACGTCGATGCGGTCGCCGCCGATGCGCTTGGAATGATACATCGCGAGTTCAGCATCCTTGATGATCTCGTCGGACAGCTGCGTCTGCGGATCGCTCAAGGCGAGGCCGATCGACGCGGTCAGGAAGATCTCGCGGTCGTTGAAGGCGATCGGGGCGCGGATGGTCTTGCGGATGGTCTCGGCAAACGCGGTGATGCGCGCCGAATCCTGTTCCGACATCAGGATCAGGCCGAACTGGTCGCCGGCGAGCCGCGCCAGCGTATCCTGCGGCTTGAGAATCCGGGTCAGCCGCCGCGCCAGCGTCAGCAGGATGGAGTCGCCGACCGCGATGCCGACGGAATCGTTGACCTGCTTGAAGCGGTCGAGGTCGATCACCATCAGCGTCGGCCGCAGGTTCGGCATGGTCTTGGCGAAATTCGCCACCGCGCCGAGGCGGTCGATGAACAATTTGCGGTTCGGCAGGCCGGTGAGGTTGTCATGCACGCTGTCATGCAGCATGCGCTCCTCGGCGTTCTTCTGCTCGGTGACGTCGGTCAGCGTGCCGACGACTCGGGAAACCTCGCCGTCGGAGCCGACCACCGGGCGTGCTTTCAGCGCGAACCACATGAAGTGGCCGTCCGGGGTACGAAGCCGGAAATCCTGCACCAGCCGCCCGCGGCGCTGGTCGAGCACGCTGTCGAGCGCGGCGCGGAAACGGTCCTGATCGAGCGGATGCAGCACCTCGAGCCATTTGGCCGCCGGGCCTTCCAGCGTGCCGCGCTTGAGGCCGAGCAGGCTTTCGGTCTCGGGGCTGGTGAACACCTTGTCGGCGGAGACGTCCCAGTCCCAGATCAGATCGCCGGAACCGGTCAGGGCCAGCGCGCGGCGTTCGACGTCGGAGACCACGCCGGTCGTGGCGCCGCCGCCGGCGAAGGCGTGCTGCATGACCGTAAATCCGATCAGCATCACGATCAGCACGAGGCCGCCGAGCAGCGCCGGGCCGACGATGTCGTTGGTGACGTTTCCGGCCACCGCCATGCCGGCCGCGACCACCCAGACCACCAGCAGGAACCAGGTCGGGATCAACAGCACCGCGCGGTCAAAACCGTGCGTGGAGAGATAGACGATGAGGGCAAAACCGGCGAAGGCGATCATCACCAGCGACATGCGCGCGATGCCGGAAGCCACCGCGGGATCGAACAGCGCCAGCGCCACCAAGGATCCGAGGAAGGTCAGCCAGCCGACGGTGATGTGGGAATAGCGCACATGCCAGCGGCTGAGATTGAGATAGGCGAACAGGAACACCAGCAGCGTCGCCGCCAGAATGGCTTCGCCCGCCGCGCGCCAGACGCGCTCGGCGTTGTTCTGCATGTCCAGAACCTTGCCCCAGAAGCCGAAATCGACGCCGATATAGACCAGCACCGCCCAGGCCAGCGCGGCGGCGGCCGGGAACATGATGCTGCCCTTGACCACGAACAGAATGGTGAGCACGAGGGCCAGAAGGCCGGAGATCCCGATCACGATGCCCTGGTAGAGCGTGAACGAGTTGACCTTGTCCTTGTATGCGTCCGGTTCCCACAGATAGAGCTGCGGAAGCTTGTCGGTGCGCAGTTCCGCGACGAAGGTGACGACGGCGCCGGGATCGAGCGTGATGCGGAAGATGTCGGCGGTGGCGCTTTCCTGGCGCTCGGGCCGGTCGCCGGTCGAGGGCGTGATGGTGGCGATGCGCGACAGCCCGAGATCGGGCCACAACAGGCCCGACGACACGATGCGGTAATGCGGGGCAACGATCAGGCGGTCGAGCTGGTCGTCGGTGTTGTTGGCGAGCGCGAACACCACCCAGTTCTGGCCGCCTTCACGGGCGCGCACCTCGATGCGGCGGACGATGCCGTCGGTGCCGGGCGCGGTCGAAACCTGGATGCGGTCGGCATCGCTGCGCTGATGATCGAGCACCGCGGTGAGGTCGATCGCAGGCGCGTCGCTGCGGACGCTGACAGCGTCGATGGCGTGCGCCGGCAGCGCATACGCAACAATCATGAGGCCCAGCGCGAGCCGCGCAAGGCACCTGATCAGACGCAATTTCAGTACTCCGCGATCAACGATGTTCCCGGGCCAGCGAACAGCCCAAACGTTGCCGCGATAAATGACATGAAAGCGAAGGAAATCAAAGGGTTTCCGCCTTCGCTTCGGTCCGGAGCGTTAAACCTCCAACACAATTTTGCCAATATGTGCGCTGGTCTCCATCCGCCGGTGCGCGTCCGCAGCCTTTTCCAGCGGGAATGCGCTGTCCATCAGCGGCTTTACCCGTCCTTCGCGCATCAAGGGCATCACTTTGGCCTCGATCGCCGCGACCATCGCCGCCTTATCCGCATTAGTACGGGGGCGCAGGGTGGAGCCGGTGTGCGTCAGCCGCTTCACCATGACCTTGGCGATGTTGACGGTAACCTTGGGCCCGTTGAGCGTTGCGATCTGCACGATACGGCCGTCGACCGCGGCGGCATCATAGTTGCGATCGACGTAGTCGCCGGCCACCATGTCGAGGATGACGTTGGCGCCCGCGCCATCGGTCGCGGCCTTGACCTCGGCGACGAAGTCCTCGGTCTTGTAGTTGATGGCGCGGTCGGCGCCGAGCTTCAGGCACGCATCAACCTTGTCCTGGCCGCCGACGGTGACGATCACCTTGGAACCAAAGGCCTTGGCGAGCTGGATCGCCATGGTGCCGATGCCGGACGAGCCGCCGTGGATCAGCAGCGTTTCGCCGGGCTTCAGCGCGCCGCGCTCGAACACATTGTGCCAGACCGTCATCAGCGTTTCCGGAATAGCACCGGCTTCCTGCATCGAGAGCGTGGAGGGGACCGCGATCGCCTGCGCGTCTTGCGCGATGCAATATTGCGCGTAGCCGCCACCGGCCACCAGCGACATCACCTTGTCGCCGAGCTTGTGCTTGGCAACACCGGCGCCGAGCGCAACCACTTCGCCGGCGATTTCGAGGCCGGGCAGGTCGCTGGCGCCGGGCGGCGGCGGGTAGGCGCCGGAGCGCTGCGCGACGTCGGGACGGTTGACGCCGGCGGCGGCGACCTTGACCAGGATTTCGCCGGGGCCGGGAACGGGAACGCTGCGGGTTTCCGGCAACAGCACCTCGGGGCCGCCGGGCTTGCTGATGCCGACGACGGTCATTTGCGCGGGCAGCTTTTCCATGATTTGTCCTTGCGAAATACGGGAATTTTGAAGGCGCCCCTGATTAGCCAGCCGTCATGCGGCTGGCAACAGTTTCAAGGGAGCGCCGAGCACGGAGGAAACGCATGGCCATCGAGGATGACGACAAGCCGAGGAAGAAAGTCACCCACGAGATCGGGCAGGACCTGTCGCTGCTGTCGGTCGAGGAATTGACCGAGCGCATCGCGCTGATGAATTCCGAGATCGAACGGCTGCAGGCGGCGATGGCCAAGAAGCGCGCGTCCAAGGATGCGGCGAACAGTTTTTTCAAGTCGTAGCGAATTCGACTCGCTCTGACCCCACGTCGTACCGGACAAGCGAGCACAAGCGAACGCGATCTCAGATGCGCAATTGCGCATCGGGGGGACCCATACGCCGTGGCCTCTCGTTCGGACAAAGCGTTGGACGCCTTCCCTTAGTTACTTCGGCCGCGGCGTATGGATCCCCGCCTGCGCGGGGACGACGTGTGGAGAGAGCCGAGTCAACATCGACACTAGGCCAATGGCCGACATGGCAAACAAAGCCTGAAGAAAATCGTTCGTTTACGATCAATTAAGCTTTCTCGTTTATGACTGGCATCGTCCTCGTTTGGACACCGAGTGGCTCCTGTCCACTCTGTTTGACGCCTCCCTGTTATCAACTTCAAAAGCCGCCGGAAACGGCGGCTCTTTTTTGTCTCCGCAAGGCTGGAAACCATATTTCCGGTTGCGGCTGGACTCTCGCCCTCGCAAGCGCAATGATTTGTTCATCATAAGTCGGCGGTTTGAAAAGCCGGCAGCGTATCAGTGGCGTGAGGGCGTTAACTATGGCGGACCGGCTGCACAGCGATTCCGCGCTCGTTCAATTCAGCGAGCGGCTGACTAATTCGGCGGCATTCGGAACCCTGTTCCGCGAGGGCATGGATCTGGTCGAGGAGACCGCGGCCTATCTGGACGGTGACGGCCGCGCTGAGGCCAAGGCGCTCGAACGCTCCGTCAGTCTCACCTATGCGACCGAAAGCATGCGGCTGACCACCCGCCTGATGCAGCTCGCCTCCTGGCTGCTGCTGCATCGCGCGGTCAAGGAAGGTGAGATGACGCTGACCCAGGCCAACCGCGAAAAGACCAAGGTCAAGCTCTCCGCCGCCGATCCCGGTCCCGAAGACATGATCGCCAAACTGCCGCTGCAATTGCAGCACCTGATCGAGCGTTCGATGAACTTGCAGTCGCGAGTGCGCCGGCTCGACACGTCGATCCATGCGCCGGCGGCCGAACGCGCCCCGATCGGCAATCCGCTGGTGCCGCAGCTCAATCGCCTGAAGGCGGCCTTCGAGCGGTAATTCCGGCTATCATCACGGCCAATAAAAAAACGCCCCGGGAAACCGGGGCGTTTTGCATTCCTGGGCCGAATGGCGAGGGGTCGAAAAACCCTCAGTCCTTCTTGAGGAAGCCCGAAAACTTCTTCTGGAAGCGCGACACGCGGCCGCCGCGGTCGAGCATCTGCTGGGTGCCGCCGGTCCAGGCCGGATGCGACTTGGAGTCGATGTCGAGGTTCAGCTTGTCGCCTTCCTTGCCCCAGGTGGAACGGGTCTGATACTCCGTACCGTCGGTCATAACGACCGTAATCGTATGATAATTCGGATGAATTTCGGCTTTCATGGCATATCCTTCGGCGCGCCTGCGCCCGTCTCGAAATGTCAGGGGTACGGGATTTGGGCGGGTCTATAACGCAACAAGGCCGCCAAAACAAGCTGCCAGAGCCGTCTGATGGGTCGATCTGCCGGATTTGCCAGCGCCGCTTCCGGGGCCTATCTGGGGGCATCGAAACTGGTCCCTTTTCATGAGCGCAGCCGAACAGCTTGAAGACCCACCCGGCGGCGTGCCGCCGCGCCGCGACGCGCTGCTCGAGGAAGAGGCCTTCATCGAAACCCAGCTGACGCAGTCGCCGGCCAAAACCGGCGCAAAACTGCGTCCCCTGCTGGCGCTGGCGCCCTACGTCGCGCGCTACCGCGGCCGGGCGATATTGGCGTTTATCTCGCTGACCGTCGCGGCGGTGACGACCCTGGTGGTGCCGATCGCGGTGCGGCGCATGATCGACTTCGGCTTCAGCCCCGAAGGCATTGCGATGATCAACAGCTATTTCAGCGTGATGATCGCGGTCGTTGCGGTGCTGGCCTGCGCCAGCGCGTCGCGGTTCTACCTGGTCATGACCATCGGCGAGCGCATCGTTGCGGACCTGCGGCGCGACGTGTTCGCGCACCTGATCTCGCTGTCGCCTTCGTTCTTCGATTCCGCCCGCAGCGGCGAACTGGTGTCGCGGCTCACCGCTGACACCACCCAGATCAAGTCGGCGGTGGGCGCGTCGGTGTCGATCGCGCTGCGCAACCTGATGCTGTTCATCGGCGCCACCACCATGATGGTGATCACGAGCCCAAAGCTTTCGCTGTTCGTGCTGCTGGCGATCCCGGTGATCGTGATTCCGCTGGTCGCGTTCGGACGCTGGGTGCGGCGGCTGTCGCGCAACGCACAGGACACGCTGGCCGACGCCAGCGCCTATGCCTCCGAGCTGGTCGGCGCTATCAGGACGGTGCAGGCCTATACCAGCGAGCGGCTGGCCGCGACGCGCTTCGGCCGCGAGGTCGAACAGGCCTATGACGCCGCGCGCAGTTCGACGCGGGCGCGCGCGGTGCTGACCTTGATCATCATCTTCATCGTGTTTTCCAGCGTCGTCGTCATCCTGTGGGTCGGCTCGCACGACGTGCTGACCGGTTCGATCAGCCCCGGCCGGCTCGGCCAGTTCGTGCTGTATGCGGCGTTCGCCGCGACGGGCCTCGGCCAGCTCAGCGAGGTGTGGGGTGAAGTCTCGGCCGCCTCAGGCGCTGCCGAACGGCTGTTCGAGATCCTGCGCGTCAAGCCGCAGATTACGGCGCCGGCCTCGCCGGTCGCGCTGCCGTCGCCGGCGCGCGGCGATGTCGGGTTTGAGAATGTCAGCTTCAATTACCCGACGCGCCCGGATGTGCGGGCGATCGACAGCGTCTCGCTGTCGGTGCGGGCCGGAGAGAAGGTCGCGATCGTCGGCCCGTCAGGCGCCGGCAAGAGCACGCTGTTTCATCTCTTGCTGCGGTTTTACGATCCCGCCAGCGGAACGATTTCGGTCGACGCCGTGCCGATCAGGTCGGCCGATCCGCGCGAGTTACGCGCGCGCATCGCGCTGGTGCCGCAGGACTCGGTGGTGTTCGCGGCAAGCGCCCGTGAAAACATTCGCTTCGGCCGGCCTGGTGCCAGCGATGCCGAGGTCGAACGCGCGGCTGATCAGGCGCATGCCACCGAATTCATCCGCCGCCTGCCTGACGGTTTCGAGGCGCAGCTTGGCGAGCGTGGCGTGACGCTGTCGGGCGGCCAGCGCCAGCGCATCGCGATCGCCCGCGCCATACTGCGCGATGCCCCGCTGTTGCTGCTCGACGAAGCAACCTCCGCGCTCGATGCCGAAAGCGAGACCCTGGTGCAGACCGCGCTGGAAGAATTGATGCGCCACCGCACCACGCTGGTGATCGCGCACCGGCTCGCGACCGTCCTGTCCTGCGACCGCATCATGGTGATGGATCAGGGCCGCATCGTCGAGCACGGCACGCATGCCGAGCTGGTTGCGGCGAACGGGCTGTATGCAAGGCTGGCGCGGCTGCAGTTCGAGGGGATCTAAACCCCGCTCGTCCTGCCCGGACTTGATCCGGGCATCCACCCACTTCGAAAGAATCTCTCTTGATGGATTGCCGGGTCAAGCCCGGCAATGACAATGTTACCGTTCCGTCAGCTTCAGCTCGATGCGGCGGTTGCGCTTGTAGGCTTCCTCGGTCGGCGCCGTGTCGAGCGGCTGGAATTCGGCAAAGCCTGCGGCGACCAGCCGCTGCGCGGGGACGCCGAGCGAGATCAGATACTGCACCACCGAGATCGCGCGCGCCGATGACAGTTCCCAGTTCGACTTGAACACCGGGCTGTTCATGATCGGCCGCACGTCGGTGTGGCCGTCGACCCGCAGCACCCAGGCGATTTCAGTCGGGATCTTGCTATCGAGTTCGACCAGCGCGGAAGCAAGCTTGTCGAGCTCGGCGCGGCCTTCGGGCAGCAGCAAGGCTTGTCCGGTGTCGAAGAACACCTCGGATTGGAACACGAAGCGATCGCCGACGATCCGCACATCCGGCCGATTGCCGAGAATCGCACGCAGCCGCCCGAAGAACTCGGAACGGTAGCGCGTCAGTTCCTGCACCCGCTGCGCCAGCGCCACGTTGAGCCGTTGCCCGAGATCGGCAATGCGGCCCTGCGATTCCTTGTCGCGCTTTTCGGAGGCGTCGAGCGCTTCTTCAAGCGCGGCGAGCTGCCGGCGCAGCGCGCTGATCTGTTGGTTCAGCACCTCGATCTGCGCCAGCGCGCGCGACGTCACCGCCTTCTCGGAATCCAGCGCCTTGTTGAGTTCGTTGGCGCGGCCCTGGGCGTCGTTGCCGGCGCCGGCGAGCCCCTCATAAAGCCCCTTGATGCGATCGCGCTCCGCTTCCACCGATGTCAATCCGGCGCGCGCCTGCGAGAGCTGGTCGCTGAGGTTCAATCCGGTGAGTTTTTCCAGCGACAGCAGATCGTTCAACTGCGCGATCTTGGCGTTGAGCGCCTCCAGCGCCTTATCCTTGCCGGTAACTTCCTGCGACAGGAAGAACTGCACAACGAGAAACACCGAGAGCAGGAACACGATCGAGAGCACCAGCGTCGACAGCGCGTCGACGAAGCCCGGCCAGTAGTTCATTCCCGATTCGTTGCGGCGTGCGCGCGCGAGGGCCATCGGCTAAATCTCTTTATGTCTGAGCATGATCTTATCCGAAAACCGGAACGCCACTTTTCGGGATCATGCTGTTAACTTTTCTCGGGTTGGCGCGCGATCCGCTCCAGCAGTTTCTTGATCTCGCGGTTCTGTTCGCCCTGGCCGTCGGCCCATTCGCGGATCATCTGCTGCTCGGTGCGCATATGCGCGACCAGGCCCTGAATGGCTTCGGCGAGATTGGCCATCGCCGCCGTGGTGCTGCGGCTGCTGCCGCCTTCCTCGACCACCGCACGCAGCCGCTCCATCGCGTGCTGCAGCTCGCCGGAAACACCGGTGGTGCCGTCGCCTGAATATTCGCGCACGGTCGAGGCGAGCCAGTCTTCCAGGTCGGTATAGAAGCGGTTCTGCGCCTGGCTCGATTGCAGGTCGAGGAAACCCAGGATCAGCGATCCGGCGAGGCCGAACAGCGAGGAGGAGAACGAGATGCCCATGCCCTTGAGCGGCGCCGCCAGACCCTCCTTCAGGGTATCGAACAGCGAGCCCGAATCACCACCGACCTTCAGCCCCTCGATCACCTGGCCGACGGAGCCTACGGTTTCGATCAGGCCCCAGAAGGTGCCGAGCAGGCCGAGAAAGACCAGCAAGCCGGTCATGTAGCGGGAGATGTCGCGGGCTTCGTCGAGCCTTGTTGCGATCGAATCCAGCAAATGCCGCATGGTCTGCTGCGAGATCGACATCCGCCCGGTGCGCTCGCCGCCGAGTATCGCCGCCATCGGCGCCAGCAGCGTGGGACGCCGGTCGATGGCGAGACCGGGATCGGCGATGCGGAAATTGTTGACCCAGGAGACTTCCGGGTAGAGCCGGATCACCTGCCGGAACGACAGGATGATGCCGATCAGAAGCACCGCGCCGATCAGGGCGTTGAGGCCGGGATTGGCGAAGAACGCGGTGACGATCTGCTTGTAGAGCACGGTCATGACCAGGCCGCACAGCACCAGGAACACCAGCATCCGCACTAGAAAGATCTGTGGCGACGACAATTTGGTGAGCTCGATCTCCATTTCGGAGCGGGCGGAGGGGCCTTGGGGCATTGCGGGGGTCTTCCGTTGCGAAAAGCCGCGTTTGGGAGGCCAATATGGCACAGCACGGCTGAGAAAAAAGATCGGAAAGCGCTGTTTCAGGCAAACGAGGGGGAACTTCACGCCGAAACCGGGCTTTGACTTGAGCGTATTTTGGAAACGTTCTTTGTCCAACCGGGATTTTCATGACGGTCCTGCATCTCGAAGCGCCGGCGGCGATGGCCGTTTTGCTCTCGGTCCGGATGGCGGGCGCCCGGATGGTGCAGCCACTCACCGGCAATGCCGGCTGGGTGAATGCAATCTGGACCCTTTCGCTCGGTTTGGCCCGTGTAACCGGCATTCCGTCGCGGGAGCCGCAGCTGCTGCGCTCGCGCGATCACCGCTATCGCGACTATCCGTTGCGTGCCCGTCAGTTCTTCTCGCTGTCGCCGCAAGATGATCCCCGAAAGTGGAGGCCGGTTTTCCAAAATGGATCGTGCTCAGAAAAGGGAGTGGTCACATGAGCTTTGTTTCCACGATCATCGGCACTGCTGAGCGGGTGCCGCTGCCTGACGTCATCATCCGTGCCGCGATCCACCGGCTGTGTTCGCGCACCGCAACAAGACTCGCCGTCGGCAACGCCGAAAGCGACGCCTGGTTTGCCGACGAGATGGCCGCGCGTGCCATCGCCGAATACAGCGACGAGGCCACCGCGCAGCATCACGAGGTGCCGTCGGCGTTCTTCGCGCTTGTCCTCGGGCCACACCGCAAATATTCCTCGTGCTTCTACCGGGAGCCGGCCACGACATTGCAGGAGGCCGAAGAGGAGGCGCTGCGTCAGACTGTCGGGCATGCCGATATCGCCGACGGCCAATCGATTCTCGAATTCGGCTGCGGCTGGGGTTCGCTGTCGCTGTGGATGGCGCGGCAATTCCCGCATTCGGAAGTGACGGCAGTATCGAACTCCGCTTCACAACGCGAATTCATCGAGGGCGAAGCCGGCAAGCGCGGATTGAAGAATCTGCGTGTGGTTACCGCGGAGATGAATTTGTTCGATCCGCAGACGCAGTTCGATCGCATCGTCTCCGTCGAGATGTTCGAGCACCTGCTGAACTGGCGCGAATTGATGTCGCGGATCCGTTCGTGGCTGAAGCCCGACGGCCGCTTCTTCATGCACATCTTCACCCATCGCTCGGGCGCCTACCTGTTCGACCGCGCCGATGGCGAGGACTGGATCGCGCAGCATTTCTTCACCGGCGGCATGATGCCGAGCCACCATCTGATCCGGCAATATTCCGATCTGCTCGAAATCGAAAAGGAATGGCGCTGGAGCGGGCTGCATTATCACCGCACCGCGCAGGATTGGCTGGCCAATTTCGATCTGCACCGCGAGGAGATCGAAGCGGTGTTGCGTCCTGTCTATGGCCGCGAGACCGCGTTGTGGATGCGGCGCTGGCGCTGGTTCTTCCTCGCAACGTCAGGCCTGTTCGGCTACGCCGACGGCAGCGAATGGGGTATCAGCCACTACCGGATGAAGACGGCTGGTTAACGGGGAGCAGTGATTCGCGCCAGTTTTGCGCAAATTCGCGGGATGCCGCGTTTGGAGCGCCGGTTCCCGCTTACACTTGTTGCGTTCCATTCCGACGCGCTGAAGCGTGACGTTGTCACAATCCGGTGAGTCAACAAAACCGCTGTTTGTTCAGTGTGATAGCGTCGTGTGACATTGGGCCGCCGCGAATCCGCATTGCATCGCAGCAAACTCATCCTATCCTTGATCTCAACAAGAACGCGGTGTCTTCGCGACATATCGCGCAAACATTTGTTTGCGCTTCAACTCGACTAAGGGGCGATATTTCTGATGTCTGGAATTCGTGCGCAATCGGCTGGCCTCGCGCTCATGCTCCTTGCGATGGCGCCGCTGTTGGCTGGATGCAAAGAGCCAACCGCTGCAACGGCTGCCGTGCCACATTCTTCCGAGCCAGACGTCAGTGTCGTTACCGTGAGGCCTCAGGCGCGTGCGATTATCCGCGAATTGCCGGGCCGTATCGCGCCGACCCGTGTTTCCGAAGTGCGGCCGCGGGTGTCCGGGATTGTCGTCGAGCGCCTGTTCCATCAGGGCAGCGAGGTCAAGGCCGGCGACGCCCTCTACAGAATCGATCCGCGGCCGTTCGAGGTCGAGGTGCAATCGACCGAAGCCGCGCTGGCGCGCGCCAAAGCCACGCTCGATCAGGCCGCATCGCATGCACGCCGCATCGCCACGCTGACCAGCCAGCGCGCAGCCCCCGAAGCCGAGAACGAAAAGGCCATCTCGGCCGAGCGTCAGGCGGCCGCCGATGTCGAAGGCCGCAAGGCCGACGTTGCCCGCGCCAAGCTCAATCTAGATTATGCGACCATTCGCGCCCCGATCGACGGCGTCGTCGGCGCCGCGCTGGTGAGCGAAGGCGCGCTTGTCGTGCAGAACGAAACCACGAGCCTTGCGACCATCCAGCAGCTCGATCCGATCTATGCCGATTTCACCCAATCGGTGAACGAACTCAATCAGCTGCGCCGGGCGGTGGAGAGCGGCGATCTCGATCGTATCGCGCCCGACGCCATGAAGGTTCGCCTGGTGCTGGACGACGGCTCGGTTTATCCGATTGCCGGCAGATTGCTGTTCTCGGACGCCAAGGTCGATGCCCATACCGGGCAGGTGACGTTGCGCGGCGAGTTTCCCAATCCGAGGCGCGAATTGCTGCCGGGCATGTATGTCCGCGTGCTGATCGAGCAGGGCATCGATACCGACGCCATCGCGGTGCCGCAGCAGGCGATCCAGCGTAATGGCGGCGGCGGCAGCGAAGTGTTCGTGGTCAAGAGCGACAACCTCGTCGCCGTCCAGCCGGTACGCACCGGCTCGCTGCAGAGCGGCCAGTGGTTCGTCACCGAGGGCTTGAAGGCCGGAGACAGGGTCATCGTCGAGGGATTCCAGAAGTTTGCCGCCGGCGATAAGGTCCGGCCGCAGCTGCTGACCGAGGCCGACGCGTCCGCCGATTTCGCTGGCGCCAGGCCGTCCGCGCAAGCGACACGGTAGATTAGATGCCGAGTTTCTTCATCGACAGGCCAATCTTCGCCTGGGTCGTCGCGCTTTTCATCTGTCTGATCGGCGCGATCTCGATCCCGTTGCTGGCGATCGCGCAATATCCGATCATCGCACCGCCCTCGATCTCGATCTCGACCAGCTATCCCGGCGCGTCGCCGGAAAACCTCTACAACAGCGTCACGCGGCTGATCGAGGAAGAGCTCAACGGCGCCAACGGCATCCTGAACTTCGAATCCACCAGCGACTCGCTGGGCCAGGTCGAGATCATCGCCAATTTCGTTCCCGGCACCGACACGGGGACGGCGTCGGTGGAGGTGCAGAATCGCATCAAGCGCGTCGAGGCACGTCTGCCGCGCGCGGTGATCCAGCAGGGCATCCTGATCGAGGAAGCTTCCAGCGCCGTGCTGCAGATCATCACGCTGCGCTCGACCGACGGAAGCCTCGACGAGGTCGGCCTCGGCGACTTCATGATTCGCAGCGTTCTCGGCGAAATCAGGCGCATTCCCGGCGTCGGCCGCGCCACGCTCTACTCCACTGAACGCAGTCTGCGTATCTGGGTCGATCCGGCCAGGCTGGTCGGCTACGGGCTGACCGCCGATGACGTCAACAAGGCGATCACGGCGCAGAACGCGCAGGTAGCCTCCGGCAGCATCGGCGCCGAGCCGAGCACGGATGACCAGAAGATTTCGGCGCTGGTGCTGGTCAAGGGACAGCTCTCGTCGCCGGACGAATTTGGCTCGATTATCCTGCGTGCCAATGCGGACGGCTCGACGGTGCGGCTGCGCGACGTGGCCCGGATCGAGATCGGCGGATTGAGCTATCAGTTCAACACGCGGCTTAACGGCAAACCAACGGCGGGTCTGTCGGTGCTGATGTCGCCGACCGGCAATGCGCTGGCGACCGCAAGCGCGGTCGAAGCCAAGATGAAGGAGCTGTCGCGCTTCTTCCCGGCCAACATCGCCTATGAAATTCCCTACAACATCACGCCCGTTGTGAAGGCCTCGATCGAAAAGGTGCTGATGACGCTGGTCGAGGCCATCGTGCTGGTCTTCATCGTGATGTTCCTGTTCCTGCAGAACATCCGCTACACGATCATCCCGACCATCGTGGTGCCGGTGGCGCTGCTCGGCACCTGCGCGATCCTGCTGGCGGCCGGTTACTCCATCAACATGCTGACGATGTTCGGCATGGTGCTGGCGGTCGGCATTCTGGTCGACGACGCCATCGTGGTGGTCGAGAACGTCGAGCGTATCATGTCCGAAGAGGGCCTGCCGCCGAAGGAGGCCACCCGCAAGGCGATGTCGCAGATCACAGGCGCCATCATCGGCATTACGCTGGTGCTGATCGCGGTGTTCGTGCCGATGGCGTTCTTTCCGGGATCGGTCGGCGTCATCTACCGGCAGTTCTCGGTAACGATGGTCGCTGCGATCGCGTTCTCCGCGCTGCTGGCGATGTCGCTGACGCCGGCGCTGTGCGCGACCTTGCTCAAGCCGGTCACGGCCGGCCACGGCCATGCCAGGAAGGGCGTGTTCGGTTGGTTCAACCGCGCGCTCGACGGCACCAAGGATGGTTATACGCGCGTCGTCGGGCACTCCTTAAAGCGAACCGGCCGACTGATGCTGATCTATGCGGCGCTGATCGTCGGGCTGAGCTGGGCCTTTATTCGCTTGCCCGGCGGCTTCCTCCCCGTCGACGACCAGGGCTTCATCACCACCGACGTGCAGACGCCGGCCGATTCCTCCTACGCCCGCACCGAGGCGGCGGTCGAGAAGGTCGAGCAATATCTGGCCAAGCGTTCCGGCGTCGAGAACGTCACCTTCCTCACCGGCTTCAGCTTCCTCGGCCAGGGCATCAACACCGCGCAGGCCTTCATCACGCTGAAGGACTGGTCGGATCGCGGACCGAAGGATTCGGCCGCGGCGATCGTCAACGACATCAACCGCGATTTGTCGTCGATCCGTGACGCCCGGATTTCTGCGCTGCAGCCGCCGCCGATCGACAATCTCGGCAACTCCTCGGGCTTCTCGTTCCGCCTGCAGGACCGCGGCCAGAAGGGGTATCCGGCGCTGGTGAGCGCCGCCGAGCAGCTGATCGCGGAAGCCAATGCCAGCCGCGTGCTGCAAAAGGTCTATGTCGAAGGCTTGCCGCCGGGGCCGCAGGTCAATCTGATGATCGACCGCGAGAAGGCCGGCGCGTTCGGCGTCACCTTCGAGGACATCAACAACACCATCTCGACCAATCTCGGATCGAACTACATCAACGACTTCCCGAACCGGGGCCGGATGCAGCGCGTGATCGTGCAGGCCGACCGCGGCAGCCGCATGAATGCCGACGACATCCTGAACTACAACGTCAAGAACAGCCGTGGCCAGCTGGTGCCGCTGTCCTCGTTCGCCTCCGTCGAATGGTCGAAGGGGCCGACGCAGATCGCCGGCTTCAATTACTATCCCGCGGTACGCATCAGCGGCGAAGCCAAGCCCGGCTTTACCTCGGGCGATGCCATCGCCGAGATGGAGCGGCTCGCCGGCAAGCTGCCGCGCGGCTTCGGCTTTGAGTGGACCGGGCAATCGCTGCAGGAGAAGCTCTCGGGCTCGCAGGCGCCGTTCCTGCTTGGCCTGTCGGCGCTGGTGGTGTTCCTGTGTCTGGCGGCGCTCTATGAAAGCTGGACCATTCCGCTCGCCGTGCTGCTGACGGTGCCGCTCGGCATCTGCGGTTCGGTGCTGGCCGCGTCGTTGCGCGGCTTGCCGAACGACGTTTACTTCACCGTCGCCCTGATCACCATCATCGGACTGGCTGCGAAAGATGCCATTCTGATCATCGAGTTTGCCAAGGAGCTGCGCGCGCAAGGCAAGCCGCTGGTCGAAGCGACGATCGAAGCCTGTACCTTGCGTTTCCGCCCGATCCTGATGACCGGTCTCGCCTTCGTTTGCGGCGTGCTGCCGATGGTGATCGCGACCGGCGCCGGCGGCGCCAGCCAGCAGGCGCTCGGCACCAGCGTGATGGGCGGCATGATCGCGGTCGTGATCCTGGCGCTGCTGATGGTGCCGGTGTTCTTCGTCGTGGTGCAAAGGTTCTTTGCGGGAGACCGGGAAGTGGTGGCGGAAGCGCAGGCGGCGCCGAGGCCGGCGGAGTAGCGATCATTCACCGCACCGGCCCGTCGCATCGACCGGCAGGCTCCTGGCATCCCGTTCCGCGCCCATAAACAGGCTGCCGCCGGCACCGCAACTTCCGCCCGTCCTGAGCCGCTCGCCCGCCTCGAAGCGGCGGAGAGCGCGCTGCGCCCGAACGTGCGCCAGACGGTGACGCTGCCGCCTTCACAATCGATGTAGCAGGACAGGGTGGGCATGATCCGGTCGATGAACGTGGCGTGCCATTCGCAGATGGCGCCGCTCGCCAGGCGTTCGCCGTTGGCGAGGTCGGCAGCAAGACGCAGGCTGTAGCGCCAGTCGTAGCCGCCACCCGATGGATCGCTGCGGTAGGGCTTTCGTCGGGATCGAGATGAATCTCGATCCGCATCGAACTCACTTCGTCTGATCTGCGCTTGTCATTTCTGGGCGAGGACAGATCGATGGGACGTGGCGGATCATAGTTCGCGGCAAAGCACGTCGTGCCGCCGCGTTCGGGCAGGGAGGGTCCGATGCCAGAGGTAGATCGCCAGTACAAGAGCGGAGAGGAGCGTGGTGGCCGCGGCGGCGGCGGCGCCGTTACAGCGGCTTCAGAATCTTCACCAGCTCTTTGTGCACGAACTCGTTGCCGCAGATCAGGTGACCGGTCGTGAGCGGATCGTCGTCGCCCGCCATGCCTGACACGACGCCGCCGGCTTCGCGGATCATGATCTGTCCGGCCGCCATGTCCCATGGCTGCAGATTGCGCTCCCAATAGCCGTCGAGGCGGCCGGCGGCGACGAAGGCCATGTCGAGCGAGGCGGCGCCGAACCTTCGAAGGCCAGCAACCCGCTGCTGGATCGCGGTCATTTCCAGCCGCGACTGGGCATGATCGCCGCGTCCGATATGCGGCAGGCCGCAGCCGACCACGCATTCGTCGAGCTGGCGCCGGCCGGCGACGCGCAGCCGCTGGTCGTTGAGGAACGCGCCCTTGCCGCGCTCGGCGATGTAAAGCTCGTCATTGGCCGGATTGTAGATCACGCCGGCGATGATGGTGCCTTCGCGCTGCAGGCCGATCGAGATCGCGAATTGCGGAATGCCGTGCAGGAAGTTCGTCGTGCCGTCCAGCGGATCGACGATCCAGGTATGGCTCTTGTCCGCGCCTTCGCGCGTGCCGCCTTCCTCGCCGATGAAACCGTAACCCGGCCGCGACTTGGTCAGATCCGCATAGAGCAGTTCCTCGGCGCGCTTGTCGGCCATGGTGACGAAATTCGCAGGCCCCTTCAGCGACACCTGCAGATGCTCGACCTCGCCGAGGTCGCGCTTGAGGCTGCGGCCGGCGTGGCGCGCGGCTTTCACCATGACGTTGATAAGGGCTGAATGCAGCATGATGCGGGGCTTATGGGTTAGGAGGGAAACGGCCAATGCCGCCAAGGGTAGTGCAAGGGTTGAGGGACTGGGTGCCCTGACGATGTGTCGCCGTCAAGGCGTCATTTCTTGTCGTTGCCGATCCATTTGCGGGCGGCCTCCTGGGCCCTGGCGCGGTCCTCGGGGCTGAGGTCCGCCAGCGCATCGTCGAGCATCGGATCGCCCTTGCCGGCGGTCTTGGCGACAATGTGCCATTTCAGGGCCTCGACCTTGTCCACCGGCGCGCCCTGTCCACTGACCAGCACGCGGGCGAGGCGGTTCTGCGCAATCGGGCTGTTTTGCCGGGCCGCCTTGCGGAGCATCGCGACCCCGGCGGCCTCGTTCTTCGGCGTGCCGGTGCCGTTATAGAGCGCGATCGCGTATTCGACCTCGGCATCGACATTGTCGGCCAGCGACGCGGCTTGCAGCAGGCGCACCGCCTTGTCGATGTCCTTAGGCACGCCGGTGCCTTCCTTGTAGAAGGTCGCGAGCGCGTATTGCGCTTCCGGGTTTCCTGCGTCGGCCGCGACCCGCAGCAATTCGGCGGAACGTTTCACATCCTGCGGCAGCGTCTGCCCGTCGAGATACAGCAGCGCCAAATTATACGCCGCCTTGGGACTGCCGAGCTTGGCGGCGGAAGCCAGCAGCTTGACCGCTTGCTCGCGGTTGACCGGGCCGCCGCGGCCGGAAAGCTTCATCATCGCCAGCGCAAACATGCCCTCGCGGTCGCCGGCGTCGGCGGCGCGCTGGTACCATTCGATGGCTTTCGCGTAGTCGCGCTTGACGCCGAGGGCGCCGGAGTAGAGCTCGCCGATCATCGTCATCGCCTTGGCGTCGCCGGCATATTGCGCCCGCGTCAGCGCCAGATCGAGCGCGGTCTTGTAGAGGCCGCGCTGATAGGCGCCGTAGACGAGATCGACATTGGGATCGTCAAAGCTGGGTGTGGGTGAAGCTGTCGGGGCGGGCGTCGCGGCCGGTTTGGGCGTGGCCGCAGGCTTCTTGGCGACAGCGGGCGCCTTCGGCTTCGGAGCCTCCTTGGAAGCATCCTTGGAAGTCTCTTTGGTCGTCGCTTTGGGCGCCTCTTTCTTCGTGGCCGGCTTGCTGGCAGGCGCGGGCGTTTGCGCAGCGGGCGGCGTCAGCGAGATCTGCGCCGATGCGCCGGCCGCCGCCATCAGGCAGCAGCCAAGGATCGATATCGGACGCAGCAGTCTCATGTCCGGCGCTATCCCCGTCCGGTCGTCGGCTCGGTGGCGTCGTCCGTGCTCTTGTTTTTTCCAAACGCGTCGGCGTGTGCTTGCGTGATCGTCTGCTCGATATCGACCAGCGCCGCCTCGGGCCCGCGCGGATCGGCCCAGATGAAATCGCCGACAAGCACGAAATCCGCACCCGCGGCGGCAAATTCGCGGGCCTCCTCGCGTGAGGCCGCATAGCCGACGCAGGGCGGTTCGAACAATTCATCCCACCATTGCAGGCGCTCGGCGATCGCTTCCGCCGAGGGGCGCTCGCCTTTGGCGTCGGGTTCACCGAACAGCACGTAGTCCGCACCCGCTTCGCCCGCGGCCATCGAATCGTGCCGCGTGGCGAGGCCGCCGACGCCGGCGATGCGATCGGGCTTCAGGGACGGGAAGGCGTCTTCGATGGCAGCTAACCCGGTCAGATGCGCGCCATCGGCGCCGCCACGGGCCACCAGCTCGACATGGCCATCAAGCAGCAGCGCCGCGCCGCCGTCCTGGACCGGGGCCGCCAGCGCCTTGATCCGCGAGATCATGGTGCGCTGGTCGGTCTCGCGCAGCCGCAGCAGCACGGCGGCGACGTCGGCCGCGGCGATCAGTCCGGGGAGGCTGGCGATGAGCTGCGACGGGTCGTCCACGACCGATGTCGCGAGATAGAGGCGCGGCACGGGGCGCTGCGGAACGGGTTTAGCGGCCAATGCTATGCCACCTTCTTTTCCAGGCCGGCTTCCCACTCACCCTTGCTCGCCAGCGCATTCATCCGCGCCCGGTGCGTGAAGGCGCGCTGGCCGGCCGCGACGTTCTCGGCCTTGCCCGACCACGCCTTTTGCGGCGCCGCCTGCAGCGCGCGGCCGTAGGAGAAGGTCAGCCGCCAGGGCAGGCCGCCGATCCGGTTCATGGCATTGAGATGCGCAGTCGCATCCTCGTCGGACTGTCCGCCGGAAAGGAAGGCGATGCCGGGGACGGCCGCCGGAACGCAGCTCTTCAACAGCCGGATGGTCTTCTCCGCGACCTCTTCAACGGGCGACGGTTTCGGGCTTTTCTTGCCCGCGATCGCCATGTTGGGTTTCAGGATCATGCCCTCCAGCGCGACGCGCTGGATCCGCAATTCCTGGAATGTCTTGTTCAGGACGCGCTGGGTCACCTCAAAGCAGCGGTCGATGTCGTGATCGCCGTCCATCAACACTTCCGGCTCCACGATCGGCACGATCTGCGCCTGCTGGCACAACGCGGCGTAACGGGCGAGCGCATGCGCGTTGACATGGATCGCGGTCATGGTGGGAATGTTCCGGCCGTCAGTGCCGTGGCCGATGTCGATCACCGCCCGCCATTTGGCGAACCGTGCGCCGCGCTCGTAATATTTCTTCAAGCGCTCGGCGAGATTGTCGAGCCCGGCCGTGACCAGTTCGCCGGGGCAGTCCGGCAAGCCCTGGGTCCCTTCATCGACCTTGATGCCGGGGATGGCGCCGGACTGCTCGATCAGCTTGACCAGCGGCGTGCCGTCCTTGGCGTTCTGCCAGATGGTTTCGTCATAAAGGATGACGCCCGAGACGTATTTGCTCATCGCCTCCTGCGAGCGAAACAGCATTTCCCGGTAGTCGCGGCGCGTCTCCTCGGTCGATTCGACGCTGATGGCGTCGAACCGCTTCTTGATCGTACCTGAGGACTCGTCAGCGGCGAGTATGCCCTTGCCCGGCGTGACCATGGCGAGGGCGACCTTGTTGAGGTCAGCGAGATTCATTGATCCGTTCTCCAGACACCTGCCTTGCAAACCAAAATAGGCGGTTCTCGGGCAATTGCCTAGAAAACGTTCGTCGCGGCCGGCAGCCTCCGCGGCGGGTTGGCGCGGGGTCAGGCGACCTTGGGATCGAGCTCGCCCTTGCTGTAGCGCTTGGCCATTTCGGCCGTGGTCAGGACCTTCTTGATCTTGCTGGCCTGGCCCGCGGTGTTGAATTCCTGCAGCCGCTGCTTGCACAGCTTGGTCATCGCTTCCATCGCCGGCTTGAGATATTTGCGCGGGTCGAACTCTTCCGGATTGTCCTTCAGAACCTTGCGGATCTGCCCGGTCATCGCCATGCGGTTGTCGGTGTCGATGTTGATCTTGCGCACGCCGTGCTTGATGCCGCGCTGGATTTCGGAAACCGGCACGCCCCAGGTCGGCTTCATCTTGCCGCCGTTGGCGTTGATGATCTCCTGCAGGTCCTGCGGCACCGAGGACGAACCATGCATCACCAGATGCGTGTTCGGCAGCTTGCGGTGGATCTCCTCGATCACGTTCATGGCGAGGATGTCGCCGTCGGGCTTGCGGGTGAACTTGTAGGCGCCGTGCGAGGTGCCCATTGCGATCGCCAGCGCGTCGACCTTGGTCTCCTGGACGAATTTGACGGCCTCGTCGGGATTGGTCAGCAACTGGTCGTGCGACAGTTTGCCTTCGGCGCCATGACCGTCTTCCTTGTCGCCCATGCCGGTTTCGAGCGAGCCGAGCACGCCGAGTTCGCCTTCCACCGAGATGCCGCCGAGATGGGCCATGCCGGTGACGGTCTTGGTGACGCCGACATTGTAATCCCAATCGCCGGGCGTCTTGCCGTCGGCCTTCAGCGAGCCGTCCATCATGACCGAGGTGAATCCGGCCTGGATCGCGGTCATGCAGGTGTCGGGAGCATTGCCGTGATCGAGATGGACGCAGACCGGAATCTGCGGATAGATTTCGGTGACGGCGTCCATCATGTGCTTGAGCATGATGTCGTTGGCGTAGGAGCGCGCGCCGCGCGAGGCCTGGATGATGACGGGCGCATCGAGGCTGGAGGCGGCCTCCATGATCGCCAGCGCCTGCTCCATATTGTTGATGTTGAAGGCCGGCACGCCGTAATCATGCTCCGCCGCGTGGTCGAGCAGTTGACGCAACGTAATCCGAGCCATCCGAATTCTCCTTGTATTTACAGCGCCCTAAGCGCTCGATCTGCTGTCAGTTGAAGGTACTAGCGAATTTTTAGAACGTCGACACCGGGCAGGGGTTTCCCCTCCATCCATTCAAGAAACGCGCCGCCGGCGGTCGAAACATAGGAAAAATCGCCGGCCACACCGGCCTGGTTCAGGGCCGCGACGGTGTCGCCGCCGCCCGCGACCGAGATCAGCTTCTTGGCCTTGGTGCGTTCGGCGGCGTGCCTGGCCGACACCATGGTGCCGCGGTCGAACGGCGTCATTTCGAAGGCGCCGAGCGGGCCGTTCCAGACCAGCGTCGCGGCGTCGTCGATCGCAGCGTGGATCCGCGCGATCGATTGCGGGCCGACGTCGAGGATCATGCCTTCGGCCGGAATGGCGTCGAGGCCATAGGCATGCGAGGGCGAATTGGCTGCGAAATGATAGGCGACCACGGCGTCCACGGGCAGGATGATGGCGCAATTCGCGGCCTCGGCCTTTTCCATGATCCGCAACGCGGTCGCCGCCAGATCCTTCTCGGCCAGCGATTTGCCGACGCCGACGCCCTGCGCGTGCAGGAAGGTGTTGGCCATGCCGCCGCCGATGACGAGCGCGTCGACTTTTGTCACCAGGTTTTCCAGAAGATCGATCTTGGTCGACACCTTGGCGCCGCCGATGATCGCGATGACGGGATGGGTTGGCGCTTCCAGCGCCTTGCCGAGAGCATCGAGTTCGGCCTGCATGGTGCGGCCCGCACAGGACCAAAGCACGTGACCGAGCCCCTCCGTCGAGGCATGCGCGCGATGCGCAGCCGAGAAGGCGTCGTTGACAAAGTAGTCACCGCACTGCGCAAGGACATCGACAAATTTCGGATCGTTGGCTTCCTCACCGGCCTTAAAGCGTAAATTCTCCAGCAGCATGACTTCGCCGGGTCCGAGATTTTCCGTCGCCAGATACGGAGTGTCGAGGTCGTCGCAGAATTTCACTGGCGCGCCGAGCAGCTTTGAAAGCGGCGCGACCACGGCCTTCAGGCTCATGTCGGGCACGACCTTGCCCTTTGGGCGACCGAAATGTGCCATCAGGACGACAGCGGCATTCTTGGCCTGCAATTCCTTGATGGTCGGGATGGCTACACGCAGGCGCGTATCGTCGGTCACTTGGCCATTCGCCATCGGCACGTTGAAGTCGACGCGAACCAGCGCAACATTGCCACCGACATCGGCGGGCAGATCATCGAGGGTGCGGAATGATTTTGTCATTGGGGCTGTCTCTTGTCCCGGACACTGCGGCGTGAAGCGCCGCTGTGCAGAACCGGGACCCATGGTTGGGCTGGTCGCGGTGCAAATGGGTCCCGGCTCTGCGGAGCAGCGTGAGGAACGCTGCACCGCGCCCGGGACACGAGACTTTAGCTTACAGCAGCTTCCCCATCGCCACGGCGGTGTCGCCCATGCGGTTGGAGAAACCCCATTCATTGTCGTACCAGGACATCACCCGCACCAGCGTGCCGTTCTGCACCTTGGTCTGGTCCACATGGAAGGTGGACGAGTGCGGATCGTGGTTGAAGTCGATCGAGACGTTGGGCGCGGTGGTGTAGCCCAGGATGCCTTTCAGCTCCTGCTCGGAAGCGCGCTTCATCGCTTCGTTGATTTCCTTCACGTCGGTGGCGCGCTTGGCGACGATCTTGAGATCGACCACTGAGACGTTCGGGGTCGGCACGCGGATCGCGACGCCGTCGAGCTTGCCCTGAAGCTCGGGCAGCACGAGGCCGATCGCCTTGGCCGCACCGGTGGAGGTCGGGATCATCGACATCGCTGCGGCACGGCCGCGATAGAGGTCGCTGTGCAGGGTGTCGAGTGTCGGCTGGTCGCCGGTATAGGCGTGGATCGTGGTCATGAAGCCGGTTTCGATACCGACGGTGTCGTTCAGGACCTTGGCGATCGGGGCCAGGCAGTTGGTGGTGCAGGAACCGTTGGAGACCACGAGATGGTCGCGGGTCAGCTTGTCGTGATTGACGCCGTAGACGATCGTGGCGTCAGCGCCATCCGACGGCGCGGATACCAGCACGCGCTTGGCGCCGGCGGTCAGATGCGCAGTAGCCTTTGCTTTGGCGCTGAAGATGCCGGTGCATTCCATCGCGATATCGACGCCGAGTTCCTTCCACGGCAGTTTTGACGGATCGCGTTCGGAGGAAACCTTGATCTTGCCGTTGCCGAGGTTGATCGAGTCGCCGTCGACGGTCACGGTGCCGGGGAAACGGCCATGCACGGAATCGAAACGCAGCAGATGGGCGTTGGTCTCGACCGGGCCGAGATCGTTGATCCCTACGACTTCGATATCCTTGCGGCCGGACTCCGCAATCGCCCGCAAGATATTGCGGCCGATGCGGCCAAATCCGTTGATCGCGACCCGGATTGCCATGCTCGTTTCTCCTTTAATAGCTGGTGTCACCCCCGCGGAATGGCTCCACGGCGGTGCTTACGGCGGATCGCCCGGTTCGGCCGGGCGAGAACGGTCAAGATGAGCTTTTAGGTAGACCTTTTTGCCAACAAGCTCAACCGTCTGCAGAGCGCCGCAGAGTTGAAGTTCCTGCAATGGTTGCCGTCAGGAACTTCAACTCGACAAGCGGCGCTGCAAAGTTAGCTGTCGTCTACTGCCCTTTTGTGTCCGAAGTTCGCAGGGCCGCAAATGGCGCGCGAACTTCGGAAACGGGCACCTATAGGCGCTTCAGGGCAGCGTTAACTACAGCCTCGGCAGTAATGCCGAAGTGCTTGTAAAGGTCCTTGGCGGGCGCGCTGGCGCCGAAGCCGTGCATGCCTACGAATTCACCATCCTGGCCGATCACGGCGTCCCAGCCCCAGCGTACCGCGGCCTCGATCGCGATCTTGACCGGTGCGTTGCCGATCACGGACTTCTGGCGGTCCGCCGGCTGCGCCAGCAGCAATTCGAGCGAAGGCACCGAAACCACCCGCGACGCGATGCCGCGTTCGGCCAGCTGCTTCTGGGCGGCGACCGCGATTTCGACCTCGGAGCCGGAGGCGAACAGCGAGACCTTTGCCTCGCCTTGTGCGGCGACCAATTCATAGGCGCCGTGGCTGCAGGGATTGTCGTTCGGGGCAGTGGTGCGCAATTGCGGCAGGTTCTGGCGGGTCAGCGCCAGCACCGTCGGGCCGTCGATGCGGTTGAGCGCGAGCTCCCAGCATTCGGCGACCTCGACGGCGTCGCAGGGCCGGAACACGCGCATGTTGGGAATCGTGCGCAGCGCCGCCAGATGCTCGACCGGCTGATGCGTCGGTCCGTCTTCGCCAAGCCCGATCGAATCATGGGTCATGACATAGACGACGCCAGCGCCCATCAGCGCCGCGATCCGCATCGCCGGCCGCGCGTAATCGGTGAACACCAGGAAGGTGGCGCCATTGGGCGCAAAACCGCCATGCAGGAAGACGCCGTTCATGGCCGCGGCCATGCCGTGCTCGCGGATGCCGTAATGGATGAAGCGGCCCTTTGGCGTCTTGGCGGAAAACGCCACAGCCGATTTCGCCTTGTTGTTGTTGGAGCCGGTCAGATCGGCCGAGCCGGCGAGGAATTCCATCGGCATGGCGCCGGCGATCGCCTCGATCGCCGATTCCGAGGATTTCCGGGTCGCGACGTTCTGCGGCGTCTCGAGCAGCTTCTTCTTGTGGTCGCGCAGCGCCTTGGCGAGCGAGGCCGGGCGCTCATGGCGCAGCCGGCGCTCGAATTCGGCGCGCTTGCGCGGACCCAGTTCGCCGAAGACACTTTCCCATTCCTGGCGCGCGGCAGCGCCGCGGCTGCCGGCGGCGCGCCACGCTTTGAGGACGTCGTCAGGCACCGAGAACGGCTCGAGCGAGATGCCGAGCTTTTCCTTGGCGCCCTTCAGCTCTTCGGCGCCGAGCGCCTCGCCATGGGCTTTTGCGGTGCCGGCGCGGGTCGGCGCGCCGAAGCCGATCGTGGTCTTGCAGGCGATCAGCGACGGCTTGTTGGATTTCTGAGCGCGGGTGATCGCGGCGGCGATTGCCTTCGGATCGTGGCCGTCGATCAGTTCGGCGGCCCAGCCGGCCGACTTGAAGCGCTTCACCTGGTCGACGGAATCGGCGAGCGAAGTCGGGCCGTCGATCGAAATGCCGTTGTCGTCATACAGCACGATCAGCTTGTTGAGCTTCCAGTGCCCGGCCATCGCGATCGCTTCCTGCGACACGCCTTCCATCAGGTCGCCGTCGGAGGCGAGCACATAGGTGTGATGGCCGACCACCTTCTTGCCGAACTCGGCCGCGAGCATCTTCTCCGCCAGCGCCATGCCGACCGAAGTCGCGATGCCCTGGCCGAGCGGACCCGTCGTGGTCTCGATACCCTTGGTGTGGAAGTTCTCGGGATGACCCGGCGTCAGCGATCCGAGCTGACGGAAATTCCGGATCTGGTCGAGCGTCATGTCCTTGTTGCCGGTCAGGTACAGCAACGCATACAGCAGCATCGAGCCGTGCCCGGCCGAGAGGACAAAACGGTCGCGGTCCGGCCACTTTGGTTCGGCGGCGTCGAATTTCAGGAACTGGGTAAACAGCACGGTCGCGATGTCGGCGGCGCCCATCGGCAGGCCCGGATGGCCGGATTTCGCCTTCTCGACGGCATCCATGGCGAGGCCACGAATCGCATTGGCCATACGGGAATGATCGACCTGCGTCATGATGAAAATCCGCTTGAAATGAGGAGGTTGATGTCCGCCCGCCGGCGAACTGCAGTGATGGGGCTGCCCTTCGGCAGAAGGACTTAAGGGCTGGATAGCACCTCAATTCCCGGAGTCCAAGGCTCAGGAAACGCACTTCCGGTGCGAAAGGTTGCTTATCCGTATGATCCGGAAGAGCGGATACCGGGTTTCCACGGGACCGGCGCGAAGCTCGCCCGATCTACCGGTGCATAGCTTCGCGCGGGCGTTGCGCTGTCCTCGCTTGCCACGTAAATTTAGCGGCCTAACCGCTTGCCGAACCGCAGATTTTGCTGAGCGGCCGGCTTAACCGAAGGTGCGCGCTGTCTCTCATGAGCGATCGTCCCGCCAACGGGGCCGGCAACCCCGAGCTCGCCTTTGCCGACATCGACGCTGCAACAAGGCGGCTGATGGCGGCGCTGGATGCGCTGGAAGCTGCGGCCGAGCGGCGGCGCGATGCCGACCGTGACGAGAATGAACTTGCGAGCCGGATCCAGGCACTCGGCGCCGACCGCTCGCGTCTCGCCGACGAACTCGACGGTTCGCTGGTGAAGACCCGGCGGCTGGAGCGCACCAACCGCGAGATATCGGAAAAACTCGACGCCGCGATCGGCACCATCCGCGCCGTGTTGGACGCCGGAGAAAGCTCATGAGCCACATCAACGTCACCATCAACGGCCGGCAGTACCGCATGGCCTGCGAGGAAGGGCAGGAGGTGCGGCTGCTCAAGCTCGCCGAGAGCCTCGAAGCGCGTGTCGAATCGCTGCGCGGCAAGTTCGGCGAGATCGGCGATGCGCGGCTTACCGTGATGGCGGCGCTGACCGTGTGCGACGAACTGCTCGACGCCAACCAGCGCATCCGTGCGCTCGAGGAAGAACTCGAAGCCTTGCGCAATGTGCGCGTCGCAGCCACCGATCGCGCTAGGACGACGCAGACTGCGGTCGCCAACGCGCTCAATGCCGCGGCCGACCGCATCGAAAAGACCACGCAAATGCTGAACCGCACCATCGGCGGCGGCGTCGCGATCGGTTAGCGATTTTCTTATCGCCCCGCCTGGCAAAGCTTGCCGGGCTCGGCCTAGCCGGCGGCCTTGCGCCTCACAACCTTGACCAGAGCCTCATCAATCCTGCTCTGCCAACCCGGCCCGCCACGCTTGAAGTGATCGATCACTTCCGGGCTTAGTCGGATAGAGACGGGCTTCTTGGTCGGCGCCTTGTTCGGGCCCCGCCCTCTGCGCAACTCCGGAAAGACCTCATAGAAGGGGCGGGCTTTCGCGAAGTCTTCCTTCGTCCACTCCGGATTGTCACTGACTGCGCGCATGTCGCTCGCAGTGTAGCCCTTCTTGGAAGGGCGCTTCTTAGCGGCGGCTTTCTTCATATGCCTTCCTCTCAATGCTGCAGGCGGGGCGCATGCTGATGATGCTGATGACCTCCTTGCCGTAGTACGCGAAAACGACGCAGATGACTCCGCGGATGTTCACGCCGATGGCGCGGTGGCGATTCCCGAGCGCCGGAAGCACAAACGCCTGATCGAAGAACCTCTCATTGAGGTCGGCGAAGTCCATTCCGTGCTTGGCAAGGTTTGCAAGGCGCTTCGGCTCGTCCCAAATGATTTTCATTGATTAAATCGTATATACGAAATAATCCTGCGTCAATGGCAAAGGTCGGAAGCGAGATGTCAGTGCGATTCCGGGGGGCCCTCTGGGAGAGGGTGCCAACTCATTCGCTTGTGTATCGCGCGTTAGCGCTGGCGGATTGGACCTTTAACGCCTACATTGGGTGGGCGAAGCTGCGTCGCGCGTCAGGAGCCATATATCCCCGGGGCCTTATCGATCCTTCAGGGAACTGTCCCTGGCCGGGTCCGTGGATCCGGTCATATGGTGCCCACCTACTTTCGTAGGGAACTCCGGGATCGAGCGCTTCAACGGCCTCTGCGGCTTCGCACTTTGTTTCGGTTGATTTTTGCGTCGCGCTTTTACTCTACCGGCTTCACCACCCAGGCCCTGCAACTTTCGCTTCGTCCGTCTTCGCGGGCGATGTTCGGCGGAACAGAACGCTGCATGACGGCAAGTGCTTCGAAAGCAGACCTTCGCGCTGCCGCTTTGGCAAAGCGCGATGCATTGAGCGATGAGCAGCGCGCGGCGGCCGCACAGGCCCTCGCCAAGCGCGGCCTGCCGTTTGAGATCACGCCGGGCATGGTCGTGTCGGGTTATTCGCCCATCCGCAACGAGATCGACCCGGCACCCTTGATGCGCAAGCTCGCGGAAGCGGGCGCCAGGCTGGCGCTCCCGGCGGTGATGGCGCGCGGCAAGTCGCTGGCCTTCCGTGCGTGGTCCGGGAACGATCGGCTGATGCTCGGGCCACTCGGCATTCCCGAGCCTTCGCCGGCCGCCGCTGAACTCATTCCCGACATCATGTTGATCCCGCTGGCGGCGTTCGACGCCGAGGGGCACCGGATCGGCTATGGCGCCGGACATTACGATTTCACGCTGGAGCATTTGCGCAAGGCGAAGGCCGTTACCGCCGTCGGCACGGCGTTTGCCGTGCAGCAAATAAAGGCGGTTCCGGCCCAGCCGCACGACGTGGCGCTGGATTATGTGCTAACGGAAAAGAAAGTGTTCGATTTCCGGAGCTGAATTTTGCGCATCCTCTTCATCGGTGACGTCGTCGGCAAAACCGGCCGCACCGCCATTTCAGAACATCTCCCGGGCATGGTCAGAGACTGGTCGCTCGATCTCGTCATCGTCAATGGCGAGAATTCGGCCGGCGGCTTCGGCATCACCGAGGCGATCTACCAGGAATTCCTCGACGCCGGCGCGGATGCGATCACGCTCGGCAACCACGCCTGGAATCAGAAGGAGGCGCTGGTGTTCATCGAGCGCGCGCCGCGCCTGATCCGCCCCTTGAACTTTCCGCGCCATACGCCGGGCCGCGGCGCCGCGCTGATCGACACCAAGAACGGCAAGCGCGCGCTGGTCATCAATGCCATGGGCCGCGTCTTCATGGAGCCGCTCAACGATCCGTTCAACGCGGTCGGCAAGGAGCTCGACGCCTGTCCGCTGCGTGAAGCCGCCGACGCCATCGTGGTCGATTTCCATGGCGAGGCGACCAGCGAGAAACAGGGTATGGGATTCTTCTGCGACGGCCGCGCCAGCCTCGTGGTCGGCACCCATACCCATGTGCCCACCGCCGATCACCAGGTGCTGCCCGGCGGCACCGCCTATATGAGCGACGCCGGCATGACCGGCGATTACGATTCGATCATCGGCATGCAGAAGGAGGAGCCGCTGCACCGGTTCGTCACCGGCATTCCCTCGGGCCGTTTCGAACCGGCGTTCGGTGTCGCGACACTAAGCGGTGTCGCGGTCGAAACCGACGATGCCACCGGGCTGGCGCTGCGAATAGCGCCAGTGCGGGCGGGCGGCAGGCTGGAGCCGGCGGTGCCGGGATTTTGGACCGGCCACTGAACCGGCGTGCGAGAAGGTGTGATGCAAAAGTTTCTGGTCTTCCTGCTCGCGTTGTTGCTGTCGCAGCCGGCGTCCGCGCAAAAGCTCACCCAGCGCCCGGTATCGCAGAACCCGGTATCGCTGGAAGACATGACCGGGCGGCTGGAGAAGTCCGCGATCGACACGGCGAAGGTCGCGCCGAAGGGGGCGGCAAGAGGCTCCTCGGTGGATTTCTCCTGGGCCTCCAGTGCGGAAGAACATCGTGCGCTGGCCAAGCATGTGCTCGTGCTCGTCAGCGTGGTGACGCAGGACCAGGCCGAGCTGCCGCTGCGCCGGGTCTATGTGAACATCGACGGCCGCGAAACCGAACTGGTCAGGTTGAGCAGCCAGCTCAGCGCCGTCCGGAAAGGCTCGAAGACCTATTCGATGCTCGGGCCTTATCGTGAGGACGGCTTCTACCTCGCGCCTGCCGGCGCCATGATGGCGGACGGCTATCTGCAGGCCGATTTCGCGGTGCGGCGGAACGGCTTCAATCTCTACAAATTGCCGGGGACGCCACCGGATTTCATCAAGGCGGACAGCAATCCGGTGCCCGGGCCCGACGCCAAGCCGGAAACGCCGGTGCTCAAGGCGATGCTGCTGCGCGAGTACAAGGGCTTCGAATTGCCCGCAGGCCTGCGCTAGATTCCGGCGGTGCCCGCTTTTGGTGAGCTGGCGTGCGCTACCTTGCCATGCTTTGATGCAACCGGACGGATCGTTTCGATCGTGGAGGTTGTTTGGCCAGCGAGCGCTTGGAACGGCGGTTGGCGGCGGTGGTGGCGGCTGATGTCGCCGACTACGGCCGTTTGATGCGCGTGGACGATGCGCGGACGCTGACCGACCTGAAGAGAGCTAGAAGGACCCTGATCAACCCGGCCGTTGCGGCGCATCGCGGCCGCATCGTGAAAACCGTCGGCGGCGAGATGCTGGTCGAGTTCCCCAGCGCCGTCGACGCGGCGCAGTGCGCGATCGAAGTTCAGCGCGGCATGGCGACGCAGAACGCCGCCGTGCCGCAGGACAAGCGCATCGAATTCCGCATCGGCATTCATCTCGGCGACCTCATGATCGACGAGAGCGATATTTTCGGCGACGGCGTCAACATCGCCGCGCGGCTTGAGAAGCTGGCCGAGCCCGGCGGCATCTGCATCTCCGACGACGCGCACCGGCAAATCCGGGGCAAGGTCGGCGCCATCTTCGATGACCTCGGCGCGCAGACCCTCAAGAACATCACCGAGCCGATGCGGGCATGGCGAATCCGGATCGGCGGCGAGCCGCCTTCTGTGGCCGCACCCTCGAACAATCCGGTCCCGTCCAGCCCGCCTCCTGCGCTTCCCGATATGCCGTCGATCGTGGTGCTGCCGTTCCAGAACATGAGCGGCGATCCCGAGCAGGAGTATTTCGCCGACGGCATGGTCGAAGAGATCATCACCGCGCTGTCGCGCTTCAAATCGCTGTTCGTGATCGCGCGCAATTCGAGCTTCACCTACAAGGGCAAATCCGTCGATATCAAGCACGTCGGGCGCGAACTCGGCGTGCGCTATGTGCTCGAAGGCAGCGTCCGCCGGGCGGGCGACAGGGTTCGCATTTCCGGCCAGCTGATCGAGGCCGCGACCGGCACGCATATCTGGGCCGACCGGTTCGATGGCGGGCTGGAGGACGTATTCGGCCTGCAGGATCAGGTGACGACCAGCGTCGTCGGCCTGATCGCGCCACGACTCGAACAGGCCGAGTTCGAGCGCGCGCGCCACAAGCCGACCGAGAAGCTCGACAGCTACGATCATTATCTGCGCGGTGCGGCGCTGCTGCATCACCGCTCTTCGCTGGTCGACGCATACGGGTTCTTCAGGAAAGCCATCGAACTCGATCCGGAATACGCGGCGGCGCACGCCATGGTGGCCTGGACGTGGATGGCCCGGCAGGCCGTCGATGGCCTGCCGCTCGCCGCCGAAGATCGCGCCGAAGCCATCCGGCATGCACGGCTGGCGGCGCGACTGTCGGAAGAAGATGCGTTCGTGCTGTCACGTGCCGGTCACGTCCTGACCTATCTCGGCCACGAATATGACTATGGCGTTTCCCTGGTCGAGCAGGCGGTCGCGCTCAATCCGAATCTCGCCATCGTGTGGTATTCGCGCGGATGGGTCTCGCTGATGTGCGACGAGACCGAGCGCGCGATCGAGAGCTTTGACCGCATGATCAGGTTGAGCCCGCTGGATCCCTTGCGGATCAGCGCCTGGGACGGCGCCGCACACGCCCTGTTCTCGCTCGAACGCTATGAGGAAGGCTGTGTCGCGGCGATGAAGGCGATGCAGTTCAACGTCAATGCCCATACGCTGGGGGCGTTGATCATCAACGCGGTGCGCGCCGGCCGGACCGAGGAAGCGCAAAAAGCGGTCAGCCGGCTCTTGAAGATTCAACCCGGTTTTCGGACGTCTCACGTGGCGGAGGCCTATCCCGTCCGCCGCGCCAAACGGCAGGACGAGATATCAGCAGCGCTGCGCGACGCGGGTTTGCCGGACTAGCTCGTTTAGTAGCGCGCCGGCACGTACATCTCCGGCGGGACCGGCCCGCGCTGGTAGTCCGGATGGCGCACGCGCGGCGGCAGGATGACGGGATCCTGCGGGACCTCGCTGTAGGGAATCTGTTCAAGCAGATGGGCGATGCAGTTCAGCCGCGCCCTCTTCTTGTCGACGGCCTCGACCAGGTGCCACGGCGCTTCCGGAATATGGGTGCGCTCCAGCATCGCCTCCTTGGCCTTGGTGTATTGCTCCCAGCGGCTGCGCGCCTCCACGTCCATCGGGCTCAGCTTCCACTGCTTCAAGGGGTCGCGGATCCGCATCGTGAAACGCAGATGCTGCACCTCGTCGGTGATCGAGAACCAGTATTTGATCAGGATGATGCCGGAACGCACCAGCATGCGTTCGAATTCCGGCACCGAACGGAAGAACTCCTCGACGTCGGCTTCGCTGCAAAATCCCATCACCCGCTCGACGCCGGCGCGGTTGTACCAGCTGCGGTCGAACAGCACGATCTCGCCGCCGGCCGGCAGATGCGAGACGTAGCGCTGGAAATACCATTGGGTGCGTTCGCGCTCGTTCGGCGCCGGCAGCGCGGCGACCCGGCAGACCCGCGGATTCAGCCGCTGCGTGATGCGCTTGATGACGCCGCCCTTGCCGGCTGAATCGCGTCCCTCGAAGATGACAACCACCTTCAGCTTCTGGTGCTGCACCCAGCTCTGCAGTTTGACGAGTTCACCCTGCAGGCGGAACAGTTCCTTGAAATAAAGGTGACGGTCGACGGTTTTCTCTGATGTATCGCCCTCGAATTCGGTGGTCAGCGCGTCGAGGAGGTCGTCGTCGATCTCGAGTTCCAGTTCCTCATCGAAACTGTCCATCATTTCCGCGTGGATGCGGTCATGGATCGAGCCATCCAGTGGTTTTTCGGTCATCGAGGTACTCCGCCCAAGAAAGCGTAAAGGAAATGCACAGCATCACCGTTAGTTTCAAATGCGCATGTCAGCGGTGTGACAGCGCACGCCGGGCAAAGCGTTTTCGAGCGAAGCATGCCCTCTTGATGCGGGGGTGACTGCGGACATGCAAAATCGACGCGAATGATCCATCGCCGGCCTTTGCCAATCGCCAATCAAAAGCCAGTGATGCGGTTGGTCGTTTTCCGCTTTTTTAAATTGTCCACCAGTAGCGGGTGATGTGGAAGAAGATCGGTGCGGCAAAAATCACCGAGTCGAGACGGTCGAGCATGCCGCCGTGGCCCTCGATCATGTGCCCCCAGTCCTTCACTCCACGGTCACGCTTGATCGCTGACATGACGAGACCGCCGAGGAACCCCATAAGGTTGATAATCAGCGCCATAATCCCTGCCTGCCAAGGCTCGAACGGCGTGACCCACCACAGGGCGGCGCCGATCAAGCTCGCGCTCGCAACTCCGCAGACGAATCCCTCGACGGTCTTCGAGGGCGAGAGCAACGGTGCGATCTTGCGGCTGCCCAGCAGCTTTCCCCAGACGTACTGAAGGACATCGCTCGATTGCACCACCAGTACCAGGAACGCGATCAGCAATACCTGACGCCCTTCATAGTCCGGGATCGGCAGGGTGAGCAGAGCCGGTACGTGGGAGATACAGAAGACGCAGATCATCAGGGCCCACTGCACTTCCGCCACCCGTCGCATGAAGTTCGTCGTGTCGCCGCGCAGCGCCGCGACGATTGGCAGCAGCAGGAAGGCGTAGACCGGGATGAGGATCGAATAGAGGCCGTACCACTCGATCCAGACAAGATAGTATTGCAGCGGCAGCACGATGAAGAACGCCGCGCCCAGCGCATAGTGATCGCCACGGCGCGTCGGCAGCAGCGTTATAAATTCGCGCAGCGCCGTGAACGATGCGAATGCGAAGAGCGCGATCAGGCCCGCCTTGCCGAAGGCAAAGGCGAAGCTGATCACGCAGACCATGACCCACCAGGCCTTGATACGGGTGTTGAGATTGTCGATGACGGCGTTCGGGCCCTCGGCCGCGTACCGGCGCTGGAGCAGGAAGCCGATCAAGGACGCGACGATGAGGACGACGACGATGCCGCCGAACAAGGCAAGCGTTTGCTCGGTGACCGTCATTGCGCGGCCGCCCTCGCTGCAGCCGCGGCGAGCAGAGCCGCGCGCGCTCGCCGGAGAAAGGCGGACTTGTCCTCCTGCGCCGAAATCGTGAGCGGGACTCCGAACGTCACCGTGCACAGCAAGGGGATAGGAAATACCTCGCCCTTCGGCATCATCCGGTTGAGGTTTTCCAGCCATACCGGCACCAGCTCGACCTGCGGCCGCGCCATCGCGAGATGGTAGAGCCCACTCTTGAACGGCAGCAGTCGCTCATCGGTCACGTTGCGGGTGCCCTCGGGAAACATGATCAGCGAAGCGCCCGCATCGAGCGCATCCGTCATCAGCTTCATAGGGTCGCCGTTGCGCGCCGCCCAATTGCGGTCGATCAGCACCGAATGGAAGACGCGGTCGGCGAAGAAGCGGCGGGTCGCGTTTGCGTTCCAATAGCCCGATCCCGCAACCGGCCGCGTGTTTCGTCGCATGACAGGTGGCAGCACCGTCCAGACCAGCACCGAATCACCATGACTGGTGTGGTTGGCGAAGTAGACGCGGGAGCGCGCGTCTGGCGCGCAGCCCTGCCACTCGGCTCGCACGCCGGTGACCCCGCGCGCAAGGAGGGTTACGGCCGTGCCAAACAACATGTCGATCATCGACCATGCCCGCATTTTCAAGAGACGAGCGCCACTGCTGCTGCGGACAGCAGGATAGCCCCCTGAATCACCGCTGTTCATGGGGTGTTGCCTCGTGCCGCGTGCTCGATGGCCTGCAGCGCGTCCGCGCCCAGGACGATTCGCGGCCGCACTCGGCGCACGCGCTCGACCGCATCCTGGATGCTTGAGGCACGACCTGTGACCAGCAGCCAAACCGCTACCGCCGATGCGCTGCGCGAATAGCCGAGCGCGCAGCAGACGAGAACCGCGCCGCTCGCGCGCGTCCGCTCGATCATGGCAGCCGCTTCCCGCAGGGTGGACGGCGGCGGCGCCACCAGATCGAGCGCCGGGTATGCGTGCCAGCCGTCGTGAGCGCGCAGCGCCGGCATCTCGGCGCTCAGGTCCACGATTGACGCAAACGTCCTGGAATCGCCCCTGGAGGGCATTCGGCCGATCGCTACGCCATCGTCAACCGCCGCCTGCGTCGGCTCGTTGCGCGTCCAGATGCGGGAATTGATCCAGGCGCCCGCCAGATACGGTGCAAGCAGAAGGCGCACCGCAAGGCTCATGCGTCCATCCGCTCCTTTCTGGAAACCAGCGGCGCCGAAGACGGCGTAATTTGCTGCCACAAAGGCAAGTGCGAGCGCTGGCCAGAACAGCCACCAACCGGCCCCGCCGGTAAGCAATGCCGCGCCGGCGAAAACCAAAGCTCCGGCGGCGTAGTGGATTGCTAGCCGGCGCCTTTGTGGATCGCGCGTGAGCGCGAAAACCGAGATCGGAGTCGGCCCGCGATCCGGCCAAAGCCAGAGGCAGAACAACCCGAGCAGCGCGCCGGTCGGAACGTCGATGAAGTGATGCTGATAGGTGGTGAGCACTGAAGCGCCGACTAGGGCGAACCATGGGTGGAGCAGATATAGCGCCCAGCGCGGAAGATGGCGGGCATAAAGCACCCAAAGGATAACCAGCAGAGCGATATGCAGCGAAGGAGCCTGGTTGAACGGCTTGTCGAAGCTCGTCAAGGCTGCGAACAGAAAGCCGGGCAGCCCGACCGTCTCGGGTTGGGTGAAGGTAAAACGCAACGGAAGCTGGATGAAGCAGATAACCGCAACGACCTGTGCCGTCAGGAGGCGGCGGCCATGCGTGTCAAGCTCGTCCCGGCTCGCGCAGACGAACAACGACAGGCCGTAGAAGGCGTTGATCGACCAGTATGGAATAATCGTCCAGCCAAGGAACGGGATGGCGTGCTCCCAGCCGAAGACGATCGAAGGCACCCCCGGACGCAACAACGCGAGCCAGTTGGCAGCACCGTAGGTGAGGTAGAAGAACGGCGTGAGAAAACACAACCATGCGAAGGCGCGGCGCCACGGCCGCTCCGGGACGCTTTCCCGGGTTGTGGTAGTTGGTGAGCTCTCCGTAACGGTCACGGTCCGACCCGCTGCGCAAGCGACACGGTGAAGATGCCCCATTCGTCGATGCGCTGTTCGATCTTGCGGAAGCCCGCCGCCTCCACGAGTTGATCCATCTCGCCCTGGGTACGCCGACGCATGATCCACGCTTGCCCCTCTCGGTGGCTGGTGAGCGCCCGGGCGATCAGTTCGATCTGCGGATGCCAGGGTTGGCCGGTGTAGAGCAGATAACCACCGGGTTCGATTGCCGCCGCAAGTCCTGCCAGCGAACGGCCGACCATTTCGTTATCAGGAAACAGCTCGTAGAGACCAGATACGATGCCCATCGTCGGCTTCGGCTGCACAGCGGCCAAATCGTCGCGATCAAAAGCGTCGCCCTTGACGAAGGTGGCGACGTCCACGAGGCTTTTCTCGGCAATCAGCTTCGCGCCCGCCTCGACATTGATGTCGCTGTAATCGCGCAACAGAATTGAAGCCGGTTTCGTCCGCACGCCATCGAGCGCTTCGAGCACATAGCGCCCATGCCCGGCAGCAATGTCAATCACGCGAATCGGAACATTGTTCTCGCCAAGGCGCGCCATCGCGGCGCGCAGCAGTTCTTCCAGGTGCCGCTTGCGCTGGCGGATGCCGCGCCAGCCGATTGCACCGAGATAGTTGCGGTCGATCAGGCGGCCGAGTACGCCCTTGCCCTGCGGCGCGTTGCGGTAGACGTAGTCGAGGGTCGAGCCGGAGTCGAAGCCGGTGCGATGGCCAAGCGCGATGCCATTCGAAAGCAATCCGCCGATCCGCATGCTTAGACGCGTCAGCGCCCAATATAGCCCGCGCGGCGAAATCATCGGCAACGGCGAGGCCAACGCGTCGGCCTCTTCGCGGGTATAGCCCATGCGGTGGGATTCGAGCAGGATCGGCCGGTTCAAGGGTTCAGCGAAGCGATCGAGGATGAAACGACGTAACTTGGTGACCGCGGTGGCACGGCCGAACTCGCCGAGTGTGTCGTGATAAAATCCCGGAAGGATATGGCGCTCTTTGATCGGCGTTCCGAGCCGCTCGAAGAAGCGGTGTTGCGGCGCGTGATGCACGACCCAGTCGGCGCCGGAGATCAACAATTGGGTCGGCACCGTGATTGCACGCGCGTCGGTCACGACACGCTCTGCGGTCTCATAAAGGCCCAGCAGGATATTGACGGCAATTGGGCGCGTAATCAGCGGATCGGCACGGTATGACTCGATCCGTGCGGGGTCATGGGTGAGGAATTGCGGCTTAACGTAGGAGTTGACGAAGAATTTTCCACGCCAGGCGTGCTGCAACTTGAGGCCGAGGCGCGCGAACGGCACATAGAGCTTCACCTTGAAGGCGGGCGAGGCCAGCACCATGCAGCGGATCTTTGGTGCATAGTCGTGCACCCACGCCGCAATCAGCACCGCGCCAACGCTCTGTGCGATGACCGCCACGTCCTCGACGGCGATGCTGTAGGTTGCCGCTATATGATCGACGAACGTCTGCACGTCGCGCACGGAGGTGCCGAGACTAGGGCTGTAGCCGCGTTCTCCGGGTGAGCGCCCGTGACCGCGCGCGTCCCAAGCAAACACGGCGAAGTCGGGAAGGTCGAACTCATCGGCGAGATGGGCCATGCGGCCAGAATGCTCGTGGCCGCGGTGGAAGAGGAGGATCGCGCCTTGCGGCTTTTCGGACACGGCAGGCCAATGCCGGTAAAACAACGAGACGCCATCGTGCGTTTGAAATGTATTTTCGTGAACGGCGCGCATCGAGAACTCCGATAAGCCGGCTACGTGACACTTACCCTATACGGCCGTACCCGCCTTCGGCGAGGCCGGCGCGAACGCGGTTGACCGTTGTGACGAGCAGAAGAAGCCCGATCGCCGGCATCAGCCAGAACAGCGGGCCCGGCAGTGCTCCGCCAAAGCCGATCCAGCAAGCAAGCGTACCAAAGACGAGCGCGCGGTCGCTCTTGCCGAGCGGGCCGTCATAGCGGCGCGACGCGCCGGCCAGCGGACCAAGCACACCAGCAAACTCCGCCAGGATAGAAAGAAAGATCACCGTCACAACGTCGATCGGACCGAATGGCGCGACGGTCGCGAACGGCGCATAGAGCGCAGCGTCGGAGACCACATCGCCGATTTCATTGAGATAGGCGCCGAGTCTGCTCTTTTGACCGAATTCGCGCGCTAACATGCCGTCGATGGCGTTGAGCGCCATGCGAACGAACAGCCACAGTGGCATCAATAGGAAGACGAGCCTTTCGTCGGCTTTCCACATGACGATGCAAGCGATCGCCACCGATCCCGCGGTCGCCACAACGGTGACGGCATTCGCCGTGATGCGATTTGCGGCGAGCCACGCGACCAGCGGACGCAGAAATGTCTGGAAGCGCGGCTTAAGAGCGTAAAGAGACATATCTACCGTTGTTCGACAGAGACCGCTTTCAGCCCGAACAATGGCATTCATTTCCTACTGAAATGTATGTTACAGCAGAGCTTTTCTAGGGGTTGTGCGATTTTGTATCTGCGCCCTGCGGTATACCGCCCGGAGGTCGCCGAACGACCACATCTAGCTCTGCCTAAAGCCCATGCGGAAAGCGCCCCAATGGCGGCCGCGCACGTGGATCGGGGAGGAGAGGTCTTTCATCAGCACGAAATTGCCGCCGCCCATGTCGCGGCGGTAGGTCTGCAGCAGGAACGGCTTTGTGTTATCAGCGACCTTCTTCACCGCGCGGTCGCTGAACAGGCGGCGGTTGCGGCAATTGGCGTTGTTCCAAACCGGGTCGGGCCCCTGTGGCAGGCGGTAGTTCGGATTGTGGGTCGGCAGATAGCCGCCTTTGGCCCAGGCGACGCAGAACACGATGCGCGGATCGCTCTTCTGGATCGGATCCTGGATGGAGGGCAGGACGCGGTCGGTGAAGGCGACATAGTCGGTCAGATATTGCTTCGGATCGGTACCTGATATTTCGCGGTATTTCTCGTCCATCAACTGCTCGACCGTGATCTCGCCGCGCGCGACGGCGGCCTCGAACGCGTCGGAAATCTGCTTTGCGGTATCCATCACCACGCGGATCAACGGCGCATCCGCCGTCTCGACGCCGCTGTCGGCGATCAGTACGATCAGGCCTTCCGACAGTTCGAGCAGCTTCGCTACCCGTCCGTCGGCCTGCTTCAGCTCGCTGGAAGACAAATCGACGCCCTGGGCAAGCTGGCCGAGTTCCTCGATCACGCGGTCGCAATGGCCGAGATTGGACGTCGCGGCCCTGGCGACGCCGTCGATCTCATAGCCTACGGACGCGATGCCCTGATGCACGCGCGCGATGATGCCGCTGATCTGCTGTGCGCCTTCACTAGCGCTCTTGGCGCGGAGCGAGGCGTCGCTGCTCTCGCCGATCAGGCTGCCGATCTGGCCGTCGAGATCGCGCATGGTATCGGAAATCTGCTGCGTGGCCTGGCGAGTTCCTTCCGCCAGGCTCTTCACTTCGTTCGCGACGACGGCAAAGCCGCGGCCGGCGGTTCCGGCGCGCGCCGCCTCGATCGTGGCATTGAGCGCCAGAAGGTTGGTCTGCTTCGCAATCGCCTCGATCGAGCCGGAAACTTTTGCAACCTGCGACAGGGCCGAGCCGACGGCGCCGAGCCGCGCCTCGATGCGACCGACCGCTTCGACGAGTTCGGCGATGTGCTGGACGGCCGTATCCACCGCGCTGCGTGACTGAACGATCTCTCCGACGGCGGCCGACGTGGTCGATTGCACCGCCTGCGATGCATTGGCGATGTCGCGGTTGGCCGAGACCATCGTCTGGGCCGTCTTCTGCAAGTGGTGGAACCGGTCCGACTGGTTCGCGACGCGGCTTGCGACCTCCTGGACGTTGCCGGCGATGTCGGCAAGCTCCACGCCGAGCCCGCCGATGCGGTCGGCAAGCTGGTCAATCAGTCGTTCGGCAAGTGTCTGGTTGGATTGAGTGTCCAGGACTGCACGCTGTACAAAGGACATGCTCGAGCTTTCTCCAGTCAGAGCCGGCGATCGGCCCACCGCGGCGAGCGCATTCCAATTCCAAGTCTAGAATGCGATTCGCGCCTTGCGTCTTGCCTGAGAGCGAACTGCTGGAGCGTTTTCGAGCGAAGCATGCGCTCGGACCTGATCCGGGGATGGATACCGGTTCGCGTCAAGAAAACGCGTCAATCGAGAATCTACAGCCTGTAGGCCGTGCGGAAACCGCCCCAGTGCCGGCCCTTGACGCGGATCGGCACGTCGATCTCGCGCATCATCACGGTGTTGCCGTTGCCCATGTCGCGGGCGTAGCTCTGCACCAAATAGGCGCGCTGGTTGCGGCCGGCGGCGAGGCCCGCGGGATCGTTGAAGATGCGGCGGTTGCGGCTGTTGGCGGTGTTCCAGGTGACGTCGCCCGGCCGCTGCGGGTGTGAATAGATCTTGTTGTGAACCGGCAGATAGCCGTTCTGGTCGATGACAGCGCAGAACGCCATGCGCTTGTCTTTGGCGAGGAAAGCTTCCTGGAACGGCGGCAGCGCGCGGTCCGCCCAGTCCAGAATTTTGGTGCGGTACTGCACCGGGTTGCTGCCTTGGATTTCGACATAGTTGGTGTCGAACATGTCCTCGATCGAGATCGCGCCGCTGGCGACGCCCTGCTCGAAAATTTTCGTCAACGCCGCGCCTGCTTCCATGGCGCGGGTGACGAACTCGGTGTTCTCGTCGTGGATCGCCCACAATTTGTCTTCGATCGCCTCGCGCAACGCGGCATCCGGCCGCTCGAACTGCGCCTGCGCGCCGGCCTTGGAACGCTCGCTGATGCGAATTTTGCAGACGCCGATATCCGGCAGCGTGGCGTCGAGGCTTTGGTTGGGCGGCAGCTTTTCGGCGTCTGCGCCGCTGATCAGGATGCCGTCGATCGAAATCTCGTAGACCGGCGCCGTGATCAGGCGGCGCGGGGTCTGGATTTCGACCTTGAGGCTGCAAGGCAGCTTTTCCTGTTTGCGCTGGCCCTGGCGCTCGCTTTGGCGCAGCAGCACCGCGCAGCGCGATTTGAGCTTCTGCGCAAAGGTCGTGACCGCGCGTCCGGCACTGGCGACGCTTTCGCCATGCGCTTCGGCTTCCTTGGTCGCAACATCGATCTCGGTGGCGCTTTCGCCGACCGAGACGATGAAGCGCGATGCGGAGGCGGCATTGTCGGACATTTCGCCGGTGGTCTGGCTTTGCTCGGCAACCGCGCCGTTGACGTTGTCGAACACCGGCCGGATCAATTCGATCGCCTGCGAAATCCGATGCACGGCGTCGACCGAGCCGGCGGCGTCACGCTGCAGCGCTTCGATCTTCCTGGTGATTTCCTCGGTGGCGTTCTGGGTCTGCACCGCCAGCGCCTTCACCTCGGTGGCGACGACGGCAAATCCGCGCCCGGCTTCGCCGGCGCGCGCGGCCTCGATCGTCGAATTGAGCGCCAGCAGCGTGGTTTGCCGCGCGATCTGCGCGATCAGATTGACGACATTGCCAATCGCCGCGGAGGATTCGCGCAACCGGTCCACATTGGCGCTGGCTTCGCGGGCGGCCTCGCTGGCCTGGTCGGCGAGCTTGCCGGCATCGCGCACCTGCTCGCCGATGCCCTGCGCCGAATGGGTGAATTTGTCGGCGGCCTGCGAGAAAGTGGTCGCGGTGCTCTGGGCTGCGGTGGTGCGGCCGGTCAGGGCGTCAGTGCGGTGGCGGATGGTGGTCAGCGTCGCCGCGGTGGCCTCGGCGCCGCCGGCGACCGAATGGGCCGCGCGCTCGAGCTGGCGGATCATGCCACCGAGTTCGAGTTCGAGCAGCTCAAGGATTTCCTTGGCCGAATCGCTTTCAAGGGTGCCGTCGCTCGCGGCTGCTGCCGTCGGAACCGCACCCGGATTGTTGGGTTCAACGGCAGGCGCGGACGCCTCCGGCACTCGCTTTCGAAACAAACCGAACGCCATGGGCTCTCTTAACGGTTGGGGTCTCTTAAAAGTTGAGTAGGTGCGGCGCATCCTCTCATCCGGGCATGAAGTCATGGTTAACAACTGCCTCATATTCCATCTTACGGGCACTACTTAAGTACCAGAACGGCCTTGAATCTTTGATTTTGGCCGGTTGACGGCCTATAAGGCCGCGTTTTCATTCAAATCCGCTCACGAACGAATCCAAGAGACCCCGCATGGCCGGCCATTCCCAGTTCAAGAACATCATGCACCGCAAGGGGCGGCAGGATGCCCAGAAGTCGAAACTGTTCGGCAAGCTGGCGCGGGAAATCACGGTCGCGGCCAAAATGGGCCAGCCCGATCCGGCGATGAACGCGCGGCTGCGCGCGGCGATCATTTCCGCCCGCCAGGAGAATATGTCGAAGGATTCGATCGAGCGCGCGGTGAAGAAGGCGAGCGGCGGCGAGGGCGAGAACTACGACGAGATTCGCTACGAGGGCTACGGACCCGGCGGCGTCGCCGTCATCGTCGAGGCGCTGACCGACAACCGCAACCGCGCCGCCTCCGACATCCGCTCCTACTTCACCAAGTCCGGCGGCAACCTCGGCGAAACCGGATCGGTTTCCTTCATGTTCGATCACACCGGCATCATCGAATACGACGCCAAGGTCGCCTCCGACGATGCGATGCTGGATGCCGCGATCGAAGCCGGCGCCGACGACGTGATTTCGAGCGAGAACGGCCACGAAATCTACGCCTCCAAGGAAACGTTTCGCGAGGTCGCCAAGGCGCTGGAAGCGAAGTTCGGCGAGGCCCGCAAGGCGGCGCTGACCTGGAAGCCGCAGAACACGGTGCCGGTGGACGACGAGACCGGCGAGAAGCTGCTCAAGCTGATCGACCATTTGAACGAGCACGACGACGTGCAGAACGTCTACGCCAATTTCGAAGTCTCGGACGCGCTGATGGCGAAGATGGGCGGGTAGTTTGTCGTCCCTGCGAACGCGGCCCCACGCTCCGCTGTCGTCGGCCGGCATAGCCGTCTGAAGGACGGCGTCGCTTCCGCTCGCCTACGACCGGGCGATCCAGTACTCCGGGCAGTTGCGATTCATCACAGGCTTCCCGGCGTACTGGATCCCCGCCTTCGCGGGGATGACAATTGATGGTCGGTACGCGACCTGGGCAGGGGATGACGTTCTCTTTATGTTTCGTTCACGCCGCTCTGGCGTTATCACAGGCCATGACATCTCCCCCGATTCGCCAACCCGTCCGGATCATCGGCATCGACCCCGGCCTGCGCCGCACCGGCTGGGGCGTGATCGAGACCGAGGGCAACCGGCTGGTCTTCATCGGCTGCGGCTCGGTGGAGCCGCCGGATGATCAGCCGCTGGCGAGCCGACTGCTCGCGATCCATGAAGGCCTCGCCGCCGTGCTCGGCGATTTCCGCCCGATGGAGGCAGCGGTCGAACAGACCTTTGTGAACAAGGACGGCGTTGCGACGCTGAAACTCGGCCAGGCGCGCGGCGTCGCTATGCTGGCGCCGGCGATGTTCGGCATATCGGTTGCCGAATACGCGCCCAACCAGGTCAAGAAGACCGTGGTCGGCGCCGGTCATGCCGACAAGAACCAGATCGCGGTGATGCTGAAAATCCTGCTGCCGAAGGCCGAGCCGAAATCCGCCGACGCCGCCGACGCGCTGGCGATCGCGATCACGCACGCCCATCACCGCGCCAGCACGGCGCTGCGGCTGAAGGTGGCGGGGATATGATCGGCAAACTCAAGGGCCTGATCGACTCCTACGGCGAGGATTACGTGATCCTCGACGTCGGCGGTGTCGGCTATCAGGTGCACTGTTCGTCGCGCACGCTGCAGGCGCTGCCCGCGCCCGGCGAGGCCGCGGTGCTCTCGATCGAGACTTATGTGCGCGAGGACCAGATCAAGCTGTTCGGCTTTCGCGGCGACATCGAGCGCGAATGGTTCCGCCTCTTGCAGACGGTGCAGGGCGTCGGCGCCAAGGTGGCGCTGGCGGTGCTCTCGACCTTGCCGCCGGCTGAACTTGCGAACGCGATCGCGCTGCGCGACAAGGCCGCGGTGACGCGCACGCCCGGCGTCGGGCCGAAAGTCGCCGAACGCATTGTCACCGAATTGAAGGACAAGGCGCCGGCCTTCGCCAGCGTCGATCCGGCGCTGGTGCATCTTTCAGGAGCGATCGACAATGATCGCGCGCCACGCCCGGTCACCGACGCGATCTCGGCGCTGGTCAATCTCGGCTACGGCCAGCCGCAGGCGGCGGCCGCCATCGCGTCGGCCTCGCGCAGCGCCGGCGAGAATGCGGAAACGGCCCACCTGATCCGGTTGGGGCTGAAGGAATTGGCGAAATGAACGAACTGCGCTGGAGCATCACAAAATGATTACCTGTTATCTGCGGTACCAGCTCGACCCGGACAAGCTCGCCGACTTCGAGGCGTACGGCGCGATGTGGCTTGAGCTGCTGCCGCGGTTCGGCGGCATCCATCACGGCTACTTTCTGCCATCCGAAGGCGAGAGCGACGTGGCGTTGGCGATGTTCAGCTTTCCGAGCCTCGCGGCCTACGAACAGTACCGCAAGGATGCCGGCACCGATCCCGACTGCCAGAAGGCGGTCGCCTTCGCAAAACGGACGCGCTGCTTCATCCGGTATGAACGGTCGTTTTTCCGGCCATTGTTTCCGAAAACGGCCTAAAGCTGGGCGAAGAGGTGAGAAAGACATACAAGTAGCCGCATGAACACGCCCTCCCGCATCGTTACCCCCGAGCGCCGCAGCGACGATGTCGGCGACACCGCGCTGCGCCCGCAATTGCTGTCGGAGTTCGTCGGCCAGGCGCAGGCGCGCAAAAACCTTTCGATCTTCATCGAGGCGGCGCGCAAGCGCGGCGAGGCGCTCGATCACGTGCTGTTCGTGGGGCCTCCCGGCCTCGGCAAGACCACGCTGGCGCAGATCGTGGCGCGTGAACTCGGCGTCGGCTTTCGCGCCACCTCCGGTCCCGTCATCGCCAAGGCCGGCGACCTCGCCGCGCTCCTGACCAATCTCGAGGAGCGCGACGTCCTGTTCATCGACGAAATCCATCGCCTCAGTCCGGCGGTCGAGGAGGTGCTCTATCCTGCGATGGAGGATTTTCAGCTCGATCTCATCATCGGCGAGGGGCCGGCGGCGCGATCCGTAAAAATCGAGCTGGCGAAATTCACCCTGGTCGGCGCCACCACGCGCGCGGGCCTGCTCACCAATCCGCTGCGCGATCGCTTCGGCATTCCGGTGCGGCTGAATTTCTACACCGTGGAAGAGCTGGAGAAGATTGTCACCCGCGGCGCCCGTGTGCTCAACATCGGCATGACGCCGGACGGCGCCAACGAGATCGCGCGCCGCGCCCGCGGCACGCCGCGCATCGCCGGTCGGCTGCTGCGCCGGGTGCGGGATTTTGCGTCCGCCGCGGATGCCACCTCTGTCGACCGCGCCATTGCCGACCATGCGCTGAGCGCGCTGGAAGTCGATGCCGCCGGCCTCGATGCGATGGACCGGCGCTATCTCTCGACCATCGCGCTGAACTATGGCGGCGGCCCGGTCGGCGTCGAGACCATGGCGGCGGCGCTGTCGGAGCCGCGCGATGCGATCGAGGACATCATCGAGCCGTTCCTGATCCAGTGCGGCTACCTGCAGCGCACCCCGCGCGGCCGGCTGTTGACCTCGCACGCCTTCAAACATCTCGGCCTCGCCGAACCCGCCCGCGATCCGGCGCAGTTCGGCTTGTTCGGCGGCGGCGAGAGCGACGACTGAACACTTTGATTTGAGCATAATCTCCGCGCAAACGCCTTGCGTTTGTCGCGAGGGAAAACCGGTCCCCACTTTTCCGGATTATGCTCGTTCGAACCGGATCGGCCCAATCACGCACTAATAGAAAATATCAACAAGTCGGCGGCGCGGATCGCGCGGGATCGGCTGTTTTTGCCGTGGAGTGCCAGATGAAATCGACCGAAGATGCCAAGGTGCTGGCCGTTGTCGCGGCAGCGCCGGAACTGGGCACGCCCGACGATTCCGGCAACGTCCTCAACGCGATGCCTGTCGGAGCTGGCCTCATTGTGGGCTGTTCTGCAGCGGCTCAGCAAGCGCGACCAGACCTCCGGCGCCTGGGCGGCCAGGCTCTATTTCGATCATCTGCCGCACCGCAAACCGGATCGCGCGCTCGATCTTGCGCTCGAAGTGCTGCGCCGTGAATCCGACAAGCCGACCGTGATGCAGCTCAATGAAAAGTTCATGATGTCGCTGATGTATGCCCACGGCGAAAGCGTGATCGATCGGATCGAGGCCGAGGCGAAGGACAATGCCCGGCTGCGCTGGCTGCTCGGCGGCATTCTGCTCGGACCAAACAAGCCGTTGAAGCAACGCATCCAGGCGATCGCCGACCTCAAGGGCTGGAAGGCCGACGACATCGCGCGACGGACCCCAAAACAGCCGCTCGATTGCGAAGCGATGGCGCTGCCGGAGCTGGCGCGCGCCTGGGTCGAACAGCATTCGAAATCCGACCGCGACCGCGATGACAGTTTCTTTGCGATGATGGATTATGAGAGCGAATTGCGGGAGGAGGATCCGGACAGGGCGATCGATCTGATCGTCGCGATCCTCGAGATCGAGACCAATCCGGCGCTGCTGTCGCTGCTCGCGGCCGGTCCGCTCGAGGATGTCATCAGCATGGAAACCATCGACCGCATCGAGCGCGAGGCGCAGGCCAGCGACCGTTTTCGAGATCTTTTGGGCGGCGTCTGGTACTATCGCGCCTCCGACGAATTGAGGGCCCGGCTCGACGCGCTGGTCGGAGAGAACAGGTGGTAACCTTAATGCAACTGCTGACGATCTGCACAAACGCACCCCAATTCCGGCTCAATACCCGCCCATGTTTGCGATGCATCACGATTGACCAGCCATGATTTCACGCCGACATTTCTTTAAACTCTTTGGTGGATTGGGCGCTCTCGGCGTCACGACCACGGCCTACGGGTTCTCCGAACCCGCGCTGCAGCTTCGCGTCGTCAGCTACAACCTTGCGCCGCCTCAATGGCCCACCGATCTCAAGCTCAAGATCGCCGTCATCACCGACCTGCACGCCTGCGATCCCTGGATGTCCCTCGACCGCATCCAGGGAATCGTTGAGCGAACCAACGCACTGAAGGCTGACGTCATCGTCATGCTCGGCGACTACGTGGCCGGGCACCGCAAGGTGACGCGCTTCATCCCGGCCGATGAATGGGCGCCGGTGCTGGCCGGGCTGAAGGCCCCGCTCGGCGTCCACGCCATTCTCGGCAATCATGATTGGTGGGATGACAAGGAAGTGCAGCGCGAAGGCAAGGGCCACACCTTCGCCCGCCGCGCGCTGGAGGCGTCAGGTATTCCGGTCTACGACAACGACGCCAAGCGCCTCACCAAGGACGGGCGGCCATTCTGGCTGGCGGGCCTTGGCGATCAACTGGCCTATTTCCCGGCACGCCGTTTCAGGCCGGTGCGGCGGGTCGGCGTCGACGATCTCGGCGCCACGCTGGCGAAGGTCACGGATGATGCGCCGGTCATTCTGCTGGCGCATGAGCCCGACATCGCCAGGCGCGTGCCCTCGCGGGTGTCACTGCAGCTCTCCGGCCATACCCATGGCGGTCAGGTGCGTTTGCTGGGCTGGTCGCCAGTCGCACCGTCCGGCCAGCGGCTCGCCTATGGTCACATCCGCATGAAGCACGACATCGTCGTCTCCGGCGGCCTCGGCTGCAGCATCATGCCGTTCCGCATCGGCGTTCCCCCGGAGATCGTGCTGGTGACGCTGGGCGGGCAGGGCCCGGTCGTGGCGTAATCTGTCGCGCTTGCGCGGCAGGCGGATTTTGCGCAAAACGATGGCTTTCCAGGCGATCGAGGGCCGCAATTGACTTTACCCCACATCGACGGCGCGGTCCGCGACGGCCGCCATCACATGCAGGTCCGCGTCTACTACGAGGACACGGATTTCTCCGGCATCGTCTACCACGCCAATTATCTGCGCTTCATGGAGCGCGGCCGCACCAATCATCTGCGGCTGATGGGTGCCGATCAGCATGCGCTTTTCGAGCAGGCGCAGGCGGAGACGCCGGGCTTTGCCTTCGTGGTCCGCTCGATGGAAATCGATTTCCTGCGGCCGGCGCGGATGGACGATCTGCTCGACGTGGTGACCTGGCCGATCGCGGTGAAGGGCGCCTCGATCACGCTGGCGCAGGAAGTGCGACGCGGCGGGGAAGCTCTGGTTACGGCCAAGGTACGCGTCGCCTTCATTTGCGAGGGGCGGGCGAAGCCGATCCCGAAATCGCTGCGGCAGCTGATGAAGGCCGATCTGGATTGATTTCGCCGAATACTTGACACTCTGTACCGATCGGTACAGTCTCCGGCTCGTTCAGAAGCCGGAGATACCCGATGTCGCGCCCGCCCTTGCCGCCGTTCACGCGAGAGACCGCTGCCCAGAAAGCGCGCATGGCGGAGGACGCCTGGAATTCGCGCGATCCCGTGCGCGTCTCGCTGGCCTATACCGAGGACAGCCGCTGGCGGAACCGCGCCGAATTTTTCGAAGGCCGCGCCGCGATCGTCGAATTCCTCACCCGCAAATGGGCGAAGGAGCACGAATACCGCCTGATCAAGGATCTCTGGGCCTTCGACGCCAACCGCATCGCGGTGCGCTTCCAGTATGAATGGCATGACGGTGCCGGGCAGTGGCACCGCTCCTACGGCAACGAGCAATGGGAGTTCGACGAGCACGGCCTGATGCGCCGGCGCGAGGCCAGCATCAACGATGTCGAGATTGCCGAGAAAGACCGGCGCTTTCATTGGGCCGCGCCCGGACCGCGTCCGGCGGATGTCGCGGGCTTGAGCGAGAGCCCGTTCTAGCGGAGCCATGGCCAAGGGAACGATAGCCAAGACCGTTTCCGAACGCGCCGACCTGTTGCCGCTGATCTCGGAGGTGTTCCGCAGCCACGGTTATGAAGGCGCGACGCTGGCGCTGATCGGCAAGGCCACGGGTCTGGGGAAGGGCAGCCTCTATCATTTCTTCCCCGACGGCAAAGCGCAGATGGCCGCGGAAGTCTTGGCCGAGATCGACCACTGGTTCGAGGTCAATATCTTCGCAGCCCTGCGCAACTCCGATGATCCCGCACAGGCGATTTCCGACATGACCGCTTGTGTCGACCGCTATTTCCGTTCGGGCCACCGCGTCTGCCTGGTCGGCGTCATCGCGCTCGGGGCATCGCGAGATATTTTCAGCTCGCAGGTAGCGGATTATTTCAGCCGCTGGAACGATGCGCTGGCACAAACACTGCGGCGCGCCGGCTTCAGTGCAGGCGTGGCGCGGCGGCGATCCGCCGATGCGCTGCTGACCATTCAGGGCGCGCTGGTGCTGGCGCGGGCGCTCGACGACACAAAAGTGTTCGGGCAGGCGATGGTGGATATGAAGGCGCGTTTGCTGGCGAAATGAGGTACGTCACTTTCCATTGATGTCGTCCCGGCCTGGAGCCGGGACGACATACCGCGTGATCTATCGGTAGAAAAAAGTCGGCAGACACCCGCCTAAATTACGCACGCCGCGGCGTATGGGCCCCGGCGTTCGCCGGGGCGACAACTGAATTACGCCGCCGCCTTGTGCCGGGCGATCTCGGCCTTGTAGAGGTCGAACTCTTCCGCCAGCGCTTTCGCCACGCTCGGCCGCTTCTTCATCCGGTCGAGATAATCCTTCACGGCTGGATATTTCGAAAAGTCGATCATCGGGGTCGCGATGCTCCAGTTCAGCACGGTGGTGAGATAGGCGTCCGCCACGCTGAAATGATCGAGCACGAATTCACGCCCCTCGAGATATTTGTTGAGGTAGTCGAGGCGCGACAGATACCGCTCCAGCGTATAGGCCTTGACCTCCGCCGGCACGGTCTTGCCGAGCAGCGGCGTGAACAGGCCCTTGTGCAGTTCGGTGCCGATGAAGCACAGCCATTGCTGCAGCTTCGAGCGTTCAATGCCGGGTCCGGCGCCGATATTGGAATCGGACAACCGCTCGGCGACGTGCTGCAGGATTGCGGCGTTCTCGGTCAGCGTCACGCCGTCGTCGGTCCGCACCACGGGCACGAGGCCGAGCGGATTGACTGCGTAGAAATCCGAATCGTCTTTCAACACGCGTTTGGTCTTGGGGTCGACCTCGATGAAGTTGGCCTGGCTGCCGGCCTCATACAGCGCGATCCTGGTTGCCATCGAGCAGGCGAGGGGCGAGAAATAAAGGTCCATGGTCGAATCTCCCTGTGGGGTTCACTTTTGGGGTTTCGGTCTTTGGGTTCAGACGGTCGCGACGGCTGAGCTTGATTTATGTACCGCTTCGTATAAATAAGCGTCAAGGATTATTTGCAAGATGGTACAAAAAAGGAATCCACCGCCGCCGCGCGTCCGGCCCAAGGCGAAGACTGAGCTTTCAAAGCCCGAGCCTGCGAGGCCGCAACCCCCGGCCGGCGGCGTCCCGACAAAACGCCGCGGCCGGCCGCGCGCCTATGAGCCTGACGTGGCGCTGTCGCGCGCGCTCGATGTGTTCTGGAAGGACGGCTTTGCCGCGACCTCGCTCGATGATCTCAGCGCCGCCACCGGCATGAACCGGCCGAGCCTCTATGGCGCGTTCGGCGACAAGCGCGAACTCTACAAGAAGACCTATGAGAGCTACCGCAACCGCGCCCGCGCGCGGATGGGCGAGGCCTTTGCGGCCGACATGCCGCTGCGGCCGATGCTGCTTCGGATCTATGGCATCGCGCTTGACATGTATCTGTCGGGCGAGGGCGGACCGCGCGGCTGTTTCACTGTCATGACCGCGACCTCGGAAGCGGTGTTCGACCCTGACATCCGCGCCCTGGTGGTCAGCGGCCTCGGCGAGATGGATCGATTCTTTGCGCGGCTGTTCAAGATCGCACAGGAACGGGGTGAATTGTCCGCTTCCGCCGATCCGCAAGTGCTGGCCAATCTCGCGTCGGCGACCATCCACACCATTGCAATCCGCGCTCGCGCGCAAGTGCCGCGCGCGGAACTGGAAGCGCTGGTGAACGGCGCGGTGGATGTGATGGCGCGCGGGTAGCACCGGTGTCGTCCCGGCCTTGAGCACAGATGTGCAATTGCGCATCTGTGCTCAAGGCCGGGACGACATCGTCATTCAAATTGGACTCAATACCCCCGTCCGCGGTCAACCACATTCTCCAGCGCGCCGCCGGCCTCGAAACGTTCGATCTGCTGCGCGACGTATTTCGAAATCTCTTCGGGATCGGTGTCGGCGGCGTTGTGCGGGGTCAGCACCACCTTTGGATGGGTCCAGAACGGGCTGTCCGCGGGCAGCGGTTCGGTCACGTAGACGTCGAGCGATGCGCCGCCGAGCGTGCCGTCTTCCAGGCAGCTCAGAATATCCGCCTCGTTCTGCGAAGCCCCGCGGCCGGCATTGATCAGGACGGGCGCGCCCATTGGGCTTGAGCGGTTGAGTTTTTCGAACACGCCGCGATTGAGGATACCCCGTGTATCCGCCGTCAGCGGCAGCAGTGCGACCAGAATGTCGGTCTGGCGCAGGAAGGCGTCCAATTGCTGCTCGCCGTGAAAGCAGGGGACACCGGCGATCTGCTTTGGACTCCGGCTCCAGCCGACGACCTTGAAGCCGACATGCCCTAGTACGCCGGCGGCATTGGCGCCGAGCGCGCCCAATCCCATGATGCCGACGGTGATTGCGCCTGCCGCCCATTGCGGCTGCGGCGACCAGCGTTTCACCCGCTGGCTCTCGCGCAGATAAAGCTCCTGCCGGTGATGCATCAGCGCGTGCAGCACGACATATTCGGTCATCCGCTCGGTCAAGTCGGGGACCGCGACCCGCACCAGCGGCACGTCGGGCAACGTGGTGTCAACCATCAGCGCGTCGACGCCGGCGCCGAGATTGAAGATGATGCGCAAATTCCGGAACGCGGCTAGTTCCCCGGGCTTCGGCTTCCACACCGCGGCGTAATGGACCTCGGCCGGGTCGAACGATGGATCCGGCATCTCCACTATGGAGCGATCCGGGCAGACGTCGCCAAACCGCTTCATCCACCGCGACGCCGCCCAGTTATCGGTCCCGCCACGCACGAGCAGCGCGAGCGCCCCCTTTTTCATTGATTTTCCCTTCGTATCGCCACGCAACGTGACCGGTACCTTCAGATGGATTGAACCCTTCCTCTAACCTCCTTTCATCAAGCAAGGGAGATACCAACTGGCCAAATTCATCTAAATCCGGCTGTAGTCATGGCTGTCATGCACCGGCCGGCATTTCAAATCCGCCGCCGGCGCCGATTGTTGGTCTCTGACAGGGCACGGAACATCCGAAAATTTCTTTCGCTCCCCTGTCGGCAGCGGGCATAATCGTTCGTCATAACAAAGAACGGAGATGCCGGTCGCATGCTGTACGCCATCCTTTGCTACCACGACGAAGATTTAACGGGTTCCTGGACCAAGGAACAGGACGCCGCGGTCATGACGAAACTGCGGGTCGTGCAGGACAAGCTCACCAAGCAGGGCCGGCTCGGCCCGGTGGCGCGGCTGTTGCCGACCACGGCGGCGACCACCTTGCGCAAGGACGATCCGCCGGTCGTGATCGACGGCCCCTATGCCGAGACCAAGGAGCAACTGCTCGGCTTCTATGTCGTCGATTGCGAGAATCTCGACGCGGCGCTCGACGTCGCGCGCGATCTCGGCAAGGCCAATCCCGGCGGCGCCTATGAGATCCGCCCGGTTGGCCATTTCACACCCGGGAGCGCACCGAAATGACCGACACCGCCTGGATCGATAACGCGCTGACCTCGGCGCGCCCCCAGGCGGTCGGCGCGCTGCTGCGCTATTTCCGCAACCTCGATACCGCCGAGGAAGCATTCCAGAACGCCTGCCTGCGGGCGCTGAAAAGCTGGCCGCAGAACGGCCCGCCGCGCGACCCCGCGGCGTGGCTGATCATGGTCGGGCGCAACGTCGCGATCGACGACATCAGGCGGGGCCGCAAGCAGGAGCCGCTGCCCGAGGACGACCACGCGATCTCGGATACCGACGATGCCGAGGATCAACTCGCCGAGCGGCTCGACGGCTCGCATTACCGCGACGACATTCTGCGGCTGCTGTTCATCTGCTGCCATCCCGATTTGCCGGCGACACAGCAGATCGCGCTGGCGCTGCGCATCGTCTCGGGCCTCTCCGTCAAGCAGATCGCGCGCGCCTTCCTGGTTTCGGAAGCCGCGATGGAGCAGCGCATCACGCGTGCAAAAGCGCGCGTGGCTGACGCCGACGTGCCGTTCGAGACACCGGGGGCCGTGGAGCGCACCGAGCGGCTGGCTGCGGTCGCCGCGATGATCTATCTGATCTTCAATGAGGGCTATTCGGCGAGCGGCGATACCGCCGAGATCCGCAGCCCGCTGTGCGAGGAAGCGATCCGGCTGGCGCGGCTGTTGCTGCGGCTGTTCCAGAGTGAGCCCGAGATCATGGGGCTGACCGCGCTGCTGTTGCTGCAGCACGCGCGCGCCGCGGCGCGGTTCGATGCCGATGGCGCGGTGATCCTGCTCGACGATCAGGACCGCACGCTGTGGAATAGCAAGATGATCGCCGAGGGGCTGGCGCTGATCGACAAGGCGATGCGCCATCGCCGCAGCGGGCCCTATCAGATTCAGGCGGCGATATCCGCCCTGCATGCCCGCGCCGAAAAGCCTGAGGATACCGACTGGACCCAGATCGATCTGCTGTACGGCGCGCTTGAGATCATGCAACCATCGCCCGTGGTCACGCTGAATCGCGCCGTCGCCGTTTCGAAGGTGAAGGGTCCCGAAGCCGCGCTTGACATGATCGAGCCGCTGGCGGCGCGGCTGTCGAATTACTTTCATTACTTCGGCGTGCGCGGCGCCTTCCTGATGCAGCTCGGCCGCAACGAGGAAGCCCGTGTCGCCTTCGACCGCGCCATCGCACTGGCCAATACCTCGGCCGAGGCCGCCCACATCCGCATGCACCTCGACCGCCTGATGCGCGACAGCAACCCGCGCGGCGCCAAGGCGGGGAAGTAGCCTAGCTTCCTCATCTAGAGCTTGATCAAGTTAGGTCAAATAGCAACCGCGAAGGAAGCGCGCTCCCTCTCCCGCTTGCGGGAGAAGGCTGGGGTGGGGGTCTATCCGCGATTCGCACTCTTCGATTGGAGAGAGCCCCCACCCGCCGCGCTTCGCGCGTCGACCTAAGAGCGAGCTTCGCTCGTCTCGACCCCGCAAGCGGGAGAGGTGCAGCGAGACCGCCGCCAGACCAATTCAACATAACCTCATCACGCCATTAGCGCCTCACGACGGCTTCCGCCGGGGCTGAAGCGCCGCCGGAAACGGCGCGCTCATCACCGAATCAATCTTGTCGCAAATGGGCTTCAGGCGGCGCCGGTCATGCGGCGTCCGGCACCGTCTTCGCCGCATTGCGCATCACGCCGGCGACGGCCGTGTAGGCCGCGATCCAGGCGTCCTGCACCGGCGGTGTCCACGCGGTTTGCAGGCCCTGTTCGAGCGTCCACAGCAATGCGGCGCCGACCGAGTCGTAATGCTTGTCGAGGACGCCGTAAGCGACGTGTTTCTTGCCGAGCGTTTCCAGCACCGGGATCAGCGGCGCGAGGTTGTCGAGACCGCCGATCACGGTTGCCAGCGCCTGCATCAGCTTCTTGCGCTGCTCCGGCATGTCGGTGCTCTCAAACATGGGGCGCGTGGACGGGTCGATTTCGAACAGGCTGCCGTAGAACAGTTGCGCGGCGGTATCGGCGATCGGGACCACCATGCCCCAGGTAGTTTTGACAAGCGCCTTCTGGTCGGGGGTCATGGTCGTGCTCCGCAATGAATGATTTAAATGATTGGTCTTCAATGAATTTGGCATTGGTCGCGCTTCGCTGTGAAAGGCCGCGCCAGCTGCGGCCCCCAATTAGCCCCGCTGAGTGTACGCAGCCGGGAGACGGCGTTCCCGAACCGGCGATTGCGGAGCCAGGACGCGACGCAGGGCGTATGCAACAGCAGAATAAATCCCTGCGGCAAGATTTCCGACACCGCCGCCGATGACGATCATGGCGTAGGACATCGAGTCCTCAGGCCGGTTGGTTTGGACAAGCGTCTTTTGTTCGCAGGACATTGGTCGTGCTCCAGAATGGATGGGTTTTGCCGGGGGCGGCTGTTTCGATTGACAGCCGTTAGTCGCGCCTTCGCGATGAAAGGTTCGTGCCAGGCGCGCGGTTATCTCGATCGCATGCCGCTGATCGCACGCATGAAATCGACCATGGTGATGTGTGCCATCTCGATCAGAGATGTCTTCGCCGGAGACCGTGTTGGCGGCGTGCTCTGTCGATTCATGCGGCCCACCTCCCACCGCTTGTGTGGCGTGGGGTGCGGCGGCCTCTGAAAAAAGTTCGGCCGTCCTGTCTGTTTGCGTCAGGCTCGTTCGTCCTGGAATTGTGCAAATGACAGGAGAAAGCCATGTCCACCATGTCTGCGATCGCCGAAACCGCGCCGGTCGCCAAAACCGCCCGCTGGACCGGCCGTGTTCTCTCCGGCCTGGTCATCATGTTCCTGCTGTTCGACGGCGCCATCAAGCTGGTGCCGTGGCCGGTCGTCACGGAAACGATGGACAGGATGGGTTATGGTTCGAGCGAAACGCTGGCGCGCAGCCTGGGCATCATCACCATCGTCTGCACCGTGCTGTATTCGGTGCCGCCGACCTCGATCCTCGGCGCCATCCTGTTGACCGGTTACCTCGGCGGCGCGATGGCATCCCATGTCCGGATCGACAGCCCGCTGTTCACCCACACGCTGTTCGGGCTTTATCTCGGCCTGATGGTATGGGGCGGGCTGTGGCTGCGCGATCCGGCCTTGCGCAATTTCATTCCTTTCCGCCGCCGACTTCCATCATAATGACCAGTCCGTACGGAGCCTGACATGCTCGACATCATTGCCATCATCGCCGTCATACTGGCGATTGCCATCGCCGCGGTGCTGATTCTGGCCGCGACCAAGCCGGATACGTTCCAGGTCCAGCGCGCCATCAGCATCAAGGCGCCGGCGGACCGGATATTTCCGCTGATCAACGATTTTCGCCAATGGCGCAGCTGGTCGCCCTACGAGGACAGGGATCCTGCGCTGAAGCGCACCTATGGCGGCGCCGACAGCGGCAAGGGCGCGGTCTATGCCTGGGACGGCAACAAGAATGTCGGGTCCGGCCGCATGGAAATCCTCGAAACGTCAGTGCCCTCGAGGATTCTCATCAAGCTCGATTTCTTCAAACCGTTCGAAGGTCACAACACCGCCGAATTCACAATGCTGCCGCAGGGCGATGCTACCCATCTGACCTGGACGATGACCGGGCCCGCCGTGTTCCTGTCCAAGGTGATGCAGGTGTTCATGAACCTGGACCGCATGATCGGCAGGGATTTCGAGACTGGTCTTGCCAATCTGAAGAAGCTCACCGAGAAGTAGCGCACGGTCACCGCGAATGCGTTCACGTCAAATCTGTCCACCCAAGGAGCCAACCATGCAGGTCAATCCCTATCTGTTCTTCAACGGAAATTGCGAAGAAGCACTGAAGTATTATGAGAAAGTGCTCGGCGCCAAGATTGACGCGATGATGCTCTATGAAGGGGGGCCGGCCGACATGCCGATCCCGGCGGAATGGAAGAAGAAGATCATGCACGCCAGTTTCACGGTCGATGGCGAGGTGGTGATGGCCTCCGACGCATTTCCCGGCGACTTCCATCAGCCGCAGGGTTTTTCGGTCGCGCTGCAGGTTGATGATCCCGCCGACGCCGAGCGCCGCTTCAATGCACTGGCCGATGGCGGCACCGTGAAGATGCCGTTTGCCAAGACCTTTTTCTCCAATGGTTTCGGCATGTGCGTCGACAAGTTCGGCACGCCCTGGATGGTCAACTGCCCGGCAGATATGCAGTCATGACGGTGAGTGCGTAGCTGCGTAGGGTGGGTAGAGCCACCGGGTCGCGCGAATGCGCGCCCGATGATAAACTCCGCGAAACCCACCACTTTCCCTGCTCAAAGGCGGTGGGTTACGGCTTCGCCTAACCCACCCTACAGATCCTTCACCTGCACGACGGGTAAATCGCGGCGAGTTCGCGCCCGCGCAGCAACAACATCCGCGACGTCAATCCGCCGCGGCGGCTGATCCAGTTACGGACCGGCGCCGGATAGGCTTCCAGCACCGCCTGCGACGCTTCCGGTTCGGCATACAACCGGCCGCGGCGGTCGATCGACCGCGCGCCGTGGAAGCCGAGCACCGCGCGGCGCGTCACGCAGATGCGTTCGTTCGGTACCGTGCTCAGCACCAGCGTGCAGGCCGACAGGCATGGCCCGTCGATCACGACGCGCTCGCCGGACGCGCGCAGGCGCTCGAACAGGTCGAGAAACGGGCCGACCTGTCCGCCGGGGCTGGCGAGGATGCGCACCTCGGCACGAACAGGTGAAACCGCAGCGCATAGCGCCGCAACAACAATTGCCTTGATGAGCGCCATTCGCATGTGCGGCTCCTTCGTCCCGGACCTGTTGAACCAGTCAACCTCGGCGCGGCCGGCATAGAGCCTCGGTTCCGATTGCATCAGAATCGAGGCTCGAACTTCTCTTTTTTGACGCGAACCGGTACCCACCCCCGGATCAGCCGAGGGCATGCTCGCTCGAAAACGCTCTAATCATCCGCGCCGCAAACCCCGGCCTCGGCGAACGTCGCCATCCCGGCGTGGCAGGCCAGCGCCGCACGCATCAGCAAGATTGCGAGACCGGCGCCTGAGGCTTCGCCAAGCCGCATGTCGAGATCGAGCAGCGGGGCCAGGCCGAGTTCGCGCAAGAGATCGCGATGCCCTGACTCGGCGGAGACATGCCCGGCGCGGCAGTGATCCAGCGCGCCCGCGTCGAGATGCGCCAGCGGCAGCACGGCCGATGTCGCCACGAACCCGTCGAGCAGCACCGGTATGCCGTGCCGCCGCGCCGCCAGCACGGCGCCGGCGATACCAGCCAGCTCGCGGCCGCCGAGCGCCGCCGCCACGGCCAGCGGATCCAAGAGAATGCCGCGGTGATAGTCCAGCGCCGCATCGATCGCCGCGCGCTTGCGCGCCAGCCCTTCATCATCGACGCCGGTGCCGCGGCCGGCCCAGCGCGCCGCGCCGCCGCCGATCAACGCCGCGCACAGCATCGCCGCCGACGTGGTGTTCGCGATGCCCATCTCGCCGACCGCCAGCAGGTCGCAATCTTCAGGCACAGCGCGGTAGCCGATCTCGACCGCGTTCAGGAAATCATCGGCATCCATCGCGGTGGCCATGGTGAAGTCGCGGGTCGGCCGATCGAGCTCGATCGGCACCACGCGCAGATCGGCGCCGGCCAGCCTGGCGATCTGATTGATGGCGGCACCCCCGGCGGCAAAATTCGCCACCATCTGCGCGGTGACTTCAGGCGGATAGGCCGAGACGCCGCGCGCGGCGACGCCGTGATTGCCGGCGAACACGGTTATCGTGACGCGATCCAGCCGCGGCGATTCGCGACCCTGCCATTGCGCCAGCCAGATCGCAAGCTCTTCGAGCCGGCCGAGGCTTCCCGGCGGCTTGGTCAGGTTCTGCTGACGGCGCACGGCGGCTTCCGCGAACCGCACGTCGCCTTTGGGCACGTCGCGACAGAAGGCGCGGATGTCGTCTAGACTGTCGAACTGCATGCGATTCCCTATGTGCATGATTGCGCGCGATCATGCACGAGTCGGACGGGCCGCAGGTTAAGACGATTTTTCAGGTTACACCATGAATGAATGGCTCGACGATTTAAGAACGGCCGTCGCGTTCCTGACGCGACTGCCGATGCCGCATCCGCAAGGCCCGATGCCGGCCAATTTCGTGCGCGCGCACCGGATGTTTCCGGTCGTCGGCGCCTTGATCGGCGCGGTGGTGGGACTGGTCTGTCTCGGCCTGCGGTCCGTCGGTGTGCCTGATCTCGCCGCCGCCGCGCTTGCGCTCGGCGCCGGCGCGATCCTGACCGGCGCGCTGCATGAGGATGGCCTCGCCGACGTCGCCGACGGTTTCGGCGGCGGCCGCGACCGCGCCGCCAAACTCGAGATCATGCGCGACAGCCGGCTCGGCACTTACGGCGCGCTGATCCTGCTGGTCAGCTTTGCCGCCAAGCTTTCCGCGCTGGCGGCGGTTCCGGACGGCTATGTCGTGCCATGCCTGATCGCCGCGCACGCGCTTGGCCGGGGCATCCTGCCCTGGATGTCGGTGAAGCTGCCCTACGCGCGCAACGACGGCCTCGCCCGCAACGCCGGCCAGCCCGATGCGGCGACGGCGACGATCACCGTCGTGCTGGCGGTGATCGTCGCGCTGCTGTCGCTGTCCTGGAGCAACGCGCTGTTCGCGGCGCTGCTGGCCGGCTTGAGCGGTTTCGGCATGGCGTGGCTGGCGCAGCGGCAGATCGGCGGCCAGACCGGCGATGTGCTGGGTGGCGCCGAGCAGGTGGCGGAAACCGCCATCCTCGTGCTGCTGGCGGCGCGGCTCGCATGAGCGGCGAAACGCATCTCTGGCTGATCCGGCACGCGCCGGTCGACGGACCGCGCGGCGTGATTCACGGCTCGGATGCGCCGGCCGATGTCAGTGACGCTGCGGCCTTTGCGGCGCTCAAAACAAGATTGCCGCCGGGCGCCCATGCGGTCTGCAGCCCGGCGCGGCGAACGCGGCAGACCGCACTCACGCTCGGACTCGATCCGGTCGAGGAGGCAGCCTTCCGCGAACAGGATTTTGGCGCGTGGACCGGGCGGCGGCACAATGATCTCACCACCGAACTCGGTGATGCCTATCAGGCGTTCTGGAAGTCGCCCGCCAGCAACCGGCCGCCGGGCGGCGAAAGCTTTGTCGATCAGATCGATCGCGCGCGGGACGGACTTTCGCGTCTGCCCGCGGGCGAGGCGGTGCTGGTCGTGCATTCCGGCACCATCCGCGCGGTGCTCGCCATCGCGCTGGATCTTGCGCCAGACAACGCGCTGCGCTTCGTGATCGATCCGCTGTCGCTGACAAGGATCGATCGCCTCGATGCCGGCTGGCGCGTCGGGTCAGTCAACCAGCGCTGGTGGGAATAGCGTCAACCATTCCTTCGTTCCCCGCGCAGCGTCGGCAAGCCGATGCCGGCGGCGTCAAAGCCACCGTCGACGGCGAGCACCTGCCCGGTGATGTAGCTGGAGCGATCGCTGCACAGGAAGAACACCGCTTCCGCCAGTTCTTCCTCGAGGCCGTAGCGGTTGAGCGGAATAGCATCGTGGTAATCGGCGCGGATTTCCGGGGTGTGGACCGCCTTCGCCATCGCGGTCTCGACCGGGCCGGGCGCGACGGCGTTGACGCGGATGCCGAGCGAGGCCAGTTCGACCGCGAGCTGCTTTGTCAAATGCGCAAGCCCCGCTTTGCTGGTGCCGTAGGCCGAACGCAGCGTCGAGGCGCGCACCGCCGAGATCGACGTGATGTTCACCACTGCGCCGCCGCCATGTTCGCGCATCAGGGGCGCGGCGGCCTTGGTGCAGATAAATGGCCCGGTGAGATTGACCGCGAGGATCCGGTTCCAGTCCTCGTCCGATGTCTCGAGCAGGGGTGCGAACACCGCGACGCCGGCGTTGTTGACCAGCGCATCGAGCCGGCCAAAGCGCCCGATCACACTTGTCATCGCCGAGGCCACCGCGCCGGCATCGCTGACGTCGCAATGCAGCGCCTGCGTGTTGTCCGGATTGGCCAGCGCGGCGACCGCGCCACGCAGCAATTCGCCCTCGATGTCGAGCAGCGCCACGCGCCAGCCATCGGCGAGAAAGCGTTTTGCGGTCGCAAGCCCGATGCCGCGCGCGGCGCCGGTGACGAGTGCGACTTTTGACAGGGAAGGAGGCATGGAGGAGGTCCGCTGGTGATTGATTCTTTGGCTCTATACCCCACGCCGTTCATTGTGTCTCGAACCTGCCGGCAGCCCGCGCTTGCATGCTGCGCCGCATCCGGCGCAGGCTCTCGAACCACGCGAGGTCACGGCAACCGAAAGGGTCCGGCAATGATGGTGGTCGACGTCAGGGATATGCCACCGGAGCAATGGCGGCTGGGTGTGGAGACCCGCATGCTGGTTTCGGCGCGCAACGGCGCCAGGCATTTATGCATCTTCGAGCAATGGATAGCGCCCGGCGCCGGCGCCCCGACGCATTCGCATCCCGTAGAGGAGGTGCTCACCGTGCGCGAGGGCGAGGCCGAGATGTGGCTCGGCGCGGAACGCAGCATCGTCACGTCGGGGCAATCCCTGATCGTGCCGGCCGGGCAACTGCACGGCTTCCGCAATTCCGGCACTACCACGCTGCACATCCACGCCGTGCTGGCGTCGCCGATCTTCGAGGCCACGGTGGAGGGCGCGACGGAAGTGACGCGGCGGTGGGAAGCGGTCTGAGCGTCCGCCGATGCCCAAAAAAAATCCGGCACCGCTGCGCTTCTGCGCCTGCGGTGCCGGTCAAGCTCGCCTTCGGGATGGCTCCCGAAGGCTGATTGAACCGATACGAGGGGCTGGCGGTCCCGTATCAGGCCAATTCCGCGGAGGCGCGCTGCATGTTGGACGACATGTCCGATGTGACGGCGCTCTGTTCTTCCACGGCAGCCGCCGTGGAAGCGATGAACTCGTTGACGCTGGCGATCGCCTCCTTGATGGCCGTGAGCGAGCCCACGACTTCGCTGGCGACGCCGTTGAGCTGTTCGATCTCCTTCGAGATCGTGTCGGTGGCGTGCTTGGCCTGATTGGCAAGGTTCTTGACCTCGGAGGCCACCACGGCAAAGCCGCGGCCCGCTTCGCCGGCACGGGCCGATTCGATGGTGGCATTCAGCGCCAGAAGATTGATCTGTCCGGTGATGTTGCCGATTAGCTCGACGATCCCGCTCATGGCCTGCGAAGCGGCGCTGAGCTTCACAGCTTGCGCGTCCGCGGCGTCGACCCGGGCGGTTGCGTTCGCGGCATTTGCCTTGGACTTGGTCATGGTCTCGGAGATTTCGCGGATCGAGGCGCTCATCTCCTCGCTGCCCGCCGCCACGGACTCGATCAGGCCGCGGGCGTTCTCGGCCTTCTTGCGCGCGATCGCCTGGGCGGTGATGTCGGTCGCGTATTTCACCACCTTGAACGGCTTGCCGTTGAGGTCGAGGATCGGATTGTAGGACGCCTGGATCCAGATCTCGCGGCCGCCCTTGGCGATCCGCTTGTATTCCGCCGCCTGGTACTGGCCGCGATTGAGGCTTTCCCAGAATTCGCGATACGCCGGCGCATTGCGCTCGTTCGGCTCGACGAACATGCCGTGATGCTTGCCCTGGATTTCCGGCAGCGAATAGCCGAGCGCGGCGCAGAAATTCGGATTGGCGGTGCGGATGGTGCCGTCCATGTTGAATTCGATCACGGCCTGCGATTTGACGATCGCGGCGATCTGGCCGTCATTGTCGGCGGCTTTCAGCTTTTGCGCGGTGACGTCGGTGGCGAACTTGACCACCTTGAACGGCTTGCCGGTCTCGTTGAGGATCGGATTGTAGCTGGCGAGGATCCAGATTTCCTTGCCGCCCTTGCCGAGCCGTTTGTATTCGGCGGCTTCGTACTGACCGCGGTTCAGCCGCGCCCAGAACTCGCGATAGGCCGCGCTGTCGCGATCTTCCGGGATCACGAACATGCTGTGGTGCTTGCCCTGGATCTCATCGAGCGCGTAACCGACCGCGCCGAGGAAGTTCTCGTTGGCGGTGACGATGGTGCCGTCCATGTTGAATTCGATCACGGCCTGGGCCCGGCTGATCGCGGCGATCTTGCCGGCGTCCTCCATGCTGTGGACCTTTTGCGCCGTGATGTCGGTCGCGAACTTGATGACCCCGACCGGTTTGCCGCCACTATCGAGGATCTGATTGTAGGACGCCTGGATCCAGATCTCGCGGCCGCCCTTGCCGAACCGCTTGTATTGCGCGGCCTGGTATTCGCCCCGGTTCAGCCGCGCCCAGAATTCGCGATAGGCCGCGCTCTCGCGCTCGGCCGGATCGACGAACATGCCGTGATGCTTGCCCTGGATTTCGGCCAGCGTGTAGCCCACGGCGCCGAGAAAATTCGGGTTCGCCGTGACGATGGTGCCGTCGAGCTTGAACTCGATCACGGCCTGCGACTTGTTGATGGCAGCGGCTTGGGCAAGCGCGCTTTGGGTGTTTGCTTTCTTTTGCAAATTGAACACGTGAGGCTCCGCGCAGTTTAAAAAATGGATGGCTGATAATTCACCGGGAAAAGTTGCAGATACCCGTTTATCAACGGTAAACCATCTCGCGCGCCAATGTTTTGCCTGATGAAATTGGTGCGATGCGCTGCTCGGTATGAACTTCCTGTGCGCCCTTCATTCATCGCGATAATTTTTCGCGTGTGCACGTTGATGTGCAGAGTGAATGCCTCTGACGTGGCCTGCTGACCTACGTATTCCTACGGAGCGCATTCTTCAGATTTTTGAACATTATGTCCGGTTCACGACACTCTCATACGCCGCCTGGAGCCGCTCACCGACCGTCGGTCCCTTCCTGCGCCGGGCAATGCCGAGATGTGTCTCGCGCAACTCGTCCATGAACTCTGACCACATTTTGGGTCCGCCCTCGCTGAGCAGCCTGGCGCGGATGCCGAGTTCTTCGGAGACCGGGAGATATTGGTAACCCCAGGCCGCCATCTGCGCGAGGACCGGCAGCAATTCGATGCCCTGTTCGGTCAGCGAATAGATTCCCTTCTGCTTGTGGCTGGGATCGTCCTCGCGGGTGATGATGTCGGCATCGAGCAACGTCTTCAGCCGGTCGGCGAGGATGTTGGAGGAGATGCCTTCCTCCGACTTGGTCAATAGCTCGCGAAAATGCCGCCGGTTGCCGAACATCATGTCGCGGATGATGAGCAGGCTCCATTTGTCGCCGACCACTTCCAGCGTGAGGTTGATCGGGCAGCCGGAGCGTTGATCGTCGGTCATGGAATTCGTCCCCGAAAAACTGCTTGCAATATTGCACCGGTTGCCTCAGACTGCAACCAGTTGCAAATCGCAATCAGTTAAGGGAGCGCAGAGATGGCAAAGCTGATCATGTGGAACCTGATGACGCTGGACGGCTTCGTCGAAGGGCCGAACCGGGACATCTCCTGGCATGAAGACGTCTGGGGCGAAGAACTGGAGCGATTGTCGATCGAGCAGCTCAACGCCGCCGGCGGATTGCTGTTCGGCCGCGTCACCTATGAGCTGATGGCGAACCATTGGCCGAAGGCGACCGGCGAGGTCGCCGACTTCATGAATGCGGCGCCGAAATACGTGTTCTCGCGCACGCTGAAACAATCCGCCTGGAACAACACGCGGATGTTTGCAGACGATGCGGCTGATACCGTCACCAAATTGAAGCGCGATGCGACGAAGGATATCTTTCTGTTCGGCAGCGCCGATCTGGCGTCGCATTTGATCCCGCACGGCGTGATCGACGAATTCCGCATCGCGCTGACCCCGATCATCCTTGGCGGCGGAACGCCGTTGTTCAAGCAGGGCGCGCGGACCAAGCTGAAGCTGCTGGACAGCCGGGCGTTGTCGACCGGGATCGTGATCCTGCGCTACGCGCCGGCAGCTTCGAAATAATTCGCCTCAAATGTCGGTTGGCCAAAACCTGGTTCGTCTTGCTGGCGTGCCTCAACATCCGGAGCCTAGATGTCGCTGACTTTGCATTATCACCCGCTGGCGTCGTTCTGTTGGAAGGCGCTGATTGCGCTCTATGAGAACGGCGTCCCGTTCACGCCGAAGCTGGTCGATCTCGGCAATCCGGCCGAACGCGCCGCACTGCTGCAACTATGGGGAATCGGAAAATTTCCGGTGCTGCAGGACGATGCCAGGGGCGAGATCGTCCCGGAATCGAGCATCGTGATCGAATATCTCGATCGCCATTATCCCGGACGTACGCGTTTGATTCCGGCTGACGCTGACAGGGCCCTGCAGACCCGGCTGCGCGACCGCTTCTTCGATCTCTATGTGCATCTGCCGATGCAGAAGATCATGCTCGACCGGCTTCGCCCTGAAGGGAGGAAGGACCCCCACGGCGTCGAGGAGGCGCGCACGCAGCTGCGCACATCATACGCGATGATCGAACGGCAGATGGCCGGCGGAGCCTGGGCGATGGGCGAAGATTTTGGCCTCGCCGACTGCGCCGCGGCGCCGTCGCTGTTCTACGGCAGCATGGCGTTGCCGTTCGGCGACGGCGAGACAAACCTTGCCGCCTATCTCGAACGCCTGAAAGCGCGGCCGTCATTCGCACGGGTGCTGAAGGAGGCTGAGCCCTATTTCAACATGGTGCCGAAGGAGCGCTGAATGAGCGCCGCAAGCAAGACCGGGATCATCCGCAAGCTGTTCGCCGCCTATTTGGCGAACGACCGCGCAGCGGTCGAGGCCGCCTTCACCGACGATTTCCGTTTCACTAGCCCCTATGACGACGAAATCGACAAGGCGACCTATTTCGAGCGGTGCTGGCAGAACAGCGACTGGATCGAACGACAGGATCTCGAGCGGATCATGGTCGAGGGCGAGGCGGCGTTTGTGACCTATCGATGCGTCGCCAAGGAAGGCAAGAGTTTCCGCAATACGGAGTCCTTCGCTTTTGCGGGCGACAGGATCAGTCGCATCGACGTCTATTTCGGTGCGACATATCAGAACGGTGTTTTTGTTAAGCAGCAGGGCTAGAGGCGCCGGACAGGCGATCGGCGATTGAGCGTGCGCCCCCGCGACGTTCCCCGGACGCGATGCAGCGTGTAACGCTGCTTCGCTGATCCGGGGTCCATTCCCTCAACGCGATGGATGGACCCCGGGTCGGCAGCGCACCAAGCGAAGCGGCTTGCTGCGCAGCGCCCGGGGCAAGCCTCCAAAATAATTTTCACCGACATGTCGGTGCCGCAAAGCCCGGTTCGTCATGTTGACGAGCGATGGTACCGGCCGACCGGCCAGACAGACAAACGGAGCGAAACGATGCGATTCATGGTGATTGTGAAGGCCAGCAAGGATACCGAAGCCGGCGTGATGCCGAGCACGGAGATGCTGACCGCCATGGGCAAGTTCAACGAGGAGCTGGTCAAGGCCGGCATGATGGAGGCGGGCGAGGGGCTGCATCCGTCTTCGAAAGGCGCACGGGTCAAATATCAGGGCGGAGAGGGCAGTGCCGTCAAAGGGCCGTTCCCCCTGACCAGCGATCTCGTCGCCGGCTTCTGGCTGATCAACGCCAAATCGCTCGACGAGGCGATCGCGTGGATGAAGCGCGCGCCGTTCGACGGCGGCGCCGAGATCGAAATCCGCCAAGTGTTCGCGGCCGAGGATTTTGGCGAGGCCTTCACCCCCGAACTGCGCGAGCAGGAAGATCGCCTGCGCGCGCAGGCGGGGAAGAAATGACGAAGTCATTCCGGGGCAGCCCGCAGGGCTGAACCCGGAATCTCGAGATTCTCCGATGTGCAATTGCACATGAGTTCGCGCTTCGCGCGCGCCGGAATGACAGCTTCCAAAACAGGAAACCCCACCATGCGATTCATGATGCTGATGATCCCCCTGGGCTATGAAACCGCGGCGCCGGATGTGCAGCTCGATCCCGAGCGCGTCACGGCGATGATGAAATACAATGAGGCGCTGAGTGAAGCCGGAGTCCTGATCGCGCTCGACGGGTTGCACCCGCCGTCGATGGGCGCGCGGGTGTCGTTCGCGACCGGCAAGCCTGTCGTCACCGACGGTCCCTTCACCGAGGCCAAGGAAGTGCTTGGCGGCTACTGGATGATCGACGTCAAGTCGCGCGAGGAGGCGATCGCCTGGGCCAAGAAGTGCCCGGCTTCCGAGAACGAGATCATCGAAATCCGCCAGGTGCAGGAGATGTCCGATTTCTCCGAGGAAGTGCAGCAGGCAGCCAAAGGCTTCGAAGAGTTGCAGAAGGGAAATGCGCACAAGGCGCGGTGAGACGCTGGAACCCTCGGCTTGCGCCCGCTTGTGGAGCCACGCATTTCCGCCCGTTAACCTTCCTGAACGCCCAAAATAAGTGACCTTTATAGCCAACTCATGTAAAAGCCTTTCACATGAGTTGGCGCAAAGAACCCCGCCGCCCCGAGCGCGGCTATCATCACGGCAATCTGAAAGAAGCGCTGCTGCAGGCGGCGCTTGGCCTGATCGCCGAAAAGGGCGCGGCCGGTTTCACTTTTGCCGACGCCGCGCGGATGGCCGGCGTCAGCCCGGCGGCGCCCTACCGGCATTTTCGCGATCGCGACGAATTGCTGTCCTCGATCGCGCAGCGCGGCTTCGAGCAGTTCGAGGCGCTCTTGCTGCAAGCCTGGGACGACGGTCGCCCCGACACCGTCACGGCGTTCGAGCGGCTCGGCAAAGCCTATCTGGCGTTCGCGCGCAATGAGCCGGCGTTCTACTCGGCGATGTTCGAATCCGGCCTTCCGGTCGATCTTAGTCCGACACTGCAGGCGGCGAGCGAACGCGCCTTCGCCGTGATCAGGGCGGCAGCCGAGCGTCTCGCAGCGCTGGTGCCGCCGGGCATGCCGCGGCCGCCGGCGATGATGATGGCGCTGCACATCTGGTCGATGTCGCACGGCGTGGCGTCGCTGTTTGCGCGGGGCGATGCGGCGCGCCGCAAGCTGCCGATGTCGGCCGAGGATCTCCTGGAAGCCGAAGTGCTGATTTATCTGCGCGGGCTCGGCTTCCCGACCGATCGCAGGCCTGCCGCGAAAGACCCGGCGAGCGAGAAGCCGTCCGGCCCGCCGCCGGTTCCGCCGGCCGGCCCCTGGGGCTCTCCAAAATAATTTACCGGCGGCCGCTTGCCGCCCGCTTGACAAAAAACGTGGATGGTTTAGGTATGTAAATGTTATTTACATTCACAACGGCGTGATCGCCGTCATGGAGAGGGAAATGGCCTACACCGCAGATGTCAATCGATGGCGCGGCCCCGCTGAAGAAACCAGTCGGCCCCCGCATATGCTGGATAGCCCCTGGCATCCTGGCTGGATCGCCGTAACCATCCTCGGCTTCATCATCTGGTGGCCGATCGGGCTTGCCCTTCTCTTTTTCACACTCGGGAGCAGAAAAATGGGTTGCTGGAGTCACCAGGATCGCTGGCAGAACAAGATGGAGCGGATGCAGTACAAGATGGACCGGATGCGCGGCCGCATGGAGCGCCGTGGTTTCGGCTTCGGCGGTTTCGGCCCTCCCTCGAGCGGTAACCGCGCCTTCGACGAATACCGCACCGAAACGCTGCGGCGCCTCGAGGAAGAGCAGGTCGAATTCCGCGACTTCCTCGATCGCCTGCGTCACGCCAAGGACAAGGAAGAGTTCGACCAGTTCATGGCGCAGCACAAGCCGCGTCCGACCCCGCCGAACGATCAGCCGCAAAGCTGAACTTGAGCTAACGCCTCGGGCGTTGTGCCCCCATAGCGCCTGAAGGCTAACGAGCCGCCCGTTTGTGATCAGCACAGACGGGCGGTTTGGTTTATGCGGATACGCGGCGTCTTGCAGCCGCCTTCGCCCCAGTACCGGGGCGAGTTGTCACCAAATTGGTGACATGATATGACTTGGCGATGCAGGTGATCGCCCGTCGGACGCTGAGGGAATTCTGGGCGCGTTACCCGCATGCGGAGGGCCCGATTCGAGCGTGGTTCGCGATTGTCGCCAAGGCACGATGGAAGGGGCCGGCCGAGATAAAGCGGCAGTTCGGAGCTACCGTCGATTTCGTGGGCGACAACCGGGTCATCTTCGATCTCGGCGGCAACAAATACCGGTTGATCGTTCACGTTTCCTTTGCGTTCGGACGCGTCCTCGTGAAGTTCATCGGTACACATGCTGAATATGATCGTATCGATCCGGAGACCGTGTCTTGGCGAAGAAAATGATCCGTCCGATTCGTACCGAAACCGAATACGACGAGGCGCTCGAAGAAATCGAGCGGTACTTCGAAAACGAACCGAAGCCGGGCACGCCGGAGGCGGATCGCTTCGATCTTCTCGCGCTGATCGTCGAGGACTACGAACGCAAGCGCTGGCCAATCGACCCGCCCGGGACGATTGAGGCGATCCGCTATCGCATGGAAACGGGCGGCTATACCCAAGCCGATCTCGGGCGTCTGCTCGGCTCACGGCAGCGCGCATCGGACATCCTGACCAGAAAGCGTGCCCTCACGATGCGGATGGCCTGGAAGCTGCATCACGAGTGGAACATTCCTGCGGAAGCCCTGATCACGCCGCCGCGAACCCGCGGACGAAAGTCAGTGGCGTAGGCCCGCAGGCCATAGCAACGAACTGCTGCAGGATGATGCGGTGGGATCGCTCGCTGGCGCGATGGCGTCCAGCGTATGCCAACCAGCCGGCCCGCCGCTTGATCTGGCCGTTGAGGCGCTCAGCGGCGGTTACCCTATGCGCCGGCGCGGCGTCGCCCGGGTTTGGTTGCGGCCATCTCGCAGAGATGCCACTGTAAGAAAACAGGGCCGATATGTCATACTCCGCCTCATGACCACGAAATTACTTCAGGACGCAATGCGACGTGTCGAGGCTTGGCCAGAGGCTGCCCAGGTGGAGCTTGCCGAGCTTGCGCTGGAAATCGACGCGGGATTTTCCGGGGAAGACTATCGCGCCACTCCCGAGGAACGCGCAGAGATTGAGCGTGGCCTGAAGGATGCTGGCGAAGGACGCTTTGCAACGGACGAGCAAGTTAGGGCCGCGTTTGATAAGTTTCGTCGTGCATGAAGATCGTCTACACCGAGGAGGCGCTCCGCAACCTCGATGATATCAGCGACTACATCCGCCAAAACTATCCGACCATGGCGCAGTCCCCTGGACGACCTATATTTCGAGCCGGCGCAACTGAGGCGATGGCGATGATCCAGAACCAGGTTCTACCAGTCGACCAGATCTGGCGATCCCTCCGCCGCGAGGCGGAAAGCGTCCTCGCCAGCGATCCGCTGTTCGGCGCTTCGCTGTCATCAGCGATCCTCGATCATGCCGATTTCAGTCGCGCGCTCGCCCATCAGATCGGCGAACGGCTCGGCAAGACCGCTGATGACCGCGAGCTGTTCGCACGTGTGGCCCGTGAGGCCTTTCATGCCGCGCCCGACCTGATCGATGCGGCAAGCCGCGATCTGCAAAGCATTGCCGTTCACGATCCTGCGACCAAAGGGCTGCTGCCGCCGCTGCTCAACTTCAAGGGCTACGTCGCGCTGCAGGCCTGGCGCGTGTCCAACTGGCTCTGGCGTAACGAGCGAACCGATCTCGCCTTGTTGCTGCAAAGCCTGTCGTCGGATTCCCTGCAGGTCAGCATCCATCCCACCGCCTCGATCGGCGTCTCGGTGTTTCTCGATCACGCGACCGGCATCATCGTCGGTGCCTTCGCTGTCATCGGCGACGAGGTGACGATCCTGCAAAACGTCACCATCGGCCGGAAGCAGGCGCTGCCGGGCCGTGCGCCTCGGATCGGCCCCGGCGTGCTGCTCAGCACCGGCGCCACGATCCTGGGCGATGTCAGCATCGGCGACTTCGCCAAGATCGGCGCCGGCGCGCTCATCGAGCAAGACGTGCCGGCCGGATGCACCGCCGTCGGCATGCCGGCGCGGCTCGTCAATTGCGCCGAGGCGGGGCTGCCGGCGTGAGCTGCGTCGCTCCTCGCGCAAGCACGATCTCGGGTGCCGGCTGCGACAAATCAACCCGACGGGCAAATAAGTTCTGAGTTTCAGAAATCGTGTCAAGTAGAAAGTTTCTGTAAATCAAAAATATTTCTGTTGTCGGCCGACCCAAATCAGTGCGCATCTATCGCCATCCCGTCCTGGTCAGAAGGGCGTCGGCCGTCGTCACGGACGTTGGACGGGTTGCGGTGGACGCTGGTTTACGTCTGACGACGGCGTGGATTTAGCGTACGGCAAAACCGTGTGGTCCTGGCGCCCGTTGCAGGCGTCAAGCTGTCGGGTAGGCGAGAGCTGAACGGCAGCGACGGAGTCAACCAAGAACTCGTCTCCGGGGAGATCACGGCATAAGCCGTAAAGCCATTGCGCAGGGAAGGCCGGGTGTTCTCCGCTGCCCTGTATGCTCGTGTGCAGCTTTCTTTGCACTATTCGCACACGAGACCGCGGGTGCAGCGCACACCCGGTCTTCCCTGCGCCCTCTATTTGAAGAGGGCGGGAAGTTTCCAGCAAAGCTCGGGCGCAATGCGTCGCGAGATCGCGAAACTGCGTTTGGTGCACAGCGTAGCTACAAACACCGCCGTCGTCCCGGCCTTGAGCCGGGACCCATAACCACAGGAAGAAGTTTTGCGGATGGTCTCGGCTACCGAACCTCATCGAGAGATCACGCGGTATGGGTCCCCCGATGCGCAATTGCGCATCTGAGCTCAAGGCCGGGACGACACCGAGCAAGACCCCAGGGCCGCCCGAGCCGGGGAACCCGGTTCCACCCCCCATAACCGTCCGGCCTGCCTTGATTTCCGGCAGTCAAATTGTCCTTTGGTAACCTCGCATTAACCAAGATTAGCGTCTGGTTAGGGACGTAAAGACGCGCGGATAGCCCTCGTTTTGACACGTTGGCAGGGGAAGCAGGACCCGGCTTTGGACGGGCCCCCCATGTGACACCAATGAGGCTCTCGCGCTGGCGCATTTTTCGCCGCGCCCGATGCGCGGCTGTGGAACCGGCAGCCAGTCGCTCCCGGAGGAATTTGGGAAGGAGCATGATCCGGAAAAGTGGGACCCGGTTTTCCGAAAAGATCATGCTCCAAACAAGAGACCGAGCATGATCCGGAAAAGTGGGACGGTTTTCCGAAAAGATCATGCTCCAAACAAGAGATAGAGCATGATCTGGAAACGTGGAAACCGGTTTTCCGAAGAGGGTCATGCCCAAACGAGAGCATTGAGAGGATATGATCTGGTGATCCGGAGATTCCTGCAGTTCGTGACGCTGGCCTGCCTTCTGGCAACGGCTTCGTCAGCCAGCGCCCAACAGGTCGAAACGCAATCGCTGTCGCTGGCCGCGTCAGACGTGTCGCTGATCGCGCTGTTCCTGCAGGCGCACTGGGTCGTCAAATCAGTGATGATGGGGCTGCTCGCCTGTTCGGTCTGGGTCTGGGCGATCGCCATCGACAAGATTTTTCTCTATGCGCGCACCAAGCGTGCGATGGACCGTTTCGAACAGGCGTTCTGGTCCGGACAATCGATCGAGGAGCTTTACCGCTCGCTCTCCGCCAAGCCGACGCAATCCATGGCAGCGTGCTTTGTGGCGGCGATGCGCGAATGGAAACGTTCGTTCGAGAGCCAGACCAGGTCCTTTGCCGGCCTGCAGATGCGGATCGAGAAGGTGATGAACGTCTCCATCGCCCGTGAAGTCGAGCGGCTGGAACGGCGGCTTTTGGTGCTGGCCACCGTCGGCTCGGCCGGGCCGTTCGTCGGCCTGTTCGGAACCGTCTGGGGCATCATGTCGAGCTTCCAGTCGATCGCGGCCTCGAAAAACACCTCGCTGGCGGTGGTGGCGCCTGGTATCGCGGAGGCGCTGTTTGCCACCGCGATCGGCCTTATCGCTGCCATTCCGGCGACTATTTTCTACAATAAGTTCATTTCCGAGGTGAACCGGCAGGCCCAGCGGCTGGAGGGGTTCGCCGACGAATTTTCAGCGATCCTGTCGCGCCAGATCGACGAGCGGGCATGATCCCGAAAAGTGGAAACCGGTTTTCGGACCAGATCATGCCCCGGATAAACGGCGTGAGGAGCGGTCAATCGTGAGCATTGTGGGCATCCGATCATGGCGATGAACATGGCAGGTTCGGCAGGTGGCGGTGGACGCCGCGGCCGGCGGCGCGCCGCCGTGATGGCGGAGATCAATGTCACGCCGATGGTGGACGTGATGCTGGTGCTGCTGATCATCTTCATGGTGGCCGCACCGCTGATGACCTCGACCATCGATATCGATCTGCCTGTCGCCAGCGGCGGCAAGTCGCTGGCGTCGAACGCCCCGCCATTGACGCTGTCGGTCAAGCGCACCGGCGGCTCCTGCAATTCGAATGTCGAACTATATCTGGGGGATACATTAATCCCTGCCGCCGACTTGCTGCCCAAAATCAAGGCTATCCGGGAAACCCGGTCGGAGGCCGAGAGCGTGGTCTATCTGCGCGGCGATAAAGACGTCTGTTACACGGATATGATGAAGTTATTGGGGTATATTAGGACGGCGGGGTTCAAGGCGAACATCGTGATCATCCCTGAGGGGGGCTCGTGAGCGATCCCGTTTTTGCGCGGAGCGGAAAGACTTAAGTGAAGCTCAAGATCGACAAGACACTGGCTGCGTCGGTCGCCCTGCACGTCCTCGTGCTGGGGTACGGACTGGTGTCGTTCTCGACCAAGGCTTACGAAATGACGCCGGAGGAATCGGTCGCCGTCGACGTCATTTCCCCCGACCAGCTCGCCAAGGTTATGGCCGGCATGAAGACCGGCAAGAAGGAAAATCCGAAGCCGCTGGTCGACAAGGTGGCTGAAGCCAAACCGATCGACGACGCGGTCGGCAAGGTGACCGAGAAGGCGCCGGTCATCACCGAAACTGCGCCGCCGCCGCAGCCGAAGGCCGAGGAGAAGCCGGTCGAGAAAAAACCTGATCCGCCGAAGGTCGCCGAAAAGCCCAAGGAAGAGCCGAAGCCGGAGAAGAAGCCGGATCCCCCGAAGGTCGATCCGATCGCGGAAGCCATCAAGAAGGAAGAGAAGAAGCCGCCGCCGAAGCCGGTCGCCCAGCCTGCGGCAAAACCGCCGGAGCAGAAGCAGAAGATCGTCGAACGGCACTTCGATCAAACGCAGATTGCGGCGCTCTTGGACAAGCGCGACGCGACGCGGCAAGCCGCGACTGGTGCCACGCTGAATTCCAACGCCGCGCTCGGCACTTCAAAGGGCACGGCAGCAGACAACTCCGCGACCTGGGGATCGATGTTCAAGCAGCAGGTCGAGCGATGCTGGAAAAAACCCTATGGCGGCATCGAGTCGCAGAAGCCGGAAGCGGCGTTTGCGATCCGCCTGAAGCGCGACGGTACGCTCGAGGGAATGCCGGTTCCGGAAGGAACACCGGCAACGCCGTATTTGCGCGTCTATCAGGAGAGCGCGTTGCGCGCGATCATCGAATGCCAGCCGTACAAGCTGCCTGCGGCGTTTTTCGAGGAATGGAAATATTTTGCGCCGGTGTTCACCGAACAGAAGACCTGAAGCTTTTGTAATTTGGTGGTCACCTCCCGGCAATCACGGATATGAGCAAAGTCGAAGCGATGACTGACAAAGATGGATTGCCGAACATGCTGTTTCGCCCGAACCGCCGGCAGATCATTACGGGAATGGCGTCAGCGGGCCTGCTGATGAGCGGCCAGCGTGCCTTCGGCCAGGCGCCGAAACGCATCATTGTGCCCGAGGGCGAATTCACGCCGCTCCCCATCGCGATCCCGAATTTCGCTGCCGGCACGCCGGCAGACACCGAGGTCGGCGCCGGCGTCACGCAGGTCATCACCAACAACCTGAAGCGCAGCGGTCTCTTCGCGCCGATCGATCAGGCGGCCTACATCGAGAAAGTAATCAACATCGATGCCGCGCCGAACTTCCAGAGCTGGAAGAGCATCAACGCGCAGGCGCTGGTGACCGGCCGCATGACGCGGCAGGGCGACGGCCGTCTCAAGGCCGAATTCCGGCTCTGGGACGTCAACACCGGCCAGCAGCTCACCGGCCAGCAATATTTCACCTCGCCGGAATACTGGCGGCGGATCGCCCACATCATCTCCGACCAGATCTACGAGCGCCTGACCGGCGAGAAAGGCTACTTCGACAGCCGCGTGGTGTTCGTCGACGAGAGCGGCTCCAAGGAACGCCGCGTCAAGCGGCTGGCCTTGATGGATCAGGACGGCGCCAATGTGAAATATCTGACGCGCGGCGCCGACCTGGTGCTGACGCCGCGATTTTCGCCGTCGACCCAGGAAATCACCTATATGGAGTTCGGGCAGGGCGATCCGCGCGTCTATCTGTTCAACATCGAGACCGGGCAGCGCGAGATCGTCGGCAACTTCCCGGGCATGTCGTTCTCGCCGCGCTTCTCGCCGGACGGCCAGCGCGTCATCATGAGCCTGCAGCAGGGCGGCAATTCGAACCTGTTCGTGATGGACCTGCGCTCGAAATCGACCACGCGGCTGACCGACACGCCGGCGATCGACACCTCGCCGTCCTATTCGCCGGACGGAGCCCGCATCTGCTTTGAGTCCGATCGCGGCGGCAAGCCGCAGATCTATGTGATGGGCGCGACCGGCGGCGGCGCGCAGCGCATTTCGTTCGGCGAGGGCAGCTATTCGACGCCGGTGTGGTCGCCGCGCGGCGACTACATCGCCTTCACCAAGCAGGGCGGTGGTCAATTCGCGATCGGCATCATGAAGCCGGACGGATCGGGCGAACGCATTCTCACCTCGGGCTTCCATAACGAAGGCCCGACCTTTGCGCCGAACGGCCGGGTGCTGATGTTCTTCCGCGAGCCCGGCGGCAACAGCGGCCCTTCATTGTTCACCGTCGATATCTCCGGGCGCAACGAGTTGCGGGTTCCGACCCCCGGCTTCGCCTCCGATCCGGCATGGTCTCCGCTGTTGTCCTGAGCGTTCCATGGGTTAGGGCGTTAATCGGCAAACATTGCCTAGCGTGCTGATTTATCAGGGGATTTCTATAGCCTGAAATCGAAAGCAACGTCTTGGTAACGATATTCCCTCAGAAAGACTTCATCTGCAAAGGGTAAGACTACGCACCCGAACAGGACGGCGTACACCCGACATGCAGCTCGCAAACCAGACCGGAGAGTCCGACCAGAAGATGTCGCCGTATCTTCGCGCGGCGCTGATCGATTCGCTGTTCGAAACTCGCGCTCCGCTGCTCACGGGTCTTTTCTTCGGCGCCGTTGCGGCGGCCGTGACCGCGCTGAAGACCGGAGAACCGCTGATCTGGGCGTGTGTCGCGCTCCTCATCTTCGCCGCCGCCATCCGGGCGTTCGACTTGCGGCGGTACCACACACGCAAAGCGACGCTGACCGCCGATGAAGCTGCGCGGTGGAAGAGCCGGCATCAGATCGGGGCGATCATCCAGGCCGCCGCGGTCGGCATCTGGTGCTGCACCACCCTGTTGGTCTCTGACGACGCCGTCGCCCATATGATTTGTCTGTCCACAACCACCGGATTCGTGGCGGGCGGTGCGGGCAGGGCCTATGGACGGCAATGGATATTCCAGCTGCAGGCTTACCTCTGCTTCGGCTCAACGGTCATCGCGCTGGCATTGCGTGGCACGCCCTATTACATGGCCATGTCGGTCCTGTGCGCCGCATTTCTCGTGGTGGTCATACAGATTTCGGCCAATCTGCACAGAATATTCATGCAGGCGCTGATGGCGCGCGAGCGCGAGGCGGCGCTGGCCGGCCAGTTCGATACCGCGTTGAACAACATGCCGCACGGGCTGTGCATGTTCGGCGCTGACGGCCGCCTTGCGGTCATGAACCACCGCTTCAGCGAGATGATGAACCTGCCTGACGATTCGGTGCAGGGTGCCGCCAGTGCGTCCGACATTATTGCAGCCTGCGTCGCCTCTGGTTCGATTTCGCACGCGAGCGGCAGCATGATCCTGTCGGAAATCGAGAGCTCGCAGGCGCGGGACATGATCACGACCGATCCCGACTTCACGCGCAACCGGTCACTGTCATGGACGTTCCAGCCGATGGCGGGCGGAGGCGCGGTGGTCTTGCTCGAAGACATCACCGAGCGGCGCGACGCGGAAGCCAAGATCAGCCATCTCGCGCGTTACGACGAACTCACCGAGCTTCCCAACCGGGTCAATTTCCGCGACGAAATCGGGCGCCTGCTGGCCATTCAGCAAGGCGCCGACAGGTTGTCGGCGCTGCTGTTCGTCGACCTCGATCAATTCAAGCAGGTCAACGACACGCTGGGTCATCCCTGCGGCGACCAGTTGTTGTGCGCGGTTGCCGGCCGGCTGCGCGAGATGTTGCGTCCCGAGGACTTCGTGGCGCGGTTTGGCGGCGACGAATTCGTCGTGTTCCAGCAGGACATTCACTCCCATGAGGACGCGGCAGGTCTTGCCCGGCGTATCGTCGACCGGCTGAGCGAGCGCTACAAGATCGACAATCATCTGGTCGAGATCGGCGCCAGCGTCGGCATCGCCATGACCTCTCCCGGGGTCAGCGCGGATACGCTGCTCAAGAATGCCGACATGGCGCTGTACCGCGCCAAGGCCGACGGCCGCGGCACCTTCTGCTTCTTCCGCGACGAGATGGCCCAAACCGTCGAAGCGCGCCGCATTCTTGAACTCGACCTGCGCAAGGCGCTGGCGAACGAGGAGTTCGAACTGTTCTATCAGCCGCTGGTCAATATCAAGTCGGGCAAGATCGCGACCTGCGAGGCGCTGCTGCGCTGGAATCATCCAATCCGCGGCACGGTGTCGCCGATCGATATCATTCCGGTCGCCGAGGATATGGGCCTGATCGTCGATCTCGGCCGCTGGATTCTGCGCAAGGCCTGCATGGAGTGCATGAAGTGGCCCGAGGCCGTCAGCGTCGCCGTCAACTTCTCGCCGCAGCAATTCCATCAGCGCGACGTGCTGAGCGAAGTCCGCTACGCGCTCGAGGTCTCCGGCCTGCCGGCGCACCGGCTCGAAATCGAGATCACCGAATCCTCGTTATTGCGCAACACGCAGCTGACCCATGATGTGCTGTCGCAACTGCATTCACTCGGCGTGCGGATCTCGCTGGACGATTTCGGCACCGGCTATTCGAGCCTGAGCTATCTGCACAACTTCCCACTGCAAAAAGTCAAGATCGACCGTTCCTTCCTCGAAGGCATCGATACCGATCGTCCGCTGACGTTGCTGCGGGGCGTGGCGCGGCTCTCGGCCGATCTCGGCATGTCGGTCGTGGTCGAGGGCATCGAGACCAACGAACAACTCGAATTGATCAGCACCGATGGCACGGTGACCGAGGCGCAAGGCTATCTGTTCAGCCGGCCGGTCCCGGCGGTTCGGGTTCGCCAATTGCTGAACGCTTCCCACGGCCGCCGTTCGCCGGACGAGCCGCTGGTTGTGGTGCCGTCGCGTTCGATCGCGTGATACAACTTCCCGTAATATTACGGACGGTTACGGCCACAAAGGTTAACCCTAACGTCTCGATAGCTTTGCAATTTTGTTAAGGAGCTGTTAAGTTTTTCGTACTCGCTCAGGTTGTTTAGAAGTGATGGAGTACGTGATGAAATCCGAAGCCGAACCGCGCGCTTCGTTCGCTGTTCGGGGAGGAGCGCTGTTTGACCGCGTCGATTACCGACCCATCGAAACTCCTGAGGCGAAAGACCAGCTCTATTTGATGCGCTACAGGGCCTATACGCACGGCAATTTAATTCCGCCGTCAGGGACCGAGCGCTACAGTGATCGCTACGACGATGCGCCCAATGCCTGGACGTTCGGAATCTATGTTGACGGAGAACTTTATAGCTCCATCCGTCTCCACGTCCTGACGTCCGAACAACGGATGTCCTGCACGACCGATTTGTTTGGCGATGTTCTTCATCCTCGCCTCGATCGCGGCGAAGTGTTCATCGATCCGGCCCGTTTTGTTGCAGATCCGGATAAAGCCCAGCGTTTCCCGGAGCTTCCTTATCTGACAGTGCGGCTGGCCTATCTGGCATGCGAGTATTTCAACGCCGATACCGGGCTCGCGCTCGTTCGCCCCGCGCACCAGTCGTTTTATCGCCGGGTCTTTCTTAACGAGACCATCGCCGACCCGCGCCAATTTCCGAACGCATTGGCCAAGGTGGCATTGATGGCGTCCGATTTCCGCGCCGTGCGGGAACACGTCATGACCCGGTTTCCCATCATGCGCTCAAGTGCATTCGAGCGGCGGATGCTGTTCCAGCGTGCGCCTCATTCCTTCCAGGATGCCGAAATATCGACCTTCGAGCGAGCCTCGATCGTTCCCAGTTCCTGAAGCTGCCGGGCCGGAATCATCAGGAATTTGCTGTCCGCCGGCAGGGGCCGCCCAATCGGCGCACAAACCGCCCTGTGCCGCGCGCCCAAAGTGACGATTTCGGCCTCAGCCCGCTTGCCTTCACCGTCGCGCCACATTTACAAACCATTAACCATCGTGGGCGCTTTTCACGGTTTGTCGGCATTTGATCGGGTCTGGCAAGGTTCCATCAAGGTTGACGGAACGTTCGCTTAACCATCGCCCTGTAGACCGGATAACAGTCGGAAAACGTGAGCGTGGAGGCTCCGGAATGAAACATCAGATGCGCATCCTCCAGGGATTGAAACTGGCCGCGGTACTCGCGGTGGCCCTGTCGATGGGCGCTTGCGCCAACAAGAACGTCGGCGCCGATGGGGCGATGGCGAGTGCGGCGACCCCGGGCAGCCAACAGGACTTCGTGGTCAATGTCGGCGACCGCGTGTTCTTCGAGAGCGACCAGACCGAGCTCAGCCCGCAGGCGATCGCGACCCTGGAAAAGCAGGCGCAGTGGCTGCAGACCTACAACCGCTATTCCTTCACCATCGAAGGCCATGCGGACGAGCGCGGCACCCGCGAATACAACATCGCGCTCGGTGCACGGCGCGCCCAGTCGGTACGGAGCTATCTCGCCTCGCGCGGCGTCGATCCGAACCGCATGCGCACGATCTCCTACGGCAAGGAACGCCCGGTCGCCGTGTGTAACGACATCTCCTGCTGGTCGCAGAACCGCCGCGCGGTCACGGTGCTGAACGCCGGCGCCTGAGCGGCTTCGACTGCCGAATTTCAGAACCGGCGCCCTGGGGCGCCGGTTTTGCTTTGGGCGTATGATGAAGCCGCGGGTGACGGCCAGCTTTCGCTGCGTCTGGCGGTTTCGGGGCCTTCGAGGTCGAAGAACAGCCGAACCCCGTTCACGGCTGCGTGCATGGGCCTGATCCCTTCCGTTGATGAACGGCCCGCCGACCATGCCGCTTGCTTGTTTTGAAGCTGATACTAAACCATACCGAAATCCGGCTTCCGGATTCGGAAACGCCAGTCACAATTCTGGCGTACTCCCTCTCTCAATGTGTTCGGCTTTCGATGTCACGCCGAATTTTCGTCGTCAGGGCAAAATGTCATTCAGGTTTCTCAATTCGATCAGCGCCGTGGCGATTGCCGCGATGCTCTCCCTGTCTTCGCAGGCCTCCTTCGCGCAGATATCGTTCCCGTGGTCCTCTTCTCCGCAAGGCTCTCCGCCGGTCCAGGCGCAATCCGACGACGCCGACGCGGATATGCGGATCCAGCGGCTCGAGAACCAGCTGCGGCAGCTCACCGGCCAGAACGAGGAACTGCAATACCGTAACCGCCAGCTCGAGGAGCGCCTGCGGCAGCTCGGTGGCGGTGCGGCGGTAGCGCCTGCCGGTCAGCCTCCGGCGGCCCAGCCCGGCGTGGCCGCGGTGCCGCCCCCGGTCCAGGCCTATCCGCCCGCCCGGCAAACCCAGGCGCAGCCCGGCTACCCGCAGGGGCAGCAGGGCTATCCGCAGGGACAGCCGACCTATGAGCAGCCGCAGATCGCGGCACCGCCGCCGATCATGCAGGAGCAGGCAGCAGCGCCGGCGACCGGCCGCCGCCGCGGCGACGCCTTCGATCCCAGTCAGAATCCGAACGCCCCCGGCGCGCCGCGCGCGCTCGGCGGCGGTCAGTTGCCGGTTGCCAATGACGCGCCGGTCGGCGCTCCCGGCGGCCGCGGACGGGGCGAGCCGCTCGACCTCGGTGCCACCAGCCCGCGCGATCCCGGCGGCGCGCCGCCGCCCGTGCGTGCGCCCGGCGCCAGCGCCGCGCTGACGACGCTGCCGCCTTCGGCGACGCCGAAGGACGAGTTCGATCTCGGTATCGGCTACATGCAGCGCAAGGACTATGCGCTCGCCGAAGAGACCATGAAGAATTTCGCTCAGAAATATCCGAGCGATCCCCTGATCGCGGATTCGCAATACTGGCTTGGCGAAAGCTACTTCCAGCGCCAGCAATACCGTGACGCCGCGGAAGCCTTTCTCGGCGTGACCACCAAGTTCGACAAATCCGCAAAGGCGCCGGACTCGCTGCTGCGGCTCGGCCAGTCGCTGGCGGCACTGAAGGAGAAGGAAGCGGCCTGCGCCGCGCTCGGCGAAGTGACGCGGAAATATCCGCGCGCCTCGGCCGGCGTGAAGGCCGCCGTGGACCGCGAGCAGAAGCGGGTGAAGTGCTGAGTCGTTAGACCCCGCATCAAGCGCGGGACAGGCTTGGCCCGAAAACGCTATGGTCGGTCCATGGCAGAGGACGACCATTCCGCGATCACGGCGAGCCAGGCGAAACTTCTGTTCGCCGACTGGAAGGCTGCGCCCGCGATCGTGCTCGCCGTTTCCGGCGGACCTGATTCCATCGCCCTGATGTGGCTCGCCGCGCGCTGGCGCCGTGCCCTGAAGCGCGGGCCGCGATTGATTGCGGTGACCGTCGATCATGGCTTGCGGCATGAAGCCGCGCGCGAGGCGCGTGACGTCAAGAAGCTCGCCAGGCATCTCGATCTGCCCCATCGCACGCTGCGCTGGCATGGCGCCAAGCCGAACACAGGCGTGCCGGCCGCGGCGCGGGCGGCGCGCTATCGCCTGCTGGCGCAAGCAGCACGCGCTGGTGGCGCGACCCATATCCTCACCGCGCACACCCGCGATGACCAGGCTGAGACATTGTTGATGCGGATGCTGCGTGGCAGCGGCATCGCCGGTCTGGCGGCGATGGCGCGCCAGAGCGAACGCGACGGTGTGTGGCTGGCGCGGCCGTTGCTGGATGTCCCGAAATCGCAACTGATCGCGACGTTGAACAAGGCCAAGATCGCCTTCGCGGATGATCCGACCAACCGCGACGTCAATTACACGCGTCCTCGTTTACGTGCGCTGATGCCGGCGCTGGCGGAAGAGGGCGGCGATGCCAGAATCCTGGCGCGGCTGGCGTCACGGCTGGCGCGGGCCAATGCCGCGCTGGAAGTGCTGGTTGATGGCGCCGAGCGCTATCTGGCACTGAGGGACCGCAATGACGTCGCGCGTTTTGGCTTCGATGCGTCAGCCTTTGCGGGTCTGCCTGAGGAAATCCGGCTTCGGCTGCTGATGCGGGCCATCGACCGCGTCGGTCACGAGGGGCCTGCGGAACTCGGCAAGGTCGAGGCCCTGCTGACGGTGCTGGATCGGGCGGTATCGGAAGGCCAGCCGAAGTTGAAACAGACCCTCGCAGGCGCCGCAATCAGCTTCATTGGAGGCCGGATTCACGTCGAGCCGGCTCCTCCGCGTCGTCGCAGGCCGGCATAAGAGGCAAGCCTAAACCTTGATATCCCGTCATAAACCGGTGTGGAGTCTTAACCACCCCCGAAAAACGCTGATTTTTACGCCATTATTTGACCGGGAATCCCGTTAAGATGCGCTAAATCGTCCTGCAAGATGCGCTAAATAGTCCTGCGTGGTTCCCTTGGCATCGACCCGGGCGCCACCTAGATTGTAAGCAGTGCTCCGGGGATTCTGGCCTGACTGCTCTAGGACGACCCAAGGTTTACTGCCAAGGACATAAGGCCACGATCCGCGCGGCCACGAAGGAAGATCGATGAACGCCAATCTGCGCAATTTCGCCCTCTGGGTAATCATTGTTTTGTTGCTGTTGGCACTCTTCACGCTTTTCCAGAATCCGGGGCAGCGCGCGTCCTCGCAGGACATCACGTTTTCGCAGTTCGTGAGTGAGGTCGAAAAGAACACCGTCCGCGACGTCGTGATCCAGGGGCCGGAAATCCACGGCACCTTCACCAACGGCTCCAGTTTCCAGACCTACTCGCCGAACGATCCGTCGCTGGTCAAGCGCCTGGTTGATGCCAAGGTGAACGTCAGCGCCAAGCCGCCCGGCGACAATGTGCCCTGGTTCGTGTCGTTGCTGGTCTCCTGGCTGCCCTTCATCGCGCTGATCGGCGTGTGGATCTTCCTGTCGCGCCAGATGCAGGGCGGCGCCGGCAAGGCGATGGGCTTCGGCAAGTCGCGCGCCAAGATGCTGACCGAGGCGCATGGCCGCGTCACCTTCGAGGACGTCGCTGGTGTCGACGAAGCCAAGCAGGATTTGCAGGAGATCGTCGAATTCCTGCGCGACCCCGGCAAATTCCAGCGCCTCGGCGGACGGATTCCGCGCGGCGTGCTGTTGGTCGGCCCTCCCGGCACCGGCAAGACCCTGATCGCGCGTGCGGTCGCGGGCGAAGCCAACGTGCCGTTCTTCACCATCTCGGGCTCCGACTTCGTTGAAATGTTCGTCGGCGTCGGCGCCAGCCGCGTCCGCGACATGTTCGAACAGGCCAAGAAGAACGCGCCCTGCATCATCTTCATCGACGAAATCGACGCGGTCGGTCGCCATCGTGGCGCCGGCCTCGGCGGCGGCAATGACGAGCGCGAACAGACCCTCAACCAGTTGCTGGTCGAGATGGACGGCTTCGAGGCCAATGAAGGCGTGATCCTGATCGCGGCGACCAACCGTCCCGACGTGCTCGATCCCGCGCTGCTGCGCCCGGGCCGTTTCGACCGCCAGGTGGTGGTGCCGAACCCGGATGTCGTCGGCCGCGAGCAGATCCTCAAGGTCCACGTCCGCAAGGTGCCGCTGGCGCCGGATATCAACCTCAAGACCATCGCGCGCGGCACGCCGGGCTTCTCCGGCGCCGACCTGATGAACCTCGTCAACGAAGCCGCCCTGACCGCCGCGCGCCGCAACAAGCGCATGGTGACGCAGGCCGAGTTCGAAGAGGCGAAGGACAAGGTGATGATGGGCGCCGAGCGCAAGTCGCTCGTCATGACCGAGGAAGAGAAATTGCTGACGGCCTATCACGAGGGCGGCCACGCCATCGTCGGCCTCAACGTCGTCGCGACCGATCCGATCCACAAGGCCACGATCATCCCGCGCGGCCGCGCACTCGGCATGGTGATGCAGCTGCCGGAGCGCGACAAGCTGTCGATGTCGCTCGAGCAGATGACGTCGCGGCTCGCGATCATGATGGGCGGCCGGGTTGCCGAAGAGCTGATCTTCGGCCGCGAAAAGGTCACTTCGGGTGCGTCGTCCGACATCGAGCAGGCCACGCGCCTGGCCCGCATGATGGTGACGCGCTGGGGCCTGTCCGAGGCACTCGGTACGGTCTCCTATGGCGAGAACCAGGACGAGGTCTTCCTCGGCATGTCGGTGTCGCGCACCCAGAACGCGTCGGAAGCCACGGTTCAGAAGATCGATACCGAGATCCGGCGTTTCGTCGAAGACGGCTACAACGAAGCGACGCGCATTCTCACCGAAAAGCGCGCCGACCTCGAAGCGCTTGCCAAGGGCCTGCTCGAATTCGAGACGCTGTCCGGCGACGAGATCATCGACCTGCTCAATGGCAAGAAGCCGAACCGCGAGTCGGTGCTTGAGCCGACCACGCCGCGGGCCTCCGCTGTGCCGCCCGCCGGCAAGTCGCGCCCGCGCCCCGATCCGGATCCCGGCCTGGAGCCGCAACCGCAGGCCTAAGTGGGTTGCACATGGAATAAGGAACGCGGCGGTGACGCCGCGTTTTTTTATGGTGGCGTCCTGTCCCGCGCCATGAGGATCAACGGCAAGACGTGGGAGTGGCTTGGTAAGCTGCTGACGGCGAATTGACACTCCGTCATTCCGGGGCGCGCGTCTTCGCGCGAACTACGATGTGCAATTGCACATCTGAGGTTCGACGCTTCGCGTCGCCCCGGAATGACTAACGAGCCGGCTCCCCGCACGCCCGCAACAGTTTTCGCAGCGCCTGGATCGGCGGAAACACTTCCCTGTTCCAGTCGGCGCCTTGCGCGTCATGGGCGGCCTGTTCCATCTCGACGATCTCGCAATCCTCCGAAAAGACCCGGTTGGTGAACCAGGCCAGCACCGGCCAGCCGAGATCGAGGATGCCGGGCACTCTGGGCTTGCGTACCGACAGCACGACGAAGGTCCGGTTACGGCGCTGTGCGGCATCGATGGGCGTGTAACCAAGCCATACGCTGAGAACCGGTGCGTCGCCCTTCGTCCACATCCGCAGGGTCTGGTAGGGATATTCGGTGCGCACCGTCATCAGGTCGCGCGCCGTGCCGGCACGGCCGCGCAGGCGGCCGACGATGACGGCCTCGCCGATCGGCGGCTTCTCGCCAGGCCGGGCAAAGCTGTAATCGACCTCCATCCAGCGTTCGCCGGCGCGGCTGCCGAGATAGCGCGGGACGACTTTTCCGGTGGTGCGCCGGTGCAGGAACTGATGGTTCATGTCCATCAAGTTCTCATGCATGAAAGTGTAGTGGCAGGCGACGAGCTTGCCGAACCGCCGGGTCTTGTAGGCGGTATCAGCGGCTGCGCCGATCTGCGGCAAGGGGACGGCGGCAGGCCCGGTGCCGGGCCATATGAAGATCAACCCGTCGCGCTCGAAGCAGGGATAGCGGCGGACGCCGTTCGGCCGCTTGCCCTTGCCGAGATAGGGGACGTCGACGCAGTCGCCCGACGCGTCGTAGCGCCAGCCGTGATAGACGCAGCGCAGGGTGCAGCCATCGACCGTTCCCTTCGACAGCGGCACCTGGCGGTGCGCGCAGCGGTCCTCAAGCGCGAAGATCGCGCCCTCCCTCGGGCGCACCAGCACGATCGGTTCGCCCGCGAACCGCGCCGCGAAAGTCTGGCCGGACTTCACCTCGCGCGACCATGCGACCGGATACCAGTGGTCCGGATTCGCGCCGACCTTGCGAAGATCGACGGCAGCTTCCGACCAGGCGTTATCCGGCCTCACCGTCATCGCGTCGTTACGCCTTTGCCAGCGGCCCGAGATGCCGCGCCATGATCTGTTCCGGCGTCTCGGTGACCTCAATGCGCTGGCCGTCGCCACGGACGAAGGCGAGCACGGTGCGCTCGCCGTCGCGCCACATGCTGCCGACCAGCGCGATATTGATGTGGGTGGCCTGCCCCGTCTCGCACCTCGTGCATTCGATCCAGAAGCGCATGGCGTATCCTTTCAATGACGCCGGGATGAGAGACGGGGCGGGCGTTTAAGCGAGCGCTCGCAATTCGCGGGCGGCGGCGACCATGTTGACCAGAGCGGGCCGCACCTCTTCCCATTTCCGGGTCTTCAATCCGCAATCCGGATTGATCCAGAGCTGGGCGTCGCTAAGGCGCAGCCGTGCCAGCTTGAGCAGGTCGGTCATCTCGGCGGTTTCAGGCACCCGCGGCGAATGGATGTCGTAGACGCCGGGGCCGATTTCGTTCGGATAGCGGTAGTTCCTGAAAGCGTCGAGCAGTTCCATCTTCGAGCGCGAGGTCTCGATCGAGATCACGTCGGCATCCATCGCGCCGATCGCGTCGATGATGTCGTTGAACTCCGAATAACACATGTGGGTGTGGATCTGGGTGTCGTCGCGTACGCCCGACGAACAGATGCGGAAGGCGTCCACGGCCCAGTCGAGGTAAGTCTTCCGCTCCGACCGGCGCAGCGGCAGGCCCTCCCGCAGCGCCGCTTCGTCGATCTGTATCATCCCGGCACCGGCGGCTTCGAGGTCGGCGACCTCGTCGCGGATCGCCAGCGCGATCTGGCGGCAGGCTTCGCTACGCGGGATGTCGTCGCGGACGAACGACCAGTTCAGAATCGTCACCGGCCCCGTCAGCATCGCCTTCATCGGCCGCTTGGTCAGCGACTGCGCATATTGCCACCATTCGACCGTCATCGGTTTCGGGCGGGACACGTCGCCGAACAGCACCGGCGGGCGGACGTAGCGCGAGCCATAGGATTGCACCCAGCCATGCGCGGTGAAGGCGAAGCCTGCGAGCTGCTCGCCGAAATACTGCACCATGTCATTGCGCTCGAACTCGCCATGAACAAGCACGTCGAGCCCGATATTCTCCTGCCAGCGCACCGCGCGCGCGGTCTGGTTCTGCAGATAGAGTTTATAGGCGTCGTCGGTCAGCGCGCCCTTGGCATGCGCGGCGCGGGCGTTTCGGACATCCGCGGTCTGCGGGAACGAGCCGATGGTCGTGGTCGGGAAGGCCGGCAGGTTGAAGCGGCTGTGCTGCACGCCGGCGCGATCGGTAAACGCGCTGATGCGGCGGCGCATCGCGCTATCGATGCCGACGGCGCGCGCTGCCACCTTGACATCGTGGATCCGCGGCGAAGCTTTGCGCGCGGCTGCGGTTTCATCGGAGGCCTTCAGGATGGCGTCGGCGTGGACGCGGCCGCACGCCAACGCCGTTCCGAGCGCCGCCAGTTCCTCGATCTTCTGCACCGAAAACGCCAGCCAGCTCTTCACGTCAGGATCGAGGCTGGTTTCCAGCGCAAGGTCGATCGGGACGTGCAGCAGCGAGCATGATGGCGCGAGCTGCACGCGGTCGCCGCCGAGCCTGGTGACCACAGGTTCCAGTCGGTCGAGCAGCCGGCTCAGATCGGCGCGCCAGATATTGCGGCCATCGATGATGCCGAGCGACAGCACGCGGTCCTTTGGAAGACCGGCGAGGTCGTCGAGTTGCTCGGGCGCGCGCACGAGGTCGAGATGGAGGCCGGCGACAGGCAGGGCCATCGCTGTGTCGCGGTTGGCGCCGAGCCCGCCAAAGTACGTGGCCAGCATGATCTTGAGCTCAGGCGCCGCCTTGGCGATTTCCGCATAGGCATAATGCAGCGCCTGCTGCGCGATGACGTCGAGGTCGAGGACCAGACACGGCTCGTCGATCTGCACCCATTCCGCGCCGGCCTTGGCAAGTTCGCTCAGCACCTCGATGTAGACCGGCAGCAACCGGTCTAGCAGCGACAGCGTGTTGAACCCCGCATCCTTGCACTTGGCGAGTTTGAGGAACGTCACCGGGCCGACCAGCACCGGGCGGGTCTGGTAGCCGAGCGCTTTGGCTTCGAGATATTCCTCGATCGACTTGCGCGAGGCGAGGATGAATTGCTGATCCTTCTCCAGTTCCGGCACCATGTAGTGGTAATTGGTGTCGAACCATTTTGTCATCTCCAGCGCCGGCACGCCGTGGGCCGCGTCGTGGTGGGCGTGGCCGCAATCCGCATCCTGCGCCGCGCCTTTGGCGCCGCGCGCCATCGCGAAGTAGGTGGCGAGTGGAACCGTGCCGCCGTTCCAGCCGTAGCTTTTCGGAATGGCGCCGACCATCACGCAGGTGTCGAGCACCTGGTCGTAGAACGAGAAGTCGTTGGACGGGATGATGCTGACACCAAGCTTCTTCTGGCGCGCCCAGTTGGCGGCGCGCAGCCCGATGCCGGTCTCGATCAGGGCTTTCTCGTCGGTCGTACCCGACCAGAAGCTCTCCAGCGCGAATTTCAGCTCGCGGCGCGGACCGATGCGCGGCGTGCCGAGCGAAGCGACGGGAAGTGAGGAGGTAGAATTTGTAGAAGAAGTCGCTGTGGAAGACTTCTCTGTAGAAGTAGTCATTGGCTTAACCCCAAAAGTTGGGGGCAAAGGCCGAAGTGACACGTCTGGATTCCAGGCGTCAGGAGGCGCGCGGAATCGCAACCGCACCACCGGGACACCCCGCCCGAGGACGTTTATGTTGTCGAGGCAGGTCTCCTGGCTCGCGGGTCAATGCTGCTGTCCGGTCTTCCCAAAACCGTTGCGGGTCTCAGTGACTTTGTTGGACAGCGGCTCGCCGCTTACAGTTGCGGGGGCAGCTCCGGCTTCACACCGGCTTCCCTCTTAGCTTCGGGAAAACCATCCCGAAGAACCACGACGCGTCCACTTACTGGCAACTCGGCGCGCCCGTCAACTCGATCGCCGGTTGTTGCGGTTGTTCACAGCTTTAACAGGGTGAACCAGAATTTTCGCAGGCTCGGCTAGCGCACCATTGACACGATTGCCCAAATCGCACCAGATGTAGTTGTCACGGTCTATCACGACGCAAGTCATGGTGGCTAAGAGGGAAGTCGGTGATCGCGCCAAAGGGCGCGAAATTCCGGCGCTGCCCCCGCAACTGTAAGCAGTGAGTTGTTCCCGCCTTTACGTCACTGATGCGGATTCGCATTGGGAAGACAGGGAATAACGACGACCTGCGAGCCAGGAGACCTGCCGCGACACCGAAAAAACGTCCACGGGCGGGGTGTCCGGCGGTCGCTTGCAGATCCATGCCGGCGCTTGCCGCCGCGCATTCGATGCAGCGTCCCCAACGACATCCGGCCTCAACAACACCACGGGGTCTGCCGATGTCCGAATCTTCCGGTCTCATTTCTCTCGAAGCCAAAACCGCTGCCTTGTTCCAGTTGCGTCCCGAAACGCTTGCCGCGCCGGACGCCGAACTTCCGATGCAGGTGATCCGCCGCAACGGCACGGTTTCGAAATTCGATGCCAGCAAGATCTCGGTCGCGATGACCAAGGCGTTCCTCGCCGTCGAGGGCCACACCGCGGCGGCCTCGCGCCGGGTTCACGAGGTGGTGGAGCAGTTGACCGCGGAAGTCGTCGGCGCGCTGTCGCGCCGGATGAGCGAAGGCCGCACCTTTCACATCGAAGACGTGCAGGACCAGGTCGAACTGGCGCTGATGCGCAGCGAGCACCACAAGGTGGCGCGCGCCTATGTGCTGTACCGTGACGAGCGCACCAGGCAGCGCGCCGAGCAGGAGGTCGCCAAATCGGCCAAGCCCGCGGCAGGACCCGTGCTGCATGTGACGCTGGCGAACGGCACCAAAGTGCCGCTCGATACCGCGCGGCTTGCGCTGATCGTGGCCGAGGCCTGCGCCGGCCTTGATGGCGTCGACGCCGCGCCCGTCATCGCGGATACCCAGCGCAATATTTACGACGGCATCAGCCAGGACGAACTGGCGCTCGCTTCCGTGATGGCCGCGCGGACATTGGTGGAGCAGGAGCCCAACTACGCGTACGTGAGCGCGCGGCTGCTGCTCGACAAGCTGCGCACCGAAGTGCTGTCCCACGTGCATGGCGCGCCGACCAACGCCTCGCAGGCCGACATGGCCACGCGCTACGGCGAATATTTCCCGGCCTATATCAAGACCGGCATCAAGGCCGAGTTGCTCGATCCGGATCTGGCGCGCTTCGACCTGAAGAAAATCGCCGCGGCGCTGAAGCCGGAACGCGATCTGGCGTTTCAGTTCCTCGGCCTGCAGACGCTGTACGACCGCTATTTCCTGCATGAAGGCGGCAACCGCATCGAGCTGCCGCAGGCGTTCTTCATGCGCGTCGCGATGGGACTTGCGACCCGCGAGATCGATCGCGAGGCCCGCGCGATCGAGTTTTACGATCTGCTGTCGTCGTTCGACTTCATGGCTTCGACGCCGACGCTGTTCAATTCGGGAACGCTGCGGCCGCAACTGTCGTCGTGCTTCCTCACCACGATCGCGGATGATCTCGACGGCATCTTCAAGTCGGTCAAGGACAACGCGCTGCTGGCGAAATATTCCGGCGGGCTCGGCAATGACTGGACCCGCGTGCGCGGCCTTGGGGCCCACATCAAGGGCACCAATGGTGAAAGCCAGGGCGTGGTGCCGTTCCTGAAAGTCGCCAACGATACGGCCATTGCGGTCAACCAGGGCGGCAAGCGCAAGGGCGCGGTCTGCGCTTATCTCGAGACCTGGCATATCGATATCGAGGAGTTCCTCGATCTGCGCAAGAACACCGGCGACGACCGCCGCCGCACCCACGACATGAACACCGCGAACTGGGTGCCTGACCTGTTCATGCAACGCGTCGAAACCGACGGCGAATGGACCTTGTTCTCGCCGGACGAGACGCCCGACCTGCACGACCTCTACGGCACAAAATTCGCCGAGCGCTATGCCGCCTATGAGGCCAAGGCGGCGCGCGGTGAAATCCGCGTCTTCAAGCAGGTCCGCGCCACGGACCTGTGGCGCAAGATGCTGACCATGCTGTTCGAGACCGGACATCCCTGGATCACGTTCAAGGACCCCTGCAATCTCCGTTCGCCGCAGCGCCATGCCGGCGTCATCCACTCCTCCAATCTCTGCACCGAAATCACGCTCAACACCTCGGACGACGAGACCGCGGTTTGCAATCTCGGCTCGATCAACCTGCTCAATCACATCCAAGGCGGCCGCCTGAACGAGGCGCGGCTGAAGAACAGCGTGACGATTGCGATGCGGATGCTCGACAATGTCATCGACATCAATTTCTACACCATTCCGGAAGCGCGGCGTTCGAACCTGCGGCACCGTCCGGTCGGCCTCGGGTTGATGGGGTTCCAGGATGCGCTGCAGGCGATGCGGATCGCTGTCGCCTCCGACGCGGCCGTGACGTTCGCCGACACCAGCATGGAGGCGATCTCCTACTACGCGATTTCGGCTTCGGTCGATCTCGCCGCCGAGCGCGGCCGCTATCCCTCGTTCGACGGATCGCTGTGGAGCCAGGGCATCCTGCCGATCGATTCGATCGAACTGTTGGCGGAAGCGCGCGGCGGCGTCGCGATGGACCGCTCCATGACGCTCGATTGGGGCAGCTTGCGCGAGCGCGTCAGATCGACCGGCATGCGCAATTCCAACGTGATGGCGATCGCGCCGACGGCGACCATCTCCAACATCTGCGGCGTCGCGCAGTCGATCGAGCCCGCCTACCAGAACCTCTATGTCAAATCCAACATGTCCGGCGACTTCACCGTCGTGAACGAGTTTCTGGTGCGCGACCTCAAGGCGCGCGGGTTGTGGGACGAGGTGATGGTCAACGATCTCAAATATTTCGACGGCAGCGTCGGCTCGATCGACCGCATCCCTGATGATCTCAAGGCGCTCTATGCCACCTCCTTCGAGATCGACAGCGCCTGGCTGATCGAGGCGGCGGCGCGGCGACAGAAATGGATCGACCAGTCGCAGTCGCTCAACCTCTACATCGCCAACCCGTCCGGCAAGAAGCTCGACGCGCTCTATCGCCTGGCGTGGAGCCGCGGCTTGAAGACCACCTATTACCTGCGCTCGCGCAGCGCGACGCATGTCGAGAAGTCCACGCTCAAGGGCACCGACGGCAAGCTCAACAGTGTCGCCTCCGTGACGATGATGGCTCCAGCCCCAATCATCGTCCCGCTGGCCGCCACCGCGCCGGACTTGTCCGGTGCGGTGGCGTGCTCCATCGATAATCCCGAATGCGAAGCCTGCCAGTAAGCAGCAAGAAACATAAGGAAATAAACCCAATGCTCGACTGGTCCGAACCTTCCGCGCCCGCATCTCACGCGCCGCCGCCCTTTGCGGCATTACCTCCTGCCGGGGCCGATCAAACCGGGCTCGGCACCATCGACCGCCGCGGTGGACGTGTGTCGGTCGACGACAAGCGGATGATCAATTGCCGCGCCGACGTCAATCAATTGCTGCCGCTGAAATACAAATGGGCGTGGGAGAAATATCTCGCCGGCTGCAACAATCACTGGATGCCGACCGAAGTCTCGATGCAGGCCGATATCGCGTTATGGAAGTCGCGCGACGGCCTCACCGAGGACGAGCGCCGCGCCATCAAGCGCAATCTCGGCTTCTTCGCGGCATCCGAGAGCCTTGTCGCCAACAACATCGTGCTGGCGATCTACCGCCATCTGACCAATCCGGAATGCCGGCAATATCTGTTGCGGCAATCCTTCGAGGAGGCGGTGCATACCCACACCTTCCAGTACATCGTGGAGAGCCTCGGCCTGGACGAGGGCGAGCTGTTCAACATGTACCGCGAGGTGCCGTCGATTACCGACAAGGCGGCGTGGGCGCTGAAGCACACCCAGCATCTCGACGATCCCGACTTCAAGACCGGCACGCCGGAGGCCGACCAGGCGTTCCTGCGCGACCTCGTCGCCTTCTATGTGATCTTCGAGGGCATGTGGTTCTACACCGGCTTTGCCCAGATCCTGTCGCTCGGCCGCCGCAACAAGATGGTGGGGATTGCCGAGCAGTACCAATACATCCTGCGCGACGAATCCATCCACCTGAATTTCGGCATCGACGTCATCAACCAGATCAAGATCGAGAACCCGCATCTGTGGACCAAGGCGTTCCAGGACGAGATTCGTGACATGGTGCGCGCCGCGGCGGAGCTCGAAGCCGCCTATGGCCGGGATACCATGCCGCGCGGCTTTCTCGGGCTGAACGCGGCTTTGTGCGAGACCTACATGCACTTCATCGCCAACCGCCGCTGCGCGCAGCTCGGGCTGGCGCGGGTGTTCGACGAGACCGAGAACCCGTTCCCGTGGATGTCGGAAGCGATGGACCTGAAGAAGGAAAAGAACTTCTTCGAGACCCGCGTGATCGAGTATCAGAACGGTGGCGCGCTGACCTGGGAGTGAGAGCCGGGCCTCAGTTTGACGAGCCCGGCGCGGAAGGTGGAGCGGCCTTGCGCTGATCGTCGCGGACGTGGATCACGGCGACGTCGTCCGCATACACCCTCTTCCACCCCGCGATATGATCCAGCACCCTGGTGGCCGGCAAATCCGGCCCCAGCAAGGTGGCGTCGATCTGATACTTGTCGAGCGTGGCGAGCAGTATGTTGACGTCCTTGGCGGTGACCGCGTCGAAATAGTCCAGGACGAACTGTTCGCCGTAGAGTTCGGCGCGGCCGTCGATGAAGGCCTTGATGTCGCGCGACAGCAGATAGCCGCCAAACGGCGACGTGCTGAAGATGCGCTGAGCCTGCCGCTTCTGCAGGACGTCCACCGCTGCGACCGGGGTCTGGGACGACAGGAACGCGAACGGGTGGTGCGCGATGAACACTTGCGTCGATGCCCATCCGGCCACTGCCACCGCGAGCGCGGCAAGCATCACAGGCGCCCGCGACTGTCCTTCCCGAACGGGCACCATCGCCGCGCGCAGCGTTCCCAACTGCTCGGCAAACGGCTTGGCCACGACCAGTGGCACGATAAAGGCGAAGATTTCGATGTTCCGGGAATGCGACAGCGCCATCCAGAGCAGGCCGAGCAGCAGGATGATTCGCGGCACCGACAATGAGAGGCCTCGATAGAAGCCGAGACCGATCAGGCCGAGCAGCGTGAATTCGAAGAAGCTCCAGGTGGCGAAGTTGGCCGGCATCCATTCCCAGATCATGGACAGCAGCTTGCCGAGGCTGAGGATTTTTGCCGCGCCGATCAGCGTGTTCCAGCCATAGGGGGTGCAGCAGCACGCCGCGACGGCGGCAACACCGAACATCGCCCATTGAATCGTCAGCCTGATGCGGTCCTTGCGTTCGCAGGTCCAAAGCGCTTCCAGGCCGATCGGTCCGATCAGTGCCAGTCCGAGAACAAAACCGCCGTGCAGATTGGCCCAGATCGCAAGCACCGGCAGCAGCCACCATGACGGCGCGCTCCGGCGATCCGCGGCTGCCAGCAGCCCGCCGAGGAACGCGACCATGAACGGGAACGCCAGCATATGGGGGCGTGCCAGGAAGTGGGTCGCCGACTCCAGCACCGCAAGCGTGACCAGCAGGATCGCGCGGGTTGGGTCGAGATAGTCGGCAAACAGGTACATGAAGATCGTGACCGTCGCCCCGATCGCGAGCGAGGTCAGGATGACCGGGCCGGCCCAGCCCAAAGATTCATAGGAAACGGCATAGAGCACCTGGGACAGCCAGGAGCTCGACATCCAGGGTTCGCCGAACCGGGTGAAGGTATGAACGTCGGTGTAGGGCACGGCGCCATGCTCGACGATCCACTGCCCGATCCTGATCTGCCAGAGCGTGTCGGAATCCCGCAGCAGGATTTCCCCGAGCGACAGGAAGATCAGATAGGCGACGAGCCCGGTCAACAGCGGAATCAGCACGCGCCCGAGGCTGCGGACACTGGCGCCATTAACAGTCGGATTGGCGAAGGAAATGGACATCGGATTTTGGGCCGGCTTCTTGCGTTGGTGTGACAGTCACGGCGTGCCGCAGGAATTTTCGCGAGCTGACCATAGCCGCGCTATTTTTGCGTGAATTGCAGGCTCACGTGCCTGACAATGATGTTCTTTGGCGAAGAAGCCGTTAACCGGGCGGACCAGCGTTTTAGTCAGAATTTACCATCGCAAGGCACGACGATGGCGGCCTAATCCAATGCCGGCACCAGGGCTATCTGCGGCGCAGCCTGCGCGGTCGACGACGAGGGCGCCACGATGTTTACGAGATACTTGGCAAGGCAGATGCCGATCACGGCCAGCGCGACACCGCCGAACACGTCGATCATGTAGTGGGCGCCGATCACCGGCGTCGAAGCCATCATCAGGATATTGAGGACGACCGCGGCCCCTCCAACATAGCGCACTGGCCAAAGCGCCCAGATGTAGAGCACGGCGGAAGCCGCGTGGAAGCTCGGGAAGGATACGATGCCGGTGATCTTGAGCAATTCGAGGTGCCGCAGCGAGCCGTCGCGCAGCGCCAGGATGTCGCGCAGCTGCGCCTGATACATCGAGGCATCCAGGGACGAGAATTGCGAAGGGTCGATGTTGAGGCCGTGGTAAGTTCCGACCGCCGGCGTGAACGTCGAAATCACGAGTGTCATGATCAGCGTCAGGCTGAACGCAAGCACGAACACCTGCAGCCGCACAAAACGCGATGTCAGGGCAAGGACCAGTGGGATCGCGACCAGGATGATCTTGATCAGGGTGTAGCTGCGCACCAGCAAAGCGCCGAGCCATTCACGGTCATTGACGTACTGCGCGATCATCTCCGGATCCATGCCCATGGCGCGATCGATCGCGAGCAAGGCGCGGTCCTGCAGCGGCCAGTTGGTCACAGCAGCGACGTAGGTCAGCGGCCCCATGATCGTCGCGATCAACAGCAGCTGGGAAATCGCCCCCAGCGGAAAGATCAGCTTGGGATCCGCCTGATCGCCCTTGGCGAAGGCATAGAGGTAGGCGATCAGCGCCAATGCCGCGACGATTCCAAGAGTAACGGCAAGGGCGAGCGGTTTCATCGTGAAACCGCAGAGCGCGCCCCCGAGCAGCACCACGGCGCCCATGGCGGCAATCGGAATCCAGTTCAGCTGAAACAGCCGCCAGGCCGTGAAAGCGTTCGAATTGACCATGCCGCACCCTGCGAGGTTGTAGGGCACAGTTGCGCGGGAAGGCTTAATATTCGGGAAACGGCTATGGTTATCGGCCCACCAATTGGACCCTGCGTTCAGCGGCCATTTGCCCCCGAGGCCGTCATATTTGCTTCTTGTCAACAGGCCTGAATAGTTGTTCAGTTCTTCAAAGCGATTGGGGACAATCGTTCAAAACGATGAAGACGCAGCGCGATCTTGCAACCCCTCCCGGGTGCGGACGCGCCGGGGATGGGGAAGCGCGCCATGGTCTATCGGCGAACCCAGCAAGTGGTGAAACGGCTGGCGGCGCGGCGCAGCGCCATTCTGGCGGCGGCGCGGGACGCTGCGGCGGACGGCGGCATGGCGGCGGTGCAGATCGCCCCCGTGGCGGTCCGGGCCAATGTCGCGGCCGGAACCGTCTATCGCTATTTCCCCTCCAAGGCCGAACTGATTTCCGAATTGATCGCCGAAGTTTCGCGCGACGAACTGGCCGCGATCCGCCGCGCGGCGGAGGCGGCGCCCGGGCCGTCCTCGGCACTGGCCGCGGCGGTCACGACGGTCGCCGTCCATGTGCTGTCGCAGCGCAAGCTCGCCTGGGGGATTCTGGCGGAGCCGGTCGATGTCGACGTGTCGGCTTCGCGGCTCGCCAGCCGCCGCGAAATCTCCGGCGAGATCGCAGCAAGGATCGAGGCGGCCGTGCGTGCCGGACATCTGCCGGCGCAGGATACCGCGCTCGCCGCCACCGCACTGCTCGGCGCATTGCACGAGGCGCTGGTCGGCCCGCTGGCCCCTGACAATATGGACGATTCCGCAAAACTGCGCGACGCCGTGCAGACCGTGACGCTATTGGCGCTACGCGCGGTCGGCGTCATGGACGCCCGCGCCCGCGGCCTCGTGGTGCAGGCGGTGCTGCCGGCCAAGGCGCTGGTGGGGGCGTAGTCGCGACAAAACGCGGAACGCGTTTTGCGCGGATATCACCGGCAATTGACATCGCTCTGACGCAACCATCCGCCAGGTTGCGCGTGATCGGTCATTCACCGGTGAAGGAGCATTCCATGACGACGACATCAGGCTCGGCCAAATGGCAGGGCGGCATCAAGGACGGCAAGGGCGCGATCTCGACCAAGAGCGGCGCGCTGAACGACTATCCCTACGGTTTCGCCAGCCGCTTCGAGGGCAAGCCGGGCTCGAACCCGGAAGAATTGATCGGCGCCGCGCACGCCGCCTGCTTTACCATGGCGCTGTCGCTGATCCTCGGCGAAGCCAAGCTCACCGCCGAGCAGATGGAAACCAAGGCCGACGTGACGCTGGAAAAGCAGGGCGATGGCTTTGCCATCACCTCGGTGCACCTGACATTGAATGCGAAAATTCCTGGCGCCGACAAGGCGAAGTTCGAGGAACTCGTGGGCAAGGCAAAAGCCGGCTGTCCGGTGTCGAAATTGCTGAACACGAAAATCACGCTGGACGCGACGCTTGCTTAGCTGTCATTCCGGGGCGCGCGAAAGCGCGAATCTCAGATGTGCAATTGCACATCGGGGAATCTCGAGATTCCCCGGGGCGCAATTGCGCCCCTGAGGCTGGTCCTTCGGACCATCCCGGAATGACGGCACGCCGTCACTTATCCGCTTTGCCATCCGGGCCGACATAGGCGATGCGCACCATGTTGGTGGTGCCGGCGATGCCGAGCGGCACGCCAGCGACGATGATCACGCGCTGGCCCGCCTTGGCGAAGCCGTCGCGGAACGCAATCGAGCCGGCGCGATCGACCATGTCGTCCTGGTCGTGCGCGTCTTCCGCGACCACGCAATGCACGCCCCACACGACGGACAATTTGCGCCCCGTCACCAGGTTCGGCGTAATCGCCACCACCGGCGGCTTCGGCCGTTCGCGCGCCACGCGGATCGCGGTCGAGCCCGAACTGGTCCAGCAGATGATCGCGGACAATTCCAGCGTCTCGGCGATCTGCCGTGCGGCGTCCGCGATGGCGTCGCCGACCGTCTGCTCCGGCTCGGGCCGCTGTGCCGTCAGCACCGAGCGATAGGTCGGATCGCGCTCCACTTCCTCGCCGATGCGGTTCATGGTCGAGACCGCCTCGACCGGGAATTTGCCGGCGGCGGATTCCGCCGACAGCATGATGGCGTCGGCGCCTTCATAGACCGCGGTCGCGACGTCGGAGACTTCGGCGCGCGTCGGCACCGGCGCCTGGATCATCGATTCCAGCATTTGCGTTGCGATCACCACCGGCTTGCCGGCGCGCCGTGCCATCCGCGTCATTTGCTTTTGAAGACTGGGCACCCGCTCCAGCGGCAATTCGACGCCGAGATCGCCGCGCGCCACCATCAGCGCGTCGGAGACCTCGAGGATTTCGCCGAGCCGGTCGATCGCCTGCGGCTTTTCGATCTTGGCCATCACAGCGGCGCGGCCGCGGATCAGCCGCTTGGCCTCATTGACGTCCTCGGCGCGCTGCACAAAGGAGAGCGCGACCCAGTCGATCCCGGTCGTCACCGCGGCTTCGAGATCGGCGCGATCCTTTGGCGTCATCGCCGAGACCGGCAGGTCGGTGTCGGGCAGGCTGACGCCCTTGCGGTCCGACATCTTGCCGCCGATCACCACCCGCGTCACGGCGCGATCGGGCGATGTTTCCTCGGCAATCAGCCGCACCTTGCCGTCGTCGAGCAGCAAGGCGTGACCCGGCCGCAACGCCGCCAGGATTTCCGGATGCGGAAGCTGGACGCGGCTGTTGTCGCCCGGCGCCTTGTCGGAATCCAGAACAAAGTTCTGGCCGTTCTTGAGCTGGGTGGCGCCTTCATTGAACGAGCCAAGACGCAGCTTCGGTCCTTGCAGGTCGACCAGGATGCCGATCGGCCGGCCGTAGCTGGACTCGACATTGCGAATGGTCGTGACCAGTTCGCGCATCTTGTCGTGCGAGGTGTGGCTCATATTGATGCGGAACACATCGGCACCGGCCTCGAACAGCTTGCGAATCATCGCGCTGTCCGACGATGCCGGGCCGAGGGTGGCGAGGATCTTGATCCGACGGAGACGCCTCATTGCTTGGGCGCCGAAGCTGGCGGCTGCCCGGATCCGCCTTGAGGCGGTCCGCCAGGCGACAGACCCGGCACACCACCGGGACCGACCGTTCCCGGAATCCCCGGCACGCGCTGCTGCGCGGGTTGTTCATTGGCTTCGGTCAATTGCACGGTCCATGCTCTCTGTTCGCCGGTGTCGACCTCGAAGAACCCGGTGCGGTCAAAACCGCGCGCCAGGCAATTCTCGGTACCCTTGATGGTGAATTCCTTGTCTCGCGAACACATGAAGGCCTGCCCCGACCATTCGCCGCCGCGGTCATAGTCGAGCGCGTAAATATAATAGAACCGTGCGACAAGCGTTCCGCGCAGCAGCGTCTCGCAACTGCGCGAGGAGACGTTCCACCAGCCCTCGGTGGTCCAGCCCTCGGCGTCCTTGTAGCCGAGCGCGATGCCGACCCGGCTCGAGGTGTTGTTGCAGAGGCGAAAGTCAGCGGCCGCCGAACTGTTCCACAGGCCCATCACCGCCAACGCCAGCGCCGGCAGGAGGCCGGTGGTCAGGCGAGCGGGGAAGGGACGTGAAGGCAGAGAATCTGTTCCGATCATATGCGAAGCTATATCAAATCATTGACGATTTCGCTTGCCCGGCGGGAGCTGTCAACGCCCGGCAGGCGCGTTTCCCACGATGCGGGACGTCCGGATTAACCGGTCCCGTGCTGGTTTGCGCGCCGATATGGCAAAATCTGTGACAATTCCCACCTGATATCAATATGCTCAGGAACAACCCCGCGGGACCAAACCATGACAATTGACGACAAAACCAGAACAGAACTGGAAGCCGCCGTTTTCCGCCGCCTGGTCGAGCACCTGCGCACCCGGACCGACGTCCAGAACATCGACCTGATGAACCTGGCCGGCTTCTGCCGCAACTGCCTGTCGAACTGGATGAAGGAAGAGGCCGACGGCAAGGGCGTGGCGATCAGCAAGGATGAGAGCCGCGAGGCGGTCTACGGCATGCCCTATGAGACCTGGAAGTCGAAGTTTCAGGGCACCGCCAGCCCCGAGCAGCTGGAGGCGATGAAGAAGACCCATGGCGGGCATTAGAGCGTCGGCGCGCGCTGCCCTTCCCCTCTCCCCTTGTGGGAGAGGGTGGCTTCGCGAAACGAAGACGGGTGAGGGGTTTCTCTCCTCACGGTAAGATTCGAGTTTGAGGATAGAGACCCCTCATCCGGCGCTTCGCGCCACCTTCTCCCACAAGGGGAGAAGGGAAAGTGCACAGGCACCACTCCTACCTTCCTGTGGGCGCGCTGTGGATGAGCGCGATGGTGCCTTGACGCAAGGCGCCGCACTCTTGAGGGTCAATCTCAGAAAGCGCCGCGCGGTGAAGCGTGCGGCGCTTGATCATTCAGCCCACCCATTCAGTTCCACTCAGGAGTACCCGATGGCCACCTCTGCCGCCGCCGTCCAGGAAGAACCCGCGACGAAATTCGCAAAAGACCAGCTCAAGGCCATCGTCGAGCGCATCGAACGGCTGGAAGAGGAAAAGAAGACGATCTCCGATGATATCCGCGACGTCTATGCCGAAGCCAAGGGCAACGGTTACGACGTCAAGGCACTGCGCACCATTGTTCGCCTGCGCAAGCAGGACGCCAATGAGCGCGCCGAGCAGGAGACGATTCTGGAAACCTACATGCAGGCGCTCGGGATGCTGTGAGCCGCCAGCCAGAGTCCTGTTCCGATGGAAGCGGAACGGGACTCTGGATTGGTTGACGCGTTTTCCTGACGCGAACCGGCGTCCACTTCGCTGGAAAACGCTCCAGCAGGCATTTCCGGCGCAAACCAGCTTGGGCCGCGGCCTCGCCTCTGTTAGGCTGCCCGCAAGGGAACCTGGAAATGGACGTGCCTGGACCAGAGCGGAGGCTCGCAGCGATCCTTGCCGCCGACATGGTCGGTTACAGCCGGCTCATGGAGGTTGACGAGACGGGGACGCTTGCCCGTCTCAAGACCCACCGGATCGAACTCATCGATCCGGCCATCGCGAAGAACCATGGCCGCATCATCAAGACCACCGGCGACGGCATGCTGGTCGAATTCCGCAGCGTCGCCGACGCTGTGCTGTGTGCCGCCGAGATTCAGCGCCGGATGGCGCGCCGCAACGCCGACGTCGCGCCGGCGCGCTGGATACAGTTCCGGATCGGCATCAATCTTGGCGACGTAATCGTCGAGGACAACGACATCTTTGGCGACGGCGTCAACGTGGCGGCGCGCCTCGAAATGCTCGCCGAGCCTGGCGGCATCTGTGTCTCGGGCGCGGTGCGCGATCAGGTCGGCCAACGGCTGGATGACGTCGCGTTCGAGGATCTCGGCGAGCAGAGCGTCAAGAACATCGTCCGTCCGATCCGCGTCTTCCGGGTTCGGCTCGATGCCGATCCAGAAGCCGCGCCAGAGGGCGCAAAGGACGCTGCGGTGGCGGCGCCGGCCTCCAAGAAGCCGTCGATTGCCGTGCTGCCGCTCGCCAACATGAGCGGCGATCCGGAGCAGGAATTCTTCGCGGACGGCCTCACCGAGGACATCATTACCGAGCTGTCACGCTTCCGCGATTTGCTCGTCATCTCGCGCAACTCGACGTTCGTGCACAAGGGCAAGGCGGTCAACGTGCGCGAGATCGCGCGCGAATTCGGCGTCGATTACGTCCTCGAGGGGAGCGTGCGCAAGGCGCGCGATCGCGTCCGCGTCACCGTGCAGCTGATCGACGCAGAAACCGACCAGCACGTCTGGGCCGAACGCTACGACCGCGAGCTTGAGGACATCTTCGCCATCCAGGACGAGATCACCCATGCGATCGTCGCGACGCTCCCCGGCAGGGTCGAGGCCGCCAGGCACGACCGCGCAAAACGCAAGCCGACCGAGAGCATGGCGGCGTATGAGTGCGTGCTGGCCGCCAAGGTGCGGCACCACCGCTCGACGCGGGAGGACAATGCCGAAGCGCAGCGCCTGCTCGACCGCGCCCTCGCGCTCGACCCGAACTATGCACATGCCCACGCCTGGAAAGCATGTGTCCTCGGCCAGACATGGGTCTATGGCTGGTGTGCCGATCGCGATGCCACCTTCGATCAGGTGGCCGCGGAGCTGGAGGTCACGCTGGCGCTCGACGACAATGACAGCGACGTGCACCGAATTCTCGCCGCGCTGAACCTGAACCGTAACGACCATGACAAGGCCGCGTATCACCAGGAGCGAGGCCTCGCGCTCAACCCCAACTACGACCTTGTCGTGGTGCAGCAGGGCGAGCTTCTAACCTGGCTCGGGCGGCCGGAGGAAGGCATCGACTGGATCAAGAAGGCGATGCGCCTCAACCCGTACCATCCGGAGCGCTTCTGGAGCCATCTCGGGCGCGCCTGCTACTGCGCTGAGAAATATGCCGACGCCATCGAGGCCTTTTCGCGCATCACGCGGCCCGACTACACCCATCATGCCTTCCTCGCAGCCACCTTTGCGCAAATGGGCAACGCGGTCGCGGCCGCTGCGCACGCGGCCGAGGTTCTAAAGTCAGAGCCGGGATTCTCGGTGGCCGTTTACCTCGCCACCCAGCATTACAAGCACGCCTTCGACCGCCAGCGTCACGAGGCTGGCCTGCTCAAGGCAGGCTTGCCGGCCTGACGCAGCCGAGCACGAACACGGTGATCACGGCGTAGAGGGGCCGCGCGCTCGCGAGGATGATTTCGAGACCAATGGAAGTTGTGCGCGCTTAGCGCAGCGACGCCGTGCGCACGACGAAAGACTGCGTGGTGAGCTTGGCGGTCGCCGATCCGGTGAACCGGTCGGTGGTCATGCCCAGCATCGGATCTTCCGAGAAGCCCATCGTGATCGCGAACGGCGGCTTGATGAAATAGCTGCGCATCAGCGTCATGTCGGTATCGCCGAGCACGGTCGTCGACATCGCGTTGCTCGCGCTCGGCGCCAGCATCACGACCCGCATCCAGACATCGTTGCCCTTGGCGGCGGCAAGGCGCGTCGAGGTCGAAATCACGCTGCCCTGGCCCTGCGATGCCCCCTGCGCTCCCTTGGCGACGACGGTGTTGATTTCGGTGGCGGCAGCGGCAGCGTTGCGCGCCGGCCGCACGGTGCGCGGGATCGGCGCGGAGGCAGCAACCACGTTGGCGCGGTCGACCGGCGAGGAGGCGGCCGGCGCATAGGCCAGCGCCTTGTTGAAAGCCTCGGCGACGCTGGCAGTCGGTTGCGGATCGGCGGCGCCGACGGCCTGACGGGCCCGGAGGGCCGCAAGCTGCACGGGGGTAGGCTGATTGGCCGTCGTCGGCGCATCGCCCCAGAAGCCGCGGGCGTTGATGATGTCGGCAGGTGTCTGCGGTTTCGGCTCGGCCGGCTTGTCGGCGGAAGCCTGCGCGGCCGGCTTGGCGTCCGGTTTGGATGGCTCCGGTTTGGATGCCTCCGGCTTGGATTTGGGCGCCGGAACGATCTGCGCATCAGCCGAGGCCAGCTGGATCGTTGCTGCGACCGGCTTTGCGCGCGGCGTCGGCACGATCTCGGCGGCCTTCGGGGCCGCGGCGGCGGCCACCACAGAAGGAGCGGGCTTTTCGTTCCTGACGGTGACGGGGGCGCCGCCCTCATCGTCCTCGTCATTGGACTTGCCGCTCTTGAACAGCGAGGCGAACAGGCTGGGCTTCTTGCCGACCGTTGCAGCGTCGTCGCCACTGCCGCGCCTCTCGATGTCGGCGCGGGCCAGTTCATAACCCTTCAGCGGACCACCATTCGAGGGCAGGTGGACGGTACGACCGTTGGGGAACACCCTGGCCAGCTGGTCATGGGTCATGCGCGGCCAGTGACGGACGCTGCCGGTATCGAGATGAACGAACGGCGATCCCGAGGTCGGGTAGAAGCCGACGCCACCGCGCTGCAGGCGAAGTCCGGCGGCGCGGATCTGCTCGAGCGGAATGCCCGGGATGAAGAAATCCATCGCGTGGCCGAGCGTATGCTGGCTGTGGCGGGCCACGCCGGACGAGCGGCGGCGGAGCATGGCATTGGTGGCGGGGGAGCGGTAGGCGGAGATGATCTGGATCGGCTGCTTGCCGTCGACGTCGCGGTAGACTTCCCAGAGGATGTCGAAGAGGTGACGATCCATCGTGGTCTGGTCCTGGCTGCGCCAGTCGCGGAGGAAGTGATTGAGTTTCTTCAGCGCTTCTTCGTCGTAACGCCCGTCGCGCTTGAAGGTGACGGTGAGGTCTTCGTTGGAGTGGGTGTGGTGGAAAGAAAGCGTCCGGGTCTCGTTCCGCGCGGTCGCGTCATGCACCGACCCGACTCCGGCAAGGAGCAACAGGGAAGTCAGGCCGATTTGATATCCGGCCTTCGGCAGACGAAGCGAATTGAATTGGCGCGCGAAACCAGCCAGCACGTATGAGCCCACCCAGTCGACCAGCGATCACGGATCTCTTTCGCAAACCAGGCCTCCCTAGGACCTGCGAAAGAGGGTGAACGCTTTATTAAAGCGGGAGGGTTAACCGAAGTTTACCGACCCGCCCCCAAGTTAGGCTTAACCTAACCCGTCGACTGTGGCGAAAAAGTGCCCTGTGCCAAAACCGAGATGGATAATGGTTAACGTAAACGATCCCGCCAAAGCGGCGAGATCGTTGATTTTACTTAAAAATTTCGACGGGCGGCGGGGACCCGGGGATTGAGACCCCCGGGGATTAACGGGTGATCACCCGCCGCTGCTGCTGGGGCTGCGCTTGCGGCCGGCGGCCGACCGGCGCGGGAGGCGTAACAGATGGTCCTCCGCCGAACAGCCGCTCGAAGAACGAAGGACCAGAGCTGCCGTAATCGTTGTTGAAGGCGACGTTGGAGGGCAGGGACGCGCCGCTCGGCCGGACGTAGCTCGGGTTGGCATGGGCCACTACGTTTTCCAGATCCCTGCTGCCGGAATTCTTCAGCAGCGGCAGCATCCTTGCGTCGCGGCCATAGACGTCCCGGCGCATCTGGAGCTTGCCGGATTCATCCACGAACGCGGTCTGATAGGTGATGTGAACCGGGATCGGCGTCGGGAAGCGCAGGTCGACCTCGCTGCGGCCATACATGCTGCGGATTTTTTCCGGCGTGTATTTGTCGTTCGGCATGACGATGTTGAGCAGTGTCGAGGCGTACTGATCCGGATTTTGCACCCGCATGCAGCCATGGCTGAAGGCGCGCTCATCCTTGGCGAACAGGTGCTTGTCCGGGGTGTCGTGCTGATAGACCAGGAACTTGTTCGGGAAGTTGAAGCGGATCCGGCCGAGCGCATTGGCTTCACCCGGCGGCTGCGAGATGTGGATCGAGCCGTCGCGGTTGCGTTCGAGCCTCAGCCCCATGCGTTGCAGTACGGTCGGATCCTGCTGCAGCGCCGGCAGATATTCGTTGTAGATGATCGACGGCGGCACGTTCCAGGTCGGATTGACGGTGATGAACTTCATCGTCTCGGTCAGCATCGGCGTGGCGTGGTTTCCCGGCTTTCCGGTCACGACGCGGGTGGTCCAGACCGGGGCACCGCCCTGCATCACCTTGAGCGTGAAGTCGGGTACGTTGAGGATAACGTAGGCATTGTTGAGCGACGGCACGCCGAGCTGGCGCGGCAGCCAGCGCAAGCGCTCCATGTTGACGATCACGGTGTCGATCTGACGGTCACGCTTCGGGCTGTTGATGGCCTTGACGGTCTTGTCGTCGAGCACGCCGGTCGGCTTGAGGTCGGCGCTTTCCTGGAATTTGCGCACCGCTGCGGCGACCTTGGCATCGTATTTGGTGTCATCAGGGTTTTCGGTGACGCCGAGCTTGGCGCGCAGTTGCGGCACACGCGGATCTTCGGGGGCGACCTCCGGCTGTTTCTTGGTGGCGGCCTTGAATGCGAGCGGAGCGCCTTCGGCGATCTGCACCACCGGGCCTTCGCCCTGGCCGCGCAGTTCGGCGAGCTTGGCCTTCAGATCCTTGTACAGCTTGAACTGCGGATTGTAGCCCTCGAGCGCTGCGGAAGCATCCTTGGCGGTCGAGATGTTGGCCAGCACTTCGGCCGGATCGGTCGGATGCTCGGGATAGAGGATGTCGGCAGCGACCTGCGACCAGTGCATCCGGCTGCTCTGCGCCTGGCGTGCATAATCGAGCATGCTGGCGGTCAACTTCAGTTCGGCGTCGGCGAGTTGATCGGGCGAGGTGGCGGCCGCGAAATCCGGCACCGGATAGTCGGAGGGATTGAGGCCGTCAGAGGCGGCGTCCTTCAGGCGCGCGACGACGCCTTTGGCGCTGGCGGTCAGTTTGCCGGCCTGCGTCCACTGCGGCGCGTATTCGCGGGCGCTGTAGAATTTTTCGACCGCGGCGCGCTCGCCCTTGCGGTCGAAGGTCCGCAGCGCCTTGCTGGCCAGCATGTCGCGCAATTTGTCGGCGACCGGCTGATCCGCCGGCGCGACACTGCTCGCGGCTTTCACCGGCTCCGCGGCAGGCGCCGCAGCCGTTGCGGGCGCGGGCGTTGCGGGCGTCGTGGTCGCGGTGTCGCTCTTGGGAGCGTCGCTCCTGGGGGACGCGGCCGCGGGCACGGCGACGGTTTCGGCCGGCCTCGGATCGGGAACGGTTGCGGTCGTGCTCGGTGCGGGCGCTGTCGTCTTGGCCGGATCGGGCACTGACGCGGTGCTCTCGATCTTGAAATCGCCGATGGTCGGCGGTGGAACGTTGGCCGGTTCGGGGCGCGGGACCGCTGCATCGATTGCGAGCTCTGCAGCACTGGTCCGGGGCGTATCGCTCTGACCCGCCAATGCAGAAGTCGCGGACACCGCGAGGAAGGTTGCCGCGACAGCGATCAGCACGCGGTCAAATCCAGCACGGTTGGTCGAACAGTCACGCATCGTCACACCCCCTTGGGCGGAACCGCCCCGGCATGGAGCAGTCCTTCAGGTATCGCTCGTCACAGCTTGCGCGAAAGCGCCGGCCTCGATCGCTTTAAGTCGGTACGCCTGCACGCAACGATTCAAACGCAGACGATACATGCGCCCCTTTCATGCAGCCAGCGCCATGGGGGGCAACTCACGACAAACTGACCTCAAACCACCAGTTGCAATTCGGGTAGCGTGGTTTTGCCATGCCCCCTGAGATTTGTCTGTCACCGGCAAGCCACGGTTCGAAGGTTCCCGAATCGTCGATGGCGCTCAAGCCCTTGCCACCGGAGCGCCACAATCGTCCGTCGAGCTCAATTGCTGCTCAATTGGTATCTTGCGCGCCCTCAGCCGGATCGTTGGCGGCGGCCTCGTCGAGTTTGCGATAGAGCGTGGAGCGGCCGATCTTCAGCCGGCGCGCCACTTCCGACATTTGCCCGCGATAGTGCGAAATCGCGAAACGGATGATCTCGTTTTCCATTTCCTCGAGCGGCCGCACCTCGCCCGCGGGAGTCAGCATCGCGAGGCTGCCGGTGTTGCTCAGCGGTGCAATCGGTATCTCATTACCTGACACCATCGCAGGCGCCGTCGACGGACCCACGATCAGCGGTTCGCCGTGCAGAGCCTGGGTGTCCGTGTCCGGGACGATATGGTGGGCGGCGGCATGCGGGAAGTCCGACAGGCCAAGCTGGTCGCTCTCGCTCAACACCACGGCGCGATACACGGTGTTTTCGAGCTGGCGGATATTGCCGGGCCAATCGAGCTGCGCCAGATGCGTCATGGCTTCACCGCTGATGCCGGTGATGGTGCGGTTCTCTTCGGCGCTGAACCGCGCCAGGAAGTGCCGCAACAGATGCGGGATGTCTTCGCGGCGCATGCGAAGCGGAGGAATGGTCAGCGGCAGCACGTGCAGGCGATAGAACAGGTCCTCGCGGAAGGCGCCGTTCTTCACGAGGTCGAGCAGTTTGCGGTTTGTCGCCGAAATGATGCGGACGTCGACCTTCACCGGCTTGCGGCCGCCGACGGCCTCCACCGTGCCTTCCTGCAATGCACGAAGCAGTTTTACCTGGGCTGCAAGCGGCAGTTCGCCGACTTCGTCGAGGAACAGCGTGCCGCCGGAAGCTTCGACGAACTTGCCCATGTGGCGTTCGGTGGCGCCGGTGAACGCGCCCTTCTCGTGACCGAACAGGATCGACTCCACCAGATTGTCGGGGATCGCGCCGCAGTTGACGGCCACGAACGGCTTGGCCTTGCGCTCGCTGCTGCCGTGGATGGCGCGGGCAAACAATTCCTTGCCGACGCCGGACTCGCCTTCGATCAGCACCGGAATGCCCGATGAGGCGGCCTTCTGCGCGGTGCGCAGCACGCCTGCCATGGTTTCGCTGCGGGTGATGATATCGGCAAAGGTCAGCCGGCCTTCGCGACTGTGACGGATGCGCTGCAATTCGCCCTTCAAGGCCTGCGTGTTGAGCGCGTTGCGCAAGCTGACCTGCAGCCGTTCGAAGCCGACCGGCTTGACGACGAAATCCTGCGCGCCGGCGCGCATTGCCGAAACCACATTGTCGATGCCGCCGTGGGCGGTCTGCACGATGACGGGAACGGTCAAACCGGCATCACGAATTTTTGCGAGCACACCGAGCCCGTCGAGGCCGGGCATCACGAGATCGAGAACGACGGCATCGATCGCTTGCGCGTCGGGGGCGGTCAGCAAGGCCACGGCGGCGTCGCCGCTGTCGACGACCAGCGACGCATAACCGCATTTCTGCACCATGTTTTCTACCAGACGGCGCTGCACCGCGTCGTCATCAGCAATCAGAATGGTGGCAGCCATGGTTTACCCCGCACGTTACGCCAACTGTATCGAATCGGGGCACTCTCGCCTATGGCGATTAACGCACACTTAATTGTTGGAGCTGCGGCTGTGCGTGAGCGGCTAAGTGTTGAGGTGTGGCCACACCTCCAGAACGCCGCGATAGCACATGTCGAAAGCCACATAGAGGATGATCGCGAGGCCGACATAGGCGATCCAGCGATGCTTTTCCAGAAGGCGCGCGATGAAGTTGGCGGCGAGCCCCATCAGCGCAATGGAAAGTCCCAGACCGAATATCAGGATCATTGGATGCTCGCGCGCCGCACCTGCGACGGCGAGCACATTGTCGAGCGACATCGACACGTCGGCGAGCGTGATCTGCCAGACGGCCTGGCCAAGCGTCTTCTGGTTGGGCGCAGCGGCTGATGGATCGATCGTTCTTGCTGCCGAAAGATCCTGCAATTTCGGTTCATGATGATGCGACGTGCGCAACTCACGCCACATTTTCCAGCATACCCAAAGCAGCAGAATGCCGCCCGCGAGCAGCAGTCCAATGATTTGCAGCAACTGAACCGTGACGGAAGCGAAACCGATGCGCAGGATCGTGGCGGCCAATATGCCGATCAAAATCGCTTTCTTGCGCTGACCCTCCGGTAGCCCGGCGGCTGCAAGCCCGATGACGATCGCGTTGTCGCCGGCGAGCACCAGGTCGATCATCACGACCTGGAAAAACGCTGTCAGGGCTTCTGAGGAGATTAGTTCGAACATGCGGGCCACTCCGTGAATGGTCCAATCCGACATCGCAGTTCGCTTGAACTGCCAGAGGGGCCCGGGCTTGGACGTGCAGACAAAAACGACGCAGTCAAAACTGCGAAACTGATTCCGTTACTCAGGTTGGTTCGAGGGTGAAAAGCCTGACCATTTGGTCCGGCTCGATCAGAACGGAGAGGACGACGCCGATGAACGTCAGGCTTCCGGCGAGGTCGAACCACATGGTGCGGAAGCGGTCGCGCCGGCAAAGCAGCGCGAAGCCAGCCGTCGCAGCGGCAATTGCAAACAGCAGGGTGACGATCGCAGGCGCCAGCGCATCCGCCGGCACCACACTCCGGATTCCGAGGGTGGCGATCAGTGCCACGATCAGGATGCCGGCAAACAGCTCCTTGCCGCGAGCCGAAGGTGCTCGGTCGCTCGTTCGGACAATCTGATTGCGGTCCAAGAAGGCCATCGAAATCTTATTCGCGAGCTGAGATTGTGGTAGGGAACTTGACTGATCCCGGTATTCAATTTGGCTAGTTTAGTAATCATGAAACGAGTAAAACATCAAGACGTTTCCGCTGAACGGCTGCCGGGCAAGGCTGTGCCGGAAGCCAAGCAATTGCGGAAACTGGCGGGGGATTGGCTAAAGCAGCGCCGGGCGGATGCCGAATTGTCGCAGGCCGATCTCGCCGCGCGGCTCGGTCTCAAGTATTATACGTTCATCTCACAGGTCGAGAACGGGTTCAGCCGTGTCCCGACCGAAATTATGGGCGCGTGGGCCAGCGAATTGGGTCTTGAACAGGCGGCGTTCGCTAGGCATCTATTATTGTACTACGAGCCGGAACTGCACCGGCTGCTGTTCGGAGCGGAAAGCAAATGAGCGTGGTTGCGTTCGAGCGCAGACATGAAACCGGCGTCTGGAGCGAACGGGAGCTCAATACAATCTCCGCGGCATTGCAGGCTGCGCTCGCGCCATCGACCGGCCGTGAATGGGAAACCGGCACGACGGAAAAAGGCGATGCCCAGTTCTATCTGTTGGGCCCGCTTCCGGATCAGGCCTGCGAGCTGTGTGTGTCCCGGGTCGGGGGGCGCTATATTCTGGAAGACGGGTTGGGCCGGCTGCTGTTCGAGCATCGAAACCTCGATCTCGTCGCGCTGCACGCGAGGGCCGCGGTCCCTTGCACGTCGTGGCTGATGGTTCGGGCGATCACGCTGTGGTGTGCGATTCGGAGCGTCTTCCACGAAAAACTCGAGCCGATGATCGCGGAGACCGAAGAGCTGCTGGTGCAGCTCGCGCCGCAGCTGGCAGCGTTCGCCTGATCGCCTCGTCAAAAATCATCACGCCAATCTGAAAGTGTTCATGAACGCGAAATCTGCGACATCCCGCGCCAGCAAGAAGTCCCGCAAAACCGCAATCAGCAAGGGAACTGCCGTCAGCAAGGCCGCCGCAGCCAAATCGAAAACCGGCAAATTGCCGGAATGGAATCTGGCCGACCTCTATTCCGGTATCGACGCCCCCGAAGTCGCGCGTGACTTGCAGGAGATGGATGCCGCATGCATCGCGTTCGAGACCGACTACAAAGGCAAACTGGCCGACAACGTTGCAAAGGATGATGGCGGGCAGTGGCTCGCCGCAGCGGTCAAGCGCTACGAGGCGATCGACGATCTCGCCGGCCGCCTTGGCTCCTATGCCGGCCTGATCCACGCCGGCGACAGCGTCGATCCCGCAATCACGAAATTCTACGGCGACGTTTCGGAGCGGCTCACCGCCGCATCGGTGCATCTGCTGTTCTTCGGGCTCGAACTCAACCGCGTGGACGACGCCGTGATTGAGCGCGCGATGCAGACGCCCGACCTCGCCTACTATCGCCCGTGGATCGAGGATCTGCGCAAGGACAAGCCGTATCAGCTCGAGGATCGCGTCGAGCAGTTGTTTCACGAAAAATCCCAGAGCGGCTATGCCGCCTGGAACCGGCTGTTCGACCAGACCATCTCCGGCCTGCGCTTCAAGGTCGGTGGAAAAGAACTGGCGATCGAGCCGACGCTGAATTTCCTGCAGGACCGCGCGCCCGAAAAGCGCAAGGCCGCGGGGCAGGCGCTGGCGAAAACCTTCAAGGAGAACGAGCGGACCTTTGCGCTCGTCACCAACACGCTCGCCAAGGACAAGGAGATTTCCGATCGCTGGCGCGGCTTTGCGGATGTCGCGGATTCCCGGCATCTCAACAACCGTGTCGAGCGCGAGGTGGTCGATGCGCTGGTCGGATCGGTCAGGTCGGCCTATCCGCGGCTGTCGCATCGTTATTACGCGCTCAAGGCCGGCTGGTTCAAAAAGAAGAAGCTGGCGCATTGGGATCGCAACGCGCCGCTGCCGTTCGCGGCGACCGGCACGATCGCCTGGCCCGAGGCCCGCAACATGGTGCTGACGGCCTATCGCGGCTTCTCGGTCGAGATGGCCGATATCGCCGAGCGTTTCTTCACCGACCGCTGGATCGACGCGCCGGTGCGGCCGGGCAAGGCGCCCGGTGCGTTCTCGCATCCGACCACGCCGTCGGCGCATCCCTATGTGCTGATGAACTATCAGGGCAAGCCGCGCGACGTGATGACGCTGGCGCATGAGCTCGGCCATGGCGTGCACCAGGTGCTGGCGGCCAAAAACGGTGCGCTGATGGCGCCGACGCCGCTGACGCTCGCCGAAACCGCCAGCGTGTTCGGCGAAATGCTGACCTTCAAGCGGCTCTTGGGACAGACCAAGAATGCGAAACAGCGTCAGGCGCTGCTCGCCGGCAAGGTCGAGGACATGATCAACACCGTGGTGCGGCAGGTCGCGTTCTATTCGTTCGAGCGCGCCATCCACACCGAGCGCAAGAACGGCGAACTGACCGCCCAGCGCATCGGCGAGATCTGGCTCAGCGTGCAGGGCGAAAGCCTCGGGCCGGCCATCGACATCCGCCCGGGCTACGAAAATTTCTGGATGTACATCCCGCACTTCATCCACTCGCCGTTCTACGTCTACGCCTATGCGTTCGGCGATTGCCTGGTGAACTCGCTCTATGCGGTCTACGAGAATGCGTCCGACGGCTTTGCCGAGCGCTACCTTGAGATGCTGGCGGCCGGCGGCACCAAGCATTATTCCGAACTGCTGAAGCCGTTCGGGCTCGATGCCAAGGATCCGAAATTCTGGGACGGCGGGCTGTCGGTCATAGCCGGCATGATCGACGAACTGGAAACGATGGGCTGACGCACGCGCCGCGGCGACAAACTTCGGCCGTCGTCGCAACCCATCATGACGGCGACGTCAGGAGTGCAGTGCTCATGGTCGACACGCCGACACGCCGCGCAGTGCTTGGAGCGGGCGCCCTCGTGGCCGGTTCGCTGTTCGGGATCGAAAGCGCTGTTGCGCAGGCGCCGCTTCGGCCCACGCCCGCCTGCCACGACGGCGAGGCGGCAACCTTGGCGCAGACCGAAGGGCCTTACTTCAAGCCGTCCTCGCCCGAGCGGGTCGAACTGTTTGAAGAGGGGATGGCGGGGCAGCCGATCGAACTCGTTGGGTTCGTGCTTACCCGTGCCTGCAAGCCGGTCTCTGGCGCTTTGCTTGATTTCTGGCAAGCCGACGGCAAGGGGCAATATGACAATTCCGGCTTCCGGCTGCGCGGTCATCAGTTCACCGATGCGGAAGGGCGCTATCGATTGCGCAGCGTCGTGCCCGGCGTTTACCCCGGGCGCACCCGCCATATCCATGTGAAGCTGCAGCCGCGCGGCGGCCGCGTGCTGACGACCCAGCTCTATTTTCCGGGCGAATCGCAGAACGGCTCCGACGGCCTGTTCCGCAAGGCGTTGCTGGTGTGCACCGCCAAGAACGCCGGATGGCTCGCCGGACGGTTCGATTTCGTGGTCGGCTAGGCGCTTTCGCGCCGCGCCGGCATTTCCGGATGGTTGTAAAACATTTGTTGAACAGGTGGGCGGGCCGTGTTATACGTTCCGTACAACGGAGCCGGTGCTATGACCAAGACCCCTCGCGGCATGAACGAAGCCCCTCGTGAGTACAAGATCGAGGATACCGCTCTTCAGATTCGGAAGATTGGCAATTCGGTCGGCGTGATCCTGCCAAAAGAACTCCTTGCCCGGCTGAATCTCAAGGAGGGCGACAAGTTCTATCCGGTCGAGCAACCGGATGGCAGCCTGCGTCTTTCGCCGTTCAACCCCAAGCACGCGCGGACGATGGAAATCGCCCGCCAGATCATGCACGAATATCGCGATACGTTTGCCGCGCTTGCAAAATGAGCGAGCCAATCTGGCTCGATGTCGACGAAGTCATCGACATGCATGCCGAGCAACTGGCGATATTTGGTGGACCAGAAGGCCTCCGGGATCACGGCCTTCTGGAGTCGGCAGTTATGCGGCCGGTCGATCAATGGGCTTATGGACAGACCGATATGGCCGCGCTCGCCGCAGCCTATGCGTTCGGTCTTGCCCGCAACCGCGCCTTTGTGGACGGTAACAAGCGCACCGCGTTCCACGCCATGATGGTGTTTCTGCGGGTCAACGACATCCCGTTCGCGCCCGATCCGGCGCACGCCACCGCCATCATCCTGTCCCTGGCCGCGGGCGAGGTCAGCAAGGAAAGCCTGACCCGCTGGATCCGGGACAATTGGCCTTGCGAATGACCCGATAGGCTTTGTCCCGTTGCCCTGCTGGCGGCTTTGCGGTAATTGCACGCCAGATCGATGATTACTGGGGATACCGATGGCAGACCATAGCGAAGTGGCCTACACGACCGCTGACGGCAACGATTATCCGGCCCATGAGCAGACCTATGAAGGGTTCATCATGCTGGTCAAGTACGGCACCATCGCCGTTGTCGTGATCGTCGCTCTGATGGGCTACTTCCTGACCTGATGCGTCGCCGGCTGCACCGCCCGGGCGGCGGTGACCAGAAAAATTTGCACGTTGCCCGGTTATGAAACCGGTATCCAACTAAGCGGAAATAACGCTAGTTTGCTTGCGCGCGCGCCCTCGCGCCGCCGGAGGCCCCATGAAGATTGCCGTTGCCAAGGAAATCGATCCGTCCGAACCACGGGTGGCTGCTTCCCCCGATACCGTGAAGAAGTTCAAGGCGATTGGCGCCGAAGTGGTGGTGGAGCCGGGAGCGGGCATCAAGTCGGGCCTGCCGGATTCCGAATATACCGCGGCCGGTGCCACCATCAGCGCGGACGCGTTGAAGGATGCCGACATCATCATCAAGGTGAAGCGGCCGGAGGCCTCTGAACTCGGCCAATACAAGCGCGGCGCCCTGGTCATCGCCATCATGGACCCCTACGGCAACGAGGCGGCGCTCAAGACCATCGCCGACTCCGGCGTGTCGGCCTTCGCGATGGAATTGATGCCGCGCATCACCCGCGCGCAGGTGATGGACGTGTTGTCGTCGCAGGCCAACCTCGCCGGCTACCGCGCGGTGATCGAGGCCGCCGAGGCGTTCGGCCGCGCTTTCCCCATGATGATGACCGCAGCGGGCACGGTTCCCGCGGCGAAAGTGTTCGTGATGGGCGTCGGCGTCGCCGGCCTGCAGGCGATCGCGACCGCGCGCCGGCTTGGCGCCGTCGTCACCGCGACCGACGTGCGGCCGGCCACCAAGGAGCAGGTCGAAAGTCTCGGCGCCAAATTCCTCGCGGTCGAGGATGAGGAGTTCAAGAACGCCCAGACCGCCGGCGGCTATGCCAAGGAAATGTCGAAAGAGTATCAGGCCAAGCAGGCCGCCCTCACCGCCGAACACATCAAGAAGCAGGACATTATCATCACGACCGCGCTGATCCCGGGCCGTCCGGCGCCGAGGCTCGTCAGCGCCGACATGGTCAAGTCGATGAAGCCCGGCTCGGTCCTGATCGATCTGGCGATTGAGCGCGGCGGCAATGTCGAGGGCGCCAGGGCGGGCGAAGTCGTCGATGCCGATGGCGTCAAGATCGTCGGCTACACCAATGTCGCGGGCCGTGTCGCGCAGTCCGCCTCGAGCCTGTACGCCCGCAACCTGTTTTCCTTCATCGAGACCATGATCGACAAGCCGAACAAGGCGCTCGCGGTCAATTGGGAAGACGAACTGGTCAAGGCCACGGCGCTGACCAAAGACGGCGCCGTCATCCATCCGAACTTCCAGCCTAAATAGCCAGCCCAGGAGAGCCGCCATGGATCATATTGCACAGGCCGTCGATCCCTTCGTGTTCCGGCTGTCGATCTTCGTCCTTGCCGTTTTCGTCGGCTACTTCGTGGTCTGGTCGGTGACCCCCGCGCTGCATACACCGCTGATGTCGGTGACGAACGCGATCTCGTCGGTGATCGTGGTCGGCGCGCTGCTCGCGGTCGGCGTTCCCATGATCTCGAGCGGCTCAGGCTGGGCGCGCGGCTTCGGCTTCATCGCGCTGATTTTCGCCTGCGTGAATATCTTCGGCGGCTTCCTTGTCACCCAGCGCATGCTGGCGATGTACAAGAAGAAGGCAAAGTGAGCGGCGTGCACCTCGGGGTGGCGAAGACAATAGGGGACCTGAGATGAACGCCAATCTGGCTGCATTATTGTATCTCGTGGCAGGTGTGCTGTTCATCCTGTCGCTGCGCGGCTTGTCCAGCCCGGCATCGTCCCGCCAGGGCAATCTGTTCGGCATGGTCGGCATGGCGATCGCGGTCGCGACCACGCTCGCCAGCCATCCGCCGGCGGACGGCGTCGCCTGGGTGCTGGTGATATTAGGCATCGCCATCGGCGGCGGCATCGGTGCCGTGATCGCGCGGCGGGTGCCGATGACCTCGATGCCGGAATTGGTCGCCGCCTTCCACTCGCTGGTCGGTATGGCCGCGGTGCTGGTGGCCGCCGGCGCGTTCTACGCGCCCGAAGCGTTCGACATCGGCAAGCCCGGGCAGATCCACGCCGCGAGCCTGATCGAAATGTCGCTCGGCGTCGCGATCGGCGCGCTGACCTTCACCGGCTCCGTGATCGCGTTCCTGAAGCTGTCCGGCCGCATGAGCGGCGCGCCGATCATCCTGCCGGCGCGCCACATCATCAACATCGCGCTGGCTCTGGCGCTGGTATTCTTCATCTTCGGTCTGGTGCGGTCCGGCAGCGCGCTCGACTTCTGGCTGATCACGATCATCGCGCTGGTGCTCGGCGTGCTCATGATCATTCCGATCGGCGGCGCCGACATGCCGGTCGTGATCTCGATGCTGAACTCCTATTCCGGCTGGGCCGCGGCCGGCATCGGCTTCACGCTCGGCAATTCCGCGCTGATCATCACCGGCGCGCTGGTCGGCTCGTCGGGCGCGATCCTGTCCTACATCATGTGCCACGCGATGAACCGTTCCTTCATCTCGGTCATCCTCGGCGGCTTCGGCGGCGAGACCGCGGCGGCCGGCGGTGGCGGAGGCGAGCAGAAGCCCGCCAAACTCGGCTCCGCCGACGACGCGGCCTTCATCATGAAGAACGCGCAGAAGGTGATCATCGTGCCCGGCTACGGCATGGCGGTGGCGCAGGCCCAGCATGCGCTGCGCGAAATGGGCGATCTGCTGAAGAAGGAAGGCGTCGAGGTCAAGTACGCCATCCACCCGGTCGCCGGCCGCATGCCCGGCCACATGAACGTGCTGCTGGCCGAGGCCAACGTGCCCTATGACGAGGTGTTCGAACTCGAGGACATCAACTCCGAATTCGCCCAGGCCGACATCGCCTTCGTGATCGGCGCCAACGACGTCACCAATCCGGCGGCCGAGGACGACAAGACCTCGCCGATCTACGGCATGCCGGTGCTGCAGGTCTGGAAGGCCGGCACCGTGATGTTCATCAAGCGGTCGCTCGCCTCGGGCTATGCCGGCATCGACAATCCCTTGTTCTATCGCGACAACACCATGATGCTGCTCGGCGACGCCAAGAAAGTCACCGAGAACATCGTCAAGGGGATGTAGCCCCGGACACGGGAAGTCATGACCGTCCTGAAATGGCTGCTGATTGTCGTTTCGGTCGGTTATGCTTGCGGGCTTGCCGGGCTGTTCTTCGCGCAGCGCTCGTTCCTGTTTCCGATTCCAACGGCCACACGAACGACGCCGCAGGCGGCCGGTTTTCCGGAAGCCGAAGAGCATGTGCTGACCACCGCGGACGGTGAGAAGGTCATTGTCTGGCATGTTCCGGCTAGGCCCGGCCGTCCCGTCATTCTCTATTTCCACGGCAATGGCGATTTCCTCGCCGGCTTCTTCGGGCGCTTTCGCGAACTGATCGCCGACGGCACTGGCATCGTCGCGATGTCCTATCGCGGCTATGCGGGCTCGAGCGGACACCCGAGCGAGCGCGGCTTGCTGCAGGATGCGGCCGCGGCCTATGCCTTCACGACGGCGCGATACAGCGCGGACAAGATCGTGGCCTGGGGTTTTTCGCTCGGCACCGGCGTCGCGGTGGCGCTGGCGGCGGAGCAGCCGATCGGCAAGATCATTCTGGAGGCGCCCTATACATCGCTTGCCGACGTTGGCGCTGCCGCATTTCCGATCTTCCCGGTTCGTTGGGCGATCAAAGATCCATTCCATTCCGACCACCGCATCGCGCGGGTGAACGTGCCGCTCCTGGTCCTGCATGGCGCGCGCGATGCCACGATCCCGATCGCATTTGGCGAGCGCCTGTTTGCGCTTGCGCACGATCCCAAGACGTTCGTCAGGTTCCCTGACGGCGGCCACAACGATCTCGATGCTTATGGTGCAACGGCAGCAGCGCGGCAATTCATCAACGCCGCAAAAGGCTGACGGCGGCGATTGTTTACTGCATAGTCGGACGGCAATGATTTCAAGGATTTTGACCGCATGAGCGCGCACGGCCCGATGCCGAAATCGTCGTGGATTTTCCCTGCCTTGGCGGTGGCGCTGTTCGTGGTCGCCACCGCGCTCGGGCTGACCTTCACACCGACGGCCGGCGGTTTGCTGTTCGCGGCGCTGCTGCTGGCGATCCTGTTCGGCACGGTGTTTGCCGCCGTGCATCACGCCGAAATGATCGCGGAGCGGATCGGCGAGCCTTACGGCACGCTGTTGTTGACGCTGGCGGTCACCATCATCGAGGTCGCGCTGATTGCGACCATTATGCTCGGCGAAAAGCCGGTGCCGGCGCTGGCGCGCGACACGGTGTTCGCGGTGGTCATGATCGTGTGCAACGGCCTCGTCGGCATCTGCATCTTCATCGGCGGGCTGCGCTATCGCGAGCAGGATTTTCAGGTCTCCGGGGCCAACCTTTATCTCAGCGTGCTGTTCGTGATGGCGACCATCACGCTGATCATGCCCAACTACACGCTGACGGCGCCGGGGCCGTTCTATTCGGCGGCCCAGCTCGGCTTTGTCAGCGTCGTCACACTCGTTCTTTATTGCGTGTTTCTCTATACCCAGACCATCCGGCATCGCGATTATTTCATCAATGATGCCGGGGGCGAGGCGGCGGACGGATCGCTGCTGTCGAACCGGATGCTGGCGCTGAGCATCGCACTGTTGCTGGTGTCGCTGCTGGCGGTGGTGCTGCTGGCCAAGAAATTCTCGCTGGTGGTCGATATCGCGATTGCCAGCATCGGCGCGCCGCCGGCTTTCGCGGGCGTGCTGGTGGCGCTGTTGATCCTGCTGCCGGAAAGCGTCGCCGCCATTTCTGCCGCCCGCAAGAACGACCTGCAGAAGAGCATCAATCTGGCGCTCGGCTCGTCGCTGGCGACCATCGGGCTGACGATCCCCGCCGTCGCAGTCGCCGCCTACGCGCTCGACAAGCAATTGGTGCTTGGGCTCAACACGCAGGAGATGGTGCTGCTGGTGCTGACCTTCGTCCTCAGCATGCTCACCTTCGGAACCGGACGCACCAACATCCTGTTCGGGCTGGTCCACATGGTGGTGTTCGCCGTATTCCTGTTCATGGTATTCGTGCCGTAGTTCCCTTGTCGTTCCCTGGAGTTCATCCAAAATGCTCAGCGCCCAGTCAGACGTTCAGGTCGACACCCCGGAAGTTCGCGTTACCGAATGGCGGCTGGCGCCGGGCAGTGCCACCGGCCACCACACCCACGGGATGGACTACGTCATCGTGCCGGTGACCGCGGGCGAAATGACCATCGTGGCGCCGAATGGCGAACGCTCGAAGGCGCAGCTCGCCGTCGGCAAGTCCTATTTCCGCAAAGCGGGCGTCGAGCACGACGTGCTCAACGAAACGGCAACCGAGATCGTGTTCCTGGAGGTCGAGCTGAAGCCCTGATCGTCCGTTATCGGCAGCGCCGCAACCGACCCATTTCGGCCGCAGGTCCTGACAAGCCGTTAATGGTGTGGTTCCCGGAACGTCCCGCAACAAGGAGGGCCGGCGGGGTCGCCTTAGAGACGCAGAAACGGAACCTCATGAGGATCTGCACAATTGCCACCGATCCGTCTTAGTTGATCCCTCAATATGCCCAGAAGTTCCAGCATCAAACTTGCCGCGGGGAGTGGCCGGCATGCTGAAGAAGTATATTTCGAAATTCACGATCGACATCCTGCCTTCGGTGGCAGCGACCGTCATCGGGGCTTACATCGTCAATCATTACATCGTCACCAGGCCGGGCACGGACGCCCCTGTCGCCGCCGCCGTATCGGCTGCCGACCCCAAAGCTGCAGCCAAGACCCAGGACACCAAGGCCGCGGAAACCGGCAACCCGCCGACGGCGGGCGTCAGGGCCAAGGGGATTTCCGAAAAAGCCCTCCTCGAGAAGACCGCGGCCGAACGGCCGGCGGTGGTGGAGAAGGTTGAAGCCAAAGCGGATATGAAGGCGGATGTAAAAGCTGACACGAAGCCCGCCGACGCGCCTGCCGAGACCGCGAGCGTTCCGGCCGAGCCGCGCGCCGCCCGCGCCGCGCCGCGCGAACGCGAGAAGGAAAAGATCAGGGTCGTGCTGCCGTCTCCGGTGCAGCCCGTGGCGCCGGCCGTCGCCGCCGCGCCGCCAGTTGCCGCGCCGCCGGTCGAAACCGCCGTTGTGCCGGATGACCGCCGCGACGCCAACGACCTCGCGCGCGCTGCGATCGAGCGTCTGCGGGTCAACAATGATGGTCCGCCGCGTGCACCCGAAGTGGTGCGCGCCCCCGAAGCTCAGCGAGTCGAGACTCCGCGGATCGAGGCCCCGCGGATCGAGACGCCACGAAGCGAAATGCCGCGGGTCGCAACCGCGCCGGCGCTTCGCCCGCTGCCGCCGCCGATCTCGTTCTCGACGCCTTCAGGAGGAGAGACCTTCGATCAGGGCAGGCCGCCTTACGCAGCCAATGCGTCTGTCGATCCGCGCCGTCCGACGCCGCCGGCCGAAATTCCGGTGTCGCGTCCGCTCGATTTGCGGGCCGATATGGCGGAGCCGTCCGGGCGCGAGCGGACCTCGGTTGCCGAGGACGTGCTGTCGGCGGCGAAGTCGGTGTTTCACGCCGTCCTGCCGAAATAATCCATAACATCGTGTCTTCTCGTGCCCCCGGACGCAGGCCGCGACCGGGGCTTCTACTTTGCATGGGGTTGTTTTCGCGATTTTGCTTCTGGCGCAACCGGTAGCCACCCGCGATCAAGTCCGAGGGATGGCGGGGCATGCTTCGCTGGAAAACGGCGCTACCCGCCGGTGCGGGCCAGGCCGCTGCGTGCGGCTTCGTCCTTGGGGCGGATTGCGATGGCGCGGCCATAAGAGGCGGCCGCCTTGGCCTTGTCGCCAAGCCGCTCATAGGCCTGCCCGCGGGCTGACCAGGCCGGTGCGCTGTTGGGATCGGCCTGCACCGCTTCATCCAGGTCGGCGGCCGCTTCCTTGGCCTTGTCTATCGCGAGATAGCTTGTTGCGCGGCCGAGCAACGGTTCGACCTTTTGCGGCGTCAGGCCATTGGCGGCGGTGAAATCCTCGATCGCCTGCTGGTATTGTTTCTCGCCTTGATAGATCAGCCCGCGGCCGTAGAGCGCTTGGACGTTGTACGGATCGAGGGAGAGGGCGCGATCGAATTCCGCCAGCGCCTCTTCGTTCTTGCCGGACCTGGCGAGCACCTGGCCGCGGGTGGCATAGCCCTGCGAGTCGCTGACGCTACGCGCGCTGATATTGTCGGTCGGTTTTTGCGCCACGGGCTGCGGCTTTGGGCTGTCCGCACCCCACGATCCCAGATCGAACGAGCAGCCGCCAAGCGGTATCGTCAGCAGCGCGACAAGTACGGCCGTATGGCGCACGCCGCGAGAAAACGAACAGGAGGCCGGAACGGCCTTATGGCGGAATGCTCGCGCGTTCATGGCGCATAGGTAGCCCGGCACGCCGCAAAATGCATCGGTCAAAATAGCCGCAACCGGCGGACCGAACCCGTCAGGCCCAGGGACCGACAAACAAAAAACCAAAGAAAAACCCAAAGAAAAAAGCGCAGGCCAAGGCCCGCGCTTTCCAATTCAAATCTGCTCGGTCGTTCAGCGCGGTCCGCGCGGACCTGCACCCGGGCCGCCACGACCGCCACCGGGACCACCGCGGTCGCCACCGGGGCCAGCACCGAACACCGGCTTCGGCTTCATCGGCAGCAGGCCTTCGCGCTGCAGCTTCTTGCGAGCCAGCTTGCGCGCGCGGCGCACGGCTTCGGCCTTTTCACGGGCCTTCTTCTCGGAGGGCTTTTCGTAATGGCCGCGGAGTTTCATCTCGCGGAAAATACCCTCGCGCTGCATCTTCTTCTTCAGCGCCTTGAGGGCTTGATCGACATTGTTATCGCGGACGAGAACCTGCACGCGGCATCCTCTTTCAATTGATCGGATAGGAATTCTGGTAAAGCGAAGAGCTGGCGAAAGGCCTGGCCCTTAACCTGAAGGCGGGCATTTACCAGACAAAACCTGCGATGTCCACCTGTGAAGCGAAAAGCCGGACCAAGTTAAGCCATGAAATGCGGCAAATCTGTCGCTGTTCGGCCCTGATTTGGGAAGTTGTGTGCCCAGATCGAGGCCGTTCCCGGCGTTTTGAGCAACCCGGCAACAACAATCTGGGGAGACAACCATGGATACGAAGAAATATGCCGCCGAGGCCATCGGTACGTTCTGGCTGACATTTGCGGGATGCGGCAGCGCCGTCATCGCCGCCGCCTTTCCGCAGGTGGGTATCGGACTGGTCGGGGTGTCCTTTGCGTTCGGACTGAGCGTCGTCACCATGGCCTATGCGATCGGCCATGTATCCGGTTGCCATCTCAATCCGGCCGTCACGGTGGGGCTTGCCGCCGGCGGGCGCTTTCCAACCGGGCAAATCGCGCCCTACATCATCGCGCAGGTGATCGGCGCCGTTGCGGCGGCGGCGCTGCTTTATGTGATCGCAAGCGGCGCTGCCGGTTTCGACGTCACCAAGGGTTTTGCGTCGAATGGCTACGACGCGCATTCGCCCGGCAAGTACAGCATGGTTGCCTGCTTCATCACCGAGGTTGTGATGACCATGATGTTCCTCTTCATCATCATGGGCGCGACCCATGGCAAGGCGCCGGCGGGCTTTGCACCGCTGGCGATCGGATTGGCGCTCGTCATGATCCACCTCGTCAGCATTCCCGTCACCAACACCTCGGTGAATCCGGCGCGCAGCACCGGGCCTGCGCTGTTCGTCGGCGGATGGGCGCTGGCGCAGCTCTGGCTGTTCTGGGTAGCGCCGCTGATCGGCGGCGTGCTGGGCGGGGTGATCTACCGCTGGCTCAGCGAGGAGCCCTCCGGCGTCGTCGAGGGCCGCAAGCCCGCGTGATGCGGGCTTGCCGCTATTTCTTGCGCGGCGACACTTCGGTGACGTGACCCATCTTGCGGCCCGGCTTCGGCGCGCCTTTGCCGTAAAGGTGAACGGTGGCGCCGGGAACCGTCAGCCACTGCTCGTAGCCGAGGATGTCGTCGCCAATCAGGTTCGTCATGGTGACCTCGCCATGACGGACCGGTTTGCCGAGCGGCCAGCCGGCGATGGCGCGGATGTGCTGCTCGAACTGCGAGATCGAGGCGCCGTCCAGCGTCCAATGTCCGGAATTATGCACCCGCGGCGCGATCTCGTTGACCAGCACTTTCGGCCCGCCATTTTCCGCTACCACGAACATTTCGACCGCGAGCACGCCGACATAGTTCAGCGCGGTTGCGATCTGCTCGGCGATGCCGCGTGCCTGCGCCGCCAGCGCATCCGATATCTGCGCCGGCGCGCGCGAGATTTTCAGGATGTGGTCGCGGTGCTCGTTTTCAGTGACGTCGAAACTCTCGACCTGGCCGTCGACCGAGCGCGCAGCGATCACCGAGATCTCGCGTTCGAACGGAATGAAAGCCTCGAGGATCGCCGATTTGGTGCCGAGGTCTTCCCAGACCCGGGTGAGATCGTCGCCGTCGCGGATGATCGCCTGGCCCTTGCCGTCATAGCCGAAGCGGCGGGTCTTGATCACGGCGGGCAGGCCGATCTTCTTGATCGCCGCCCGCAGGGTTTCCACCGACGAGACGTCGGCATAGTCGGCGGTGCCGATACCGAGGCGCTTCACAAAATCCTTTTCGACCAGCCGGTCCTGCGTGGTCTCCAGGATCTTCTGGGCCGGCAGCACCGGACGGCGCGCCGCCAGCACCATGGCGGTGGCGGCCGGCACATTCTCGAATTCATAGGTGATGACGTTGACGTCGTTGGCGAACAGTTCGAGCGCCTCGACATCGGCATATTCCGCGCAGGTGGCGTTCAGCACCACGTCAAAGGCCGGCGAATCCGGGTCCGGCGAAAACACCTGGCAGCGGAGGCCGAGGCGCGCCGCAGCCATCGCCAGCATCCGCCCCAGTTGCCCGCCGCCGAGAATTCCGATGGTGTCGCCGGGCTTCAGCTTCACATTGTTGGAAGCCGTCACGCCAAGCCCTCCGGCCGTTCTTTGACCGCATCGGTCTGTTGCTGGCGCCAGGCGGCCAGGCGCGTCGCCAGCGCCGGATCCTGCAGCGCCAATACGCTGGCGGCGAGCAGCGCGGCGTTGATCGCGCCGGCCTTGCCGATCGCGAGGGTGCCCACGGGGACGCCCGCGGGCATCTGCACGATCGAATAGAGCGAATCGAGGCCGGACAGCGCCTTGGATTCGACGGGAACGCCGAACACCGGAAGCTCGGTCAGCGCCGCCGCCATGCCCGGCAGATGCGCCGCACCCCCGGCACCGGCGATAATGATCTTGAAGCCGGCCGCCTTGGCGCCCTTGGCGAAAGCAAACAGCCGGTCGGGGGTGCGATGGGCCGAGACAATGCGTTTTTCGCAGTCGACCCCGAGCGCCGCCAGCGTGTCGGCGGCGTGGTGCATGGTCTCCCAGTCCGACTGGCTTCCCATAATGATGGCGATCGGTGCGGTCATTTCGTCAATTCTATTGGGGAATCCAGAAACATAGGCCGATTATAGGGGCGGCCCGGGCGTCATCCAAGGCATGGCAAGGGATTAGGAATGGACTATCCTGTCTTGGTGAATCCGGGCAAGCCTTCATACGCATGCCTGCACAGGGAAGGTCATGAAGAAGAAAACCAGGGCAGCGGCTTCGGGAACCGGAAAACGCCCGAAAACGGCCCCGGCAGGACGAAAAGCCGCGCCGCGCGGGATCCGCAAGTCGGCAAGCCCGCCCCCAGCTCCGTCCGTTGACCCCAAATCGACGATCCGTCGGCTCAAGACGCAATTGGCGCGGGCTCGGGCCCGAATCGAGGAACTGCAGGCCTCGGCCGATACCGACTTCCTGCTGGATATTCCGAACCGGCGCGGTTTTGAGCGCGAATTGCACCGCGCGATCGCCTTCATCAAGCGCTACCACGCGAGCGGCGCCCTGATCGTGCTCGACGTCGATCGCCTGAAGCCGATCAACGACGCTTTCGGTCATGCCGCCGGCGACGAGGTGCTCAAGGCCATTGTGAAGACGCTGCTGGCCCATGTGCGCGCATCTGACGTGATCGGCCGGCTCGGCGGCGACGAGTTCGCGCTGCTGTTGTGGAATCTCAGCGAAACCGATGCCAGGGCCAAGGCGGCGTTGCTGGAGGGGACGATTGATCGCCTCACCTTTGTGTTTGGTGGCCGCACCGTCACTGCGGGCGCCTCCGCCGGCGTCGCGATCCTCGGTCCTCACGCGGAATCGGGCCGCGCGCTGGAAGAGGCCGACAGCGCGATGTACATCCGCAAGGCGCAGCGGCGGCATGAGGCGTGAACTGCATTCGTCAGGTGAGCAAAAGCCAACGGGTCGCGCGAATGCGCGCCCGATGACAGGCTCCGCATCTTGCTTCGTGAATTGATTTGGTGGGCACGCACAAGTGTGCCTTTGCCCACCCTGCGAATGCTTGCTGCGAACGTTCGCAGTGACGACTACAGCCCGCTCAAATCTTCCGGCACGTTGCCGAACTTCCGCAGCAATTGCGCGTCGCCGAATTCGCCGATCATCGGATCGCCACTGCGGCTGAACGCGACTGCGCCGATGCTGCCGGGGGCTCGCGACAGGATCTCGGCCCGGCGCAGCGCGGTGGTCGGACTCTGGCACTCCTCGGCAGCGCCAGCGACCGGCGAGCCGTCATCGTCCTGCAGGAATGGCAATGCAACGTAATAGGTGACATCGGCCATCATCGTCGCTCCGGTTTTGCTGCTCAGGCAGCGGTGCTGCTGGTGCGCAAGGGTTGGGTCGGCACGCAGCCGGCGGATATCGCCGCCTGCAATTCCTCCAGCTCGGCTTCCAGATATTCGTTGGCCATGATCAGCGCCTTGATGGTCGAGCGCAGATTGCCGTCGCACATCGCGATCGCCTGATCGCAGGCTTGCTCGTAGCGGCTGTTGTCGGACAGGGACGGTGGTGCGGACATGACAGAACTCCCTTTGCTGGCGGCAGGGAGATATGTTCCTCTTTTGTTCTATTGGAGTCAAGCAAAGAGCGTGCGCGAAAGTTCATTTTCCCGCGCTCAAAGGCTGCCGGCGACGCGATCGCGGCCCTGAAAGTTCGTCGCAACCGCGGCGCTTGTGGATGTCGGGGAAAAGGGATTTGCGCGCAGGCGGGCGGTCTTCCGGCTATAGCCGCACCGTTCCGAAAAAAAATCGCACCTGCCGGGCGAGCCGATCGGCGGCAGCCAGGTTGCGGCTGTTCATCGTGGTGCGGCTTGTCCTGCGCGGCATCCGGCGCCAGCGCGATCAGCCTGCGATCAGGCAATGATATCAGGCGTGATCTGATCTTCGATGAAGGCGATGCGGTCGCGCAATTGCAGTTTGCGCTTCTTCAGCCGCTGCAGCCGCAGCAGATCCGGCGCCGGCGACTGATGCAGCGCGTCGATCGCCGCATCGAGATCGCGATGCTCCTGCTGCAGCCGGGCAAGCTCGTTTACGAGCTCGCGCTCATCTTCGTCGGTCATGGCGTACGCTAACTGCAAAAGCACGATGAGGTTGTAGACGGCTTGCGAAGCCGCCAGCGAAATATCGTCCCTGCGGGCCCGGTCCGCAAGCCGACCCGGTTCCATAGTCACGATTGGTTACAGATAAATCCGAAAAAATGAGAGCCCCGATTCTGGATAGCCATCGACAGATTCGGCGGCTGGTGTACACTCATTCGTCCGGATCGAATCTGAGGTTTCACCCACCGAGGAGATTTCGTATGGCTCTACAGGCGCATCTTGTTGAACTTGAACGTAAACACAAGATCCTCGAAAACGAATTGCACGAAGCGCTCGTGCACCTTTCCACAGACGACCTCCACATTGTCGAGTTGAAGCGCCGCAAGTTGATGGTCAAGGACGAGATCGAGCGGTTGAAGCAAACCGCCAGCGATACGGTCCACTAAACCGGTCTCCAGCAGAATAGCGAAACGTAATTCACCGTCGGATGGGCGCTTTTGCGCTCATCCGTGTAGGTTGTATTGCGAAATTATCTTGTATTTATCGCTTACTGCTCTGCCAGTTCACCAACATGATCAGCGATCGCCAGGGACGACGTCAGTCCCGGCGATTCGATGCCGAACAGGTTGATCAGTCCAGTGACGCCGTGCGCGCGCGGTCCCTGGATCAGGAAGTCCTGCGTGGCAACCGCAGGTGGCACGATCTTGGGCCGGATTCCGGAATAGCTCGGCATCAGCGCCCCGTCCGGCAGCGTCGGCCAATAGCGCCGGATCGCGGGATAGAACCTGTCGGCACGGGCCGGGTCGACGGCGTAGTCGATGCTTTCGACCCACTCCACGTCCGGACCGAAGCGCGCCTGTCCGGCCATGTCGAGGGTGAGGTGCACGCCAAGCCCGCCGGGCTCCGGCACCGGATAGATCAGCCGTGAAAACGGCGCCCGCGCGCTGCAGCTGAAATAATTGCCCTTGGCGAGATACGCCGGCGGTATCAACTCGATCGGCATGCCCTCGATGCTGCGCGCGACCGAAGGCGCGCCCAATCCCGCCGCGTTGACCAGCAGGTTGCATTCCAGAACCATCGGCGCATCGCCGCCCGTCTCGATTTCGATCCTGCCCGCGTTTGCCCGGGCGCGCAGCAGCGGCGTGTAAAACGCGTAGGCGGCACCAGCTTCCTCGGCATCGCCGCGCAGCGCCAGCATGTAGGCGTGGCTGTCGATGATGCCGGTCGACGGCGAGAGCAGGGCCGCATCGCAATTGAGTGCCGGCTCCAATGCACGCGCCGCTTCGCCGGTCAGAAGCTGCATGTCGTCGACGCCATTGGCTTCGGCATGGGCGCGGATCGATTGCAGTTTTTCGGTTTCCGCAGGCGTCGTCGCGACGATCAGCTTGCCGCAATTGCGATGCGGGATGCCGTGGTCGCGGCAATATTCGTAGAGCGCCCGTTTGCCACTGACGCACATCTGCGCCATCAGGCTGCCGGCGCGGTAATAGATACCGGCGTGGATCACTTCGCTGTTGCGCGATGAGGTGATGGTGCCGATGCCCTCGGCCGCCTCCAGCACGATGACTTCGCGGCCCTGCTGGGCGAGCCGCCGCGCGATCGCGAGCCCGATCACTCCCGCTCCGATGACGACGCAATCAACCTTGTCCATGTACGCTTCAGGCCCGGAAATTTGGCGCGGGATCACGCCCGTCGCGCGCTTGTTTTATTATCGTTTCGTTCAGAAGTAAGCCCCAACAACCCGTTGGATTGTCTCGACATATGCCCTGAGGTCCGATCCTGTTAGTGAAGCATTAATCATGTCAGGGCAATTGCCGCAATTTGAGTCGCATTTTCCGGTTGCAAGGGTAGGCGTTTACCCGATCCAAACCCGTCAAGCCAGACACTCCACCGGGAAATCCGCGGGTGAATGATGGCTGGCAAGAATTGGCAGGCAGGCGGGAGGGATTCAGTTCCGGCGCTGGCCCTCGTGTGTCTGCTCGCCACCGCTGCGTCGTGCGGATTGGCATGGGCCGCGCCGCCCGTTTCCGGCAGCTTGGCGCCGTCGGGCTATTTTGGTGAGCTCGACGCCAGCATGATCTGGGAGATGCTGATCGGCGGCATCGTGGCCGTATCGTTTCTGGTAGCGGCCGCGCTGTGGGTGCTGTCGGCGCTGCGCCGGGTCAAGCGCTCGCAACTCCGGCGCAGTGCGTTCGTCAGCTCAGCCCTGAACAATCTCAGCCAGGGCGTGGTGATGACCGACGCCCGTCAGCGCATCATCTTCAGCAACGACCGCTATCTCGAAATCTATGGCCTGGTCCGCTCGGACATTCCCCGCAACATGACCGGGCCGGAACTGCTGGAAGTGCGGCGCAAGCGCGGCGCACTGGGCGTCAGCGCCGACGAATTCTATGCCCAGGCCTCCACCGCGGAGGGCCTGATCACCGAACTGCCAAACGGCAAATCGGTGCTGGTCAAGTATTTCCGCCTGCCGAATGGTGGGTCGGTCGCGACCCACGAGGATTGCACGGAGCAGCGCAAACTTTCGCGCAAGCTGGCGTCGACCACGCAGTTCCTGGAATCGGTGCTCGACAACGTTCCGGTCTGCGTCGCCGCCAAGAACATCGAGGACGGCCGCTATATTTTCGCCAACCGCGCGTTCGAGCGTTTCTCGCGCTTCTCGCGCGACCATATCGTCGGCAAGCGCGCCGACGAGATATTCCAACCCGAAACCGCACGCACGATCGACACCGCGGACCAGTCGGCGCTGAAGGCACCGGAAGGCTACCACCGCACTGAGTTCGAAGTCGAGCGCGGCTCCGAGAAGCGCGTCCTCGCATCCAACCGCGTGATCGCGCGCGATGAGAACAACCAGCCCGAATTCCTGATCGCACTGTTCGACGACGTCACCGACCGCCGCTCGTTGTCGCGCGAGCTGGAGAGTACCAAGAAGTTCCTCGAACTCGTGGTCGACAACATTCCGGTCTCGCTGATCGTCGAGCGCGTCTCGGACGGAAAATACCTGCTCGCCAACCGCAGCGCCGAAACCATCCTCAACCGCCGTCGCGAGGACGCCACCGGACTGACGGCTGCCGATATCTTCAATCCGCGCGAAGCCAAGCTGATCATCGCGCGCGACGAGGCGGCGATCAAGAAGCGCGGTCTTCTGACCGAGGAACACCCGATTTCGACCAAGGACGGGCTGCGGCTGTTCCTGACCCGCCGGATGACGGTGCTCGATGATGCCGGCGAGCCGCAATATCTGATCAAGACCCATGAGGACGTCACCGACCGCCGCCAGACCGAGTCGCGGATGGCGCACATGGCCTATCATGACGGCCTGACCGATCTGCCGAACCGCGCCGCCTTCCTGCAGGCGCTGGCCCAGATGATCGAGGCCTGCGAGGGCACCGAAGAGGAATTCGCGGTGCTCTGCATCGACCTCGACGGGCTGAAGGAAGTGAACGACGTGTTCGGTCACGCGATGGGCGACAAGGTGCTGACCGAGGTCGCCCAGCGCCTGCAGGACTGCGCCCGCGGCGGCGTGGTGGCCCGGCTCGGCGGCGACGAATTCGGGTTGATCATCGACGGCAAACAGCCCTCCGCGGGCATCGCGCTGGCCGAGCAGGTCGCGATCGCGCTGGCGAAGGAATTCCAGATCGACGGCAAGCCGGTTCGGGCCGGTGCCACCACGGGCATCTCGGTATTTCCGCACAACGGGTCGGACGCCGCAGCCCTGCTCGCCAATTCCGGCGCGGCGCTGTTCCGGGCGAAAGCAAAATCGCGCGGCTCGATCAGCGTCTTCGAGCCCGAGATGGACCAGCAGATCCGCGACCGCCGCGTGCTGCATCAGGACCTCTCGGTCGCGATCAAGAACGGCGAATTGTCGCTGTACTACCAGCCGCAGGCCACTTCGGGTCCGACGGTTGCCACCAGCGACGTGATCGGCTTCGAGGCACTGGCGCGCTGGATGCATCCGGTACGCGGCTTCGTGTCACCAGGCGATTTCATTCCGCTGGCGGAAGAAAGCGGCCTGATCGTCGAAATGGGCGAATGGATCCTGCGCGAAGCCTGCCGGGAGGCGGCCTCCTGGCCGGTGCCGATGCAGATCGCGGTCAATTTGTCGCCGGCGCAGTTCATGCACGGCGATGTGGTCAGTCTGGTGCATTCGATCCTGCTCGAAACCGGGTTGGCGCCGGATCGGCTCGAGCTCGAAATCACCGAAGGCGTGCTGATCGAGGATTTCGATCGCGGCCTGGCGCTGCTGCGGCGGCTCAAGGCGCTCGGCGTGCGCATCTCGATGGACGATTTCGGCAGCGGCTACTCCTCGCTGAGCTACCTGCAGGCGTTCCCGTTCGACAAGATCAAGATCGACCGCGCCTTCGTCATGCATCTCGGGCGCAATCCGCAATCGGCCGCGATCGTGCGCGCCGTCATCGACCTCGGCCACGGCCTCGAAATGTCGATCGTCGCCGAGGGTGTCGAAACCCAGGAACAGCTCGGTTTCCTGTCGGAAGAGGGCTGCGACGCGGTGCAGGGCTATTTCATCGGCAAACCCCTGCCGATCGGGCAATACGCCGCGCTGGTCGGGCGCAACGTCATCAACAGCATCGAGTCCACGCGCAAGACCGGCTAGAGCCTGCGCAGGCTCTACCCGTTTGTTTGACGCGTTTTTGCCGCAGATAAGTCTACGCGATCTACTTGATTGCGATGCGAACCGGTATCCACTTCGCGCGAAAACGCTATGTTGTCGTGCAACTCGGTTCTCGACTGTAAGCGTTGCATGGCGGATTACGATCTTGCGATCATCGGCGGCGGATTGAACGGCGTTGGCATCGCGCGCGACGCCGCCGGGCGCGGCCTGCGCGTGATCCTGCTGGAGCAGGGCGATCTCGCTGCGGGCGCCTCCTCGGCCTCGCCCCGGCTCGTTCATGGCGATCTGGCGGGGCTGGAGCGGCGCCGCTTCCTTCGCGTCCGTGCGGCATTGGCCGAGCGCGACATTTGGCTCCGGATCGCGCCACATCTGGTGCGCCCGATGCGCTTTGCCATCCCGGCCCACACTGACGAACGCCCGGCCTGGCAGCTGCGGTCATGGCTGTTGCTGTATGACCGGCTGGCCTCGCGCGCGCCGTTGCCGCGCTCCGCCACCGTCGACGTCACCCACCATCCGGTCGGCAATCCGCTGAAGCGGCCGTTCGGAACGGCCTTCGAATATTCCGACTGCGTCGTCGACGATTCCCGCCTGGTGGTGTTGACCGCCGTCGATGCCGCGGCGCGGGGGGCTGCGATCCGCACCGGCGCCCGCTGCACCCGCGCCGAGCGGGGCGAGACCTGGCGGCTGGTGACGATCGATCGCGGCCATCGTCAGGTCGTGACCGCGCGGGCGCTGGTCAACGCCACCGGAGCCTGGACCGCGACCGTCGCCGAGACGGTGCTGCGCCAGCCGCCACCCAGGCTTGCCACGATCCAGATGAGCCAGATCGTCGTCCGCCGCCTGTTCGACACCGACAACGTCTACGTATTCCAGAACAGCGACCGCCGGCTGATTTTCGCCAGCCCCTATGAGCGCGATTTCACCCTGATCGGCACCGTTGGCGATGCCTTCAAGGGTGATCCCGCCATTGTCGCGATGGCGGCCAGTGACGTGGCTTATCTTTGCGATGCCGCCAACCGGTATTTTCGCGAACGGATCGAGCCGTTCGACGTGGTGCGGACGGTTTCCGGCGCCAACCTGGTGATGAACCCCGCGAACAACCGGGCAGCGTGGGATGGCGCGATGAGCTTTGACCACGCTCGCCGCAAGGCGCCGCTGATCACGATCTTCGGCGGCGACGTCACCACCTCGCGGCTGCGTGCCGAAAGGGCCGTCTCCAGGCTGACGCCGTTTTATCCGATGTCGCCGCGCTGGACTGCGACGGCGCCGCTGCCCGGCGGCGATTTTACCTGGAACCGCTTCGAGAACGAGGTCGATGAGGTGCGCGCGCGCTGGCGGTTTCTCAGCGAAGACCACGCCCGCCGCCTGGTCGGCGCCTATGGGTCGAACGTCAAGGCGATCCTTGGCGAGGCCAGGGATCGCGGCGATCTCGGCCCGGCGTTTGGGCCTGAGCTGACGGGCGCGGAAGTGCGCTATCTCATGAAGCACGAATGGGCGCGTTTCCCGGACGACATTTTGTGGCGACGCTCGAAGCTTGGCCTGACCATGCCGCCGGCGGATCGCGAGGCGCTGGCGGCGTACATGGCGACGGTGTCCTCGGAGCTGGCATGCGGCGCTCAATAAATCCGACGATTGTCATTGCCACGGCGCGGCGGCGATCGACGTGTTCGCCGTTCAACGCCGCGCCTGAACTTCGCGCGACCAGGCCGCGTCACGTGCGGATGGCCTGCGCTCGAGCCGGCTGGAGATCAGCCCGGCGGCCTTCTCGCGGTGTCCTCCGCGCAAATACGCCACGATCAGCGTGTCCTCCCACAATTCGCGCTGGGCGTGGCTGCCGCCGATCCGCACCAAATCGGCCATCGCGGGTTCAAGCAGGCGGATCGCACCGTCATTATCTCCGTCGACGAAGGCGCGCATGCCGCGGCAGAGGTCGATCGCCGCGCGCCCCGGCGCCAGTTTACCGTCGGCGGCACGGGCCTCCAGTTGCGCCAGTCGCGTGTCCAGCGCCTCGCCGCCGATGGCCGCCCCTGATAGCGCGTGGTGGACGTCGGCGAAATGCGCCCCGGCTTGCGGGAAATATTTTTCGCCATAGGCGGCGACGTCGCGCCAATGCGGCTCCAGCCCGGATTTGCCGGCGAGCGACAGCCGCCACAGCAGCGAAGCGCCGTCGGTGAAAATATTCAGCGGCGGGTAGGGGCGGTCGGCCGGCTTGATTTGCTGTTCGTAGATCGCAAGCGCGCCTTCGAGATCGCCTTCGTCGAGCGCGGTCAGCGAGATGTGCCACCACAGATGCCCGTGCAGGAAGCTCTTGCGGTCGTGCGCGGGCAGCCACGCGGAAAGGAACTGGCGGCCCGCCGCCAGGTCGCCTTGCTCGAACATCGCGTGCGACAGGCCGTGTGCGGCATTGGCGTTTTCAGCCCGCAACCCCATCGCGCGTTCGCTTAAAGTGCGGCCGGTGGCGAGGTTGCCGGCTTCGGTATGCGACCAGCCGAGATAACTCAACAGCCACCAATCCTCGCCGTAATGCCTGGCGACACGCTCGCATACCGCAAGCTTGGCGGCGTCGTGGTCGGCACGGCCCGAAAACGCGTAGAGCCCGAAGGCGCCGAGCAGCATCGACAGCACCAGCGCATCGCGGGGATATTCCTCGAGATGCGCTTCGGCGCCGCCGACGGCCACTTTCGGCTTGCCTTCGATCACGGCAGCCATCACCTCGATATGCTGGCGCTCACGGGCGTCGGCGCCGGCGGCCAGTTGCCGTGCTCGCGCGGCCATGCTGCGCGCTTCATTGCCCTGCATATTGAGCTGATGCAGGCGGGCCCGCGCGATATGTGCCAGCGCGAAATCACTATCTTCCCGGATCGCGCGGTCAAAGGCGTCCTCGGCGCCGTGCCAGGCTGACAACATGCAGTCCATGCCGTCGCGATAATGCGCGGCGGCGCGGTCGGAGGTCGTCGTCAGTGGCAGATCATATCGGTCCCGGTTCATTTTCTTGTTCCGTGATGTGCGCGGTGAGTGCCAAGCCTAGCAGAGACATGACCGCTGACAGCGATAATATTGTGACTGTGCGCCGCGAAGCGGTTGAGCCGATGCCGATCCGCCGCTAGCGTGCGGCAGCGAGGGCTGCAGGGGACATGACCGAGGAATCGCCGGAAATTACGCCGAAGGCCGATGGGATCGCGGACCCCGCAAAGCCGGAGCTGCTACCTCGAGCGCCCGTACCGGCGCCGCAGTTCGAACCGGCTGCCGACATGCCGCTGCTGCGCATCGAGGGGGTCGGCAAGACGTTCGGCAGTTTCCGCGCGGTGGACCGGCTGTCGCTCGATATCCGCGCCGGGGAGTTTTTTGCGCTGCTGGGTCCGAGCGGCTGCGGCAAGACCACGCTGCTGCGCATGCTCGCCGGTTTCGAGACGCCGGACGAGGGCCGCATCCTGCTTGGGGCCAAGGACATCGCGCAGGTGCCGCCGCATCTGCGCCCGGTCAACATGATGTTCCAGAACTACGCGCTGTTTCCGCATCTGTCGGTGCGGGACAACATCGCGTTCGGCCTCAAGCGCGCCGGCATGGCGCGCGACGAGATCGCCACCCGCGTCGCCGAGATGGTTGCGCTGGTCAAGCTCGAAGGCATGGAGAAGCGCAAGCCCGATCAGCTCTCCGGCGGCCAGAAGCAGCGCGTGGCGCTGGCGCGCTCGCTGGCCCGCCGCCCGCAGGTGCTGTTGCTCGACGAGCCGCTGGCTGCGCTGGACAAAAAGCTGCGCGAGAGCACGCAGCTCGAATTGATGGACCTGCAGCGCCGGCTCGGCATGACCTTCATCATCGTCACCCACGACCAGGAAGAGGCGATGACGATGGCGAGCCGGATCGGCGTGATGGATGCCGGCCGCCTCGAACAGGTCGCCACCCCGCGCGAGCTCTACGAGGCACCGCATTCGCGCTGGGTCGCGGAATTCATCGGCGACGTCAACCTGTTCGATGGCGAGGTTGGCTGGCGCGAAAATAACCGGCTGCTGGTCACGACCAGGGAGGGCGTCACGCTTGCGGTGACCGAGCCGCGCCAGCGGGTTACCAAGGCCACGGTCTGTGTCGCGATCCGCCCCGAGAAGGTCAAGCTGTCGCGCCGCGCCCCGGTGTCGGATGCGGCCAATACGCATGCGATCAACCGGCTCGAGGGCGTGGTGACAGATGTCAGCTATCTCGGCGGGCTCACCGCGTACAAGGTCAAGCTGGAATCCGGCGCCGTGGTGCGCGCATCGGTGGCCAATACCGCGCGGCTCGACATCGATGCCTATCTCGCGGGCCAGCGCGTGGTGGCCTGGTTCACGCCTGACGACTGCATGGTGCTGGAACAATGAGCGCGCGCAGCATCTTCGCCCGTCCGGCGCGGCTGGCTGCGATCGCGCCCTATCTGTGGATGGTGCTGTTCTTCCTGGTGCCGTTCGGTTTCGTGCTCAAAATAAGCCTGTCGCAGACCGCGATCGCGCAGCCGCCCTACGTGCCGCTGTTCGACCTCACCGCGGGCTGGGCCGCGATCAAGGCGGCGTTGGCGGAACTGTCGCTGGGTAATTTCAAACTGCTGGTCTCGGACAGTCTCTACATCTCCTCGTACTTGCGCAGCATCTTCGTCGCGGTGACCTCGACGGCGATCCTGCTGCTGATCGGCTACCCGATCGCCTATGGCATGGCGCGGCTGCCGCAGCGCTGGCAACCGGTCGCGATGGTGCTGGTCATCGTGCCGTTCTGGACCTCGTTCCTGATCCGGATCTATGCCTGGATCAACATCCTGCAGCATGACGGTCTGCTCAACAAAATGCTGCTGGCGCTGCACGTCGTCTCGACACCCGTGGTGTGGCTGTCGACCGACACCGCGATGTATATCGGCATCGTCTATTCCTATCTGCCGTTCATGATCCTGCCGCTGTACGCCACGCTCGCGAAAATGGACGGCGCGCTGATCGAAGCGGCCTCCGATCTCGGCGCCTCGCCGGGACGCGCGTTCTGGCTGGTGACGTTTCCGCTGTCGCTGCCCGGCGTCGGTGCCGGCGCGCTGCTGTGCTTCATTCCGATCGTCGGCGAGTTCGTGATCCCTGATCTCTTGGCGGGTTCCGGTTCGATGATGATCGGGCAGACGCTATGGCTCGAATTCTTCACCAACAAGGACTGGCCGGTTGCTTCCGCAGCCGCGGTCGCGCTGCTGCTTTTGCTGATACCGCCGCTGCTGCTCTATGACCGGCTGCAGCGCCGCACGCTGCGGGGAGGGGGCTGATGACGCGCCGGGTGAACCGGATTTCGCCGTTCAACATCACCTCGCTGGCGCTGGGGCTGGCGTTTCTCTATCTGCCGATCGTCATTCTCGTCATCTACTCGTTCAACGCCTCGCGGCTGGTGACGGTGTGGGGCGGCTGGTCGCTGCGCTGGTACACCGAGTTCTTCAACGACCGCGCCATGCTGGACGCAGCCTGGATGAGCCTGCGCGTCGCCGCGGTGTCGGCGACGGTCGCAACCCTGCTCGGCACGCTGGCGGCGATTGGTCTGGCGCGCGGCGAGCGCTTCAAGGGCCGCTCGCTGTTCTCGGGCATGCTCTATGCGCCGCTGGTGATGCCGGAGGTGATTTCGGGCCTGTCGCTGCTTTTGCTGTTCGTGGCGCTGAACGCCGAGCGCGGCTTCTGGACCGTGACGCTTGCGCATACGACGCTGACGATGTGCTTCGTCACCGTCGTGGTGCAGTCGCGCCTCGCCTCCATCGACCGCAGCCTCGAGGAAGCCGCGATGGATCTCGGCTGCGATCCGGTGCGGGCGTTTCTGTCCGTGACGCTGCCGCTGATCGTCCCGGCGATCGTTGCCGGCTGGATGCTGGCCTTCACGCTGTCGCTCGACGACGTCGTGATCGCGAGTTTTACGACGGGCCCGGGCTCGGCGACCTTGCCGATCCGGATCTATTCCGAGGTGCGGCTCGGGGTGAAGCCGCAGATCAACGCGATCTGCACGATGGTGATCGCGCTGATTGCGGTCGTGATCGTGATTGCGTCCTTCGCCTCGAAGCTGTCGAGCTCGCAAGGCGAGAGCGCGGCGCCATTATGACTTCACCGCGCCCGCCGTCAGCCCGCCCACCATATACCGCTTGAACGCGTAATAGATCGCGGCCGGCGGCAGGGCGTAGATGAAGCCGGTGGTCATCAGCAATTCCCAGGGCGAATCATCCGCGGCAAGGAAGTTGCCGAGCGCCACGGGCAGCGTGATTTCGGTGTCCTTGGAGAGCAGCAGGAACGCGTAGAGATATTCGTTCCAGGCGAGCAGGATAGCGTAGGTGCCGATCGCCACCAGCGAGGGCATCATCAGCGGCACATAGACCAGCCTGAAAAGCTGCGGAATGGTCGCGCCGTCCATGGTGGCGGCTTCGTCGAGTTCGACCGGCAGCTTGTCGGAGGCCTGCTTCAGCACCCAGATCGCGTAGGGCGAGGCGATCGTCACCATCGCCAGAATCAGCGACCAGTGATTGTTGAGCAGGCCGTAATTACCCATGGTCCGGTACATCGGCACGGCGAGGAACGCCGCCGGAATGAAATAGGTGAACAGCGCGAGATTCATCACCCACCGTCCGCCGGGCACCTTGAGCCGCGAGATCGCAAACGCCGCCGCGGTCGCGATCAGCAGCGTCAGCGCGCCGGCCGCGAGCGCAATCACGATCGAATTCCAGAACTGGATCCAGAAATCCCGCAGGAAGTAATGCTCCTGATGGAACACGATGCGGAAATTGTTCAGCGTCGGATGCGCCGGCCAGAGCTTTCCGGAGAACGCATCTTCCTTCGGCGAAATCGCGAACAGGAACATGTGGTAGATCGGGATCATGGTCCAGAGGAACACGGGAATCCCGATCAAGAGAAGGCGGGCTTCGACGCCGACTTCGCGTAGCGTGGGCAGTTTCATCGCGACAACCGTTTCATCATGAAATAGATCAGCGGCAGCACGAACGGCAGCGCGCAGACGATGGACGCCATCGCCAGGCTGAGCTGATCGAGCCGCAGATAGCGAATCCCGAGGGTCGCGAGCACATGGGTGAGATCGGCGGGGCCGCCGCCGGTCAACAGATAGACGCTGTTGAAGTCACCCAGCGTCCAGATCATCGAGAGCAGGGTGCAGGTCAGATACAGCGCCTGCATCGACGGCCAGGTGATGAAGCGGAACTTCTGCGTCCAGCTCGCGCCGTCGACTTCGGCCGCTTCGTAAAGATCGTGCGAGATCGCAAGCCGCCCGGTCATCAGGATCAGCGTCCAGAACGGCAGCGATTTCCAGATGTGCACGCCGATCGCCATGCCGAGCGCTACGGTCGGGTCATTGAGCCAGTTCGGGCCGTCATCGCCGGTGAGTTTGAAGATCAGCGTGTTGACCATGCCCCATTCGGGGTTGAACATGAAACGCACGGAGAGAATGGTCGGGATCGACGGCACCGCCCAGGGCAGGATGAACAGCACCGAGAGCCATTTGATCCACGGGCGCTGCTGGGCGAAGAAGCCGGACAGGAACAGCGCGATCATCATTTTGAGGTTGATGCCGACCAGGAGGAAGATCAGCGTATTGACCGCGGCGCGCGCGAAGATCGGATCATGCCAGAGCGCGACATAGCTCGCCGGATGACGCGCCAGCCACAGCCCGTAGCAGACCGGGTAGACCACGAAGGCCAGAAACACCAAGAGGTAGGGCGCGACCAGCACGATGCCCCAGACCTGCGGGGTAGTCAGCCGGGCAGACAGCGGCGGGCCTGGCATCGCCTGATCGCCCGAGATCGTAATCGCCATATTCAGTTACTCTTGTCAGCCATGCCGGCCGCAATGCGCGGCCGGTGTTGGTTGGTACACCTCTCCCCGCTTGCGGGGAGAGGTCGAAGCCGAAGGCTTCGGGTGAGGGGGTACAGGACTCTCAACGAGCATTACTCGCGGAGAGAGCCCCTCACCCCGACCCTCTCCCCGCAAGAGCGGGGCGAGGGAGAAGCAAGATCAACCCGCGATCTGCTTGAGGCGGGCGATCAGTTCGTCGACGGCTTTATCGACCGGAACCTTCTCGCTCACCACCCGGTTCATCGCCTTGGCCCAGACGTTCTCGTTGTTCAGGATCGTGAACTTCCAGTTCTTGGTGAAGTCGAAAGGCGTGGTGCCGCCGGTGAACTGGGTGTAGACGGCCTTGCGATGCCGGTCAGCCTGCCAGAACGGGCTCTGCTGACTGGCCGTCGTCACCGGGAACCAGCGGCCGAGCGCGCCTTCGATATAGGGCCGCAGGTTTTCTTCCTGCAGCAGGAACTTGATGAACTCCTTGCCTTCGGCCTTGTTCTTGGCCGCGGTGAACATCAGCCCGGTCTTGACGTCGGAGCGGTACTTGATCGGCGTGCCGTCCGGCTTGTTGGGGAACGAGGCCGTGATGATGGTCTCGTCGTAGTTCTTCTTGCCGAGCGCGCGCTGTTCCGGCGTCAGCGCCGGGTTGTTGGCGTCGTCGAGCCATTTCGCGGCGATCGAGATCGTGAAGTTGTGCGTCATCACGATGGTCTTGTTGTGGAACGCGACGTTGTTGTCCGGATCCTTCCAGGTGGTGGAGGAGGGCGGCGCGCAGCCCCTGGTGTAGGTGTCTGTGTAGTCCTTCAGCGCCTTGATCAGGTTTTCGCGCACCTTCGGGTCGTCGACCAGCAGCTTGCCGTCGTCATCGACGAGCTTGACGTTGTAGGCGTCCATGAAGGTGTAGAACGACTGGAACGAGTCGGTCGATTCCACGCCCATCGGCTGGCCGACGGCATAGATGCGCTGGCCGGTGGCCTTGCGAATGGCGGGCTGCACCTTGTCGCACCAGAACGACCAGTAATCTTCCCACTTGGTTGGAATGTCGCTTTGCTTGAAGCCGGCCTGCCCCAGCATGTCGCTCCAGATCTGGACGTGCATGCTCTGCTGCTTCAGCGGATAGCCGTAATAGGCCTTCTTCTTGGCGACATCGTTGTAGAGCAGCGCGGTCTCCAGCGTGTTCGGCGCGAACGCCGACTTCATCGGCAGCAGGATGTCGCCGAGGTCCTCGAGCTTGCCTTCATAGGCCCATTTGCCCTGCGCCTGCACGTCGTAGCTGTCGGAATAGGCGACGTCAGGCACGGTGCCCGAATCCATCGCCGCCACCGTCTTCGGAATCATGTCCTGAATGGCGTATTGCGACAGTTCGACCTTGATGCCGGTCTTGGCCTCGAACTTCTTGATCGCCTCGAGCAGCGCGTCGTCCTCGGACTTGTAGAAGCCCTTGCCGAACCAGACGGTAATGGTTTTTTGTTGGGCCATCGCAGGCGCTGTGGCGTAAAACAGCCCGACAGCCGCGACCGCGAGTGAAACTGCACCAATTCCCTTGAATCTCACATTGTTCTCCCTGGATATGCCGGGTTTTCCAACCCGGTTGGATCAGTGATAGCGCAACCAAACGGCGCGATCTAGATGCCGCGTTGCAAACTTGTGTAGGGCGGTTCCAGCCAGGCCAAGCGTTCGTCCTGGCAAGGCAATCAGGCGTCAACGACGTCGTTTCAGCCTTGTCGTCCCGGCCTGGGGCGCAATTGTGAACGGCACCCCATAACCACCCATTTTGATTGTGAAGGGGATTGCGACTCCAGCCTGATCTAACCTCGGCATCGCCCGATATAACTTGCGCATCAGCGGCTATCAGGCTCGCTATGTGCAATGGCGCATTTGAGCCGGATGACGCGGCTTCGCATTCTCGCGGCCTGATAAGCCCGAGCTTTGCCAGAAACTTCCCGCCCTCTCGTTGAGAGGGCGCAGGGAAGACCGGGTGCGCGCTGCACCCGCGGTCTCGTGTGCGAATAGTGCAAAGAAAGCTGCACACGAGCATACAGGGCAGCGGAGAACACCCGGCCTTCCCTGCGCAATGGCTTTACGGCTTATGCCGTGATCTCCCCGGAGACGAGTTCTTGGTTGACTCCGTCACCGCCGGTTCAGCTCTCGCCTACCCGACAGCTTGACACCTGCAACGGGCGTCAGGACCACACGGTTTTGCCGTACGCCTGTATACGCCGTCGTCAGGCGCAACAAACGTCCACCGCATCCCGCCGCGCGTTCGTGACGTGCGCACGCCCCTCTTGTCGGGCGGGACGCGACGATTCAAACCGCTGATTTGCCCGACGAGGGAAGTGTAATTTTGCCCGTCGGGTTACTTTGTCGCAGTCAATCGTCGTCGCGAGCGCAGCGACGTCGTCCCGGCCTTGAGCCGGGACCCATACGCCGCGGCCCTCATTGTTTGCAGAAGGTGTCCAAGACCTGCGCTCTCACCGATGGGCCGCGGCGTTTGGGTCCCGGATCGCGCTTCGCTTGTCCGGGACGACGTGGATGGGTCATTGCAAACACCGCTTCGCGATCTCGCCGCGTCGACGCACACTATTCCGTCACCGACTCCCGCGGCGCTTCGCGCGGCATGATGATCTGGATTTTCGTGCCCATGCCGGGTCTGGTTTCCAGATGGATCCGGCCGCCCAGACGATTGGTCACGATGTTGTGCACGATGTGCAACCCGAGGCCGGTGTTGCCCTGGTCGCGCCGGGTGGTGAAAAACGGGTCGAACACCTGGCGCTTGACCTCCGGGCTCATGCCGCAGCCGTCGTCTGAAAACAGCACCTCGACATTGCCCTTGCCCGATGCCTGCGCCGCAATATGGACCGATCCCCCGCCGCCGTCCGGAAAGGCATGCGCCGCGGAGTTGAGAACCAGATTGGTGAGCACCTGGCCGTAAGGTCCGGGATAGCTATTCATGACAAGATCGGGTTCGCATTCGACGGCGACCGTCAGGTTTTGACCTCGCAGCCCGAACCGCAATCCCCCGACGACCTGCTCGGTCACCTCGCCGAGATCGAAGCGCCTGCGGTCCGAAACGTTGCGATCGGCTGCAACCTGCTTGAACGACTGGATCAGTTCGACCGCATTGCCAAGATTGAACATGATCTGCGACGCCGCCTCGCGGCTGGCCGCAATGAACTCCGAGAGCGTCGAGCGGCGCACGTCACCCTTGGCGACATCGGCTTCAAACCGCTTGGTCTTGTTGATCAATGCCGAGGCCACGGTGAGGTTGGTGCCGACGGGGGTGTTGATCTCGTGCGCAACGCCCGCCACCAGCCGTCCCAGCGCGGCCAGTTTCTCGGTCTGTACCAGACTGCCCTGCGCGGCGCGCAAATCGTCAAGCGATTGCGACAGCTGCCTGGTGCGTTCCTGCACTTCCGTGAACAGCCGCGTGTTCTCGATGGCGATGACCGCCTGGCCGGCAAAGGTCTTCAGGAGCTCGACCTGCGCCTTGGGGAATAATTGCGGCTCCAGGCGCATCACCGCGATGGCGCCGATCGCGACCTCGTCGCGCAGCATCGGCACGATCAGGATGCTGCGATAGCCCGATGTCTTCTGCAGTTCGCTGTAGCCGCCGGAGACCAGCACATCCGGCTCATGCACGACGCGGCGCTCGCGGATCGCGACCGAGATCAGATTCTTGCTGGTGAGCGGAGCCGGGTAGGCTTTGCGCACCGCCGCCACCGATGCCGGAGAGAACTGATCGTGCGCGACCAGGTGGACGTGGTCCCCGTCCCGGCGGTAGACGGCGCTCAGCACGCTCTGGCAGAGCCGCGCTGCGTTCCTGACGATCCGGTCGAATACCGGCGCAAGCGGCGATGAGGCTCAGGACCTCGGATGTCGCGGCCTGGCGCTCTCTGGCTTGCTGAAGTTCGAGGGCGAGTCGTTCGACTTCGGTTTGCGCTGGATTTTCGGCGTCCGTTTTCGCTGACCTGGAAGTGCGCGCCACCTTTGGCGCAATGATCCGCTTTCGCGGCTTCGCCGTACGGCTTTGCGGCTTTTTCGATCCGCCGCCTGCTGCAGAACGTGGTGTCATTGCCTGCCCCGGGCTTCAGAATAAGCCATCGGATCGGCTTAGGCTAGTAACGGGAAACGGGGGGCGGTGGCTGCGCCGGATGAGACCTCACCGCGACATGGCCGGACTTGCCGCTGCATTGCCTTGCCGCGAATGAGCCGACGCAGCAACGAAATCAAGCGAACTTGTACAGGTTTGCTTTGGCCGCTAGCTTTGGATCATGACGTGCTCCGTTCTTCTGGACCTCGACGGCACCTTGATCGATTCGTATCCCGGCATTTCGGCAAGCTGTCTGGCGGCGCTGCGCGCCCTTGGACATGAACCGGATGAAACCCCCGACATAAAACGCATCATCGGGCCGCCACTCGAAGAGATCATGCAAACCCTGCTGCAGTCATACGGAGACGACCGGGTCGGTGAAGCAGTCACGGCCTATCGTCAGTACTACGGTGAAAGCGGGTTTCTCGGCAGCGTGCCCTATCCGGGAATTGGCAACTGCCTTGCAGAGATGAAGCGATGCGGATTGCGGGTCTATCTCGCGACCTCGAAGCGGGAGATCTTCGCGAGCCGAATTCTGGAGCATCTGGGGTTTGCCAGCTACTTCGATGGCATCCATGGCTCCGTGCCGAGCGGCGAGCTGGATCACAAGCCCGAGCTGCTCGCCCATATCCTGTCCAGGCACGGTCTTGCGCCGTCTCGCAGCCTGATGGTCGGGGATCGCCGGCATGATATTTCCGGCGCCCACGCGGCCGGGATGCGCGGTCTTGGCGTGCTCTGGGGTTATGGCACGAGGGACGAACTTGAGACGGCGGGCGCAGACCAACTGGTGAATTCTCCCGCCGATCTCGCCGGTACGGTTCTTTCGATGGTCAATGGGAAGCAATCCCCGGGCTAGGGCCGCTGTTGAAATGCGCTAGCCTTTGTTCGGTGACCAGCCATAGGCCTTGGCGCAGGCACCGCCCATCAGCATGGCCCGCTCGGTGTCACTGAGGCGGTCCGTCTTGAGGAACGGCGTGACGGCCTGCTCGTAATTGACGACGGCGAAGGCGCGGGTCCAGTCGGTGCCCCACAGGCAGCGATCGAAACCCCAGGCCTCAAACACGCGCGCCAGCGGGTCCCAGATGTCAGGGAATGGATACGGCTCTTTGGACAGCGTGCAGGCGCCGCTGACCTTGATCACCACGTTCTTGCGTTTGGCGAGCGCCAGCACCTTGGGCAGTTCGGCCCAAGGGGACCAGGGCTGCGCGGGCGCCGGCGGCGTGCGCGGCTGAAGGATGCCGAGATGGTCGAGGATGAAGCGCGTGTCGGGATGACGATCGACCAGCGCCGTGCCGGCGTCGAGATTATCCCAGCACAGCAGGTTGACCGGAAAATCATGTTGAACGGCCGCGCGTGCGATGCGGTCGATGCCGGGATGACCGGGCTCGCGCTTGTTCTCCTTGGTCAGCATGATCCGGATGCCGACCGCGCCCGGCGTCTTCTTCCAGTCGGCGACGACGTCGGCGACGTTGGGATCATCGGGGTCGACCGGCTTGACGATGGCGAGCCGGGTGGGATGGGCGCGCGCCACTTCCACGGCATAGCTGGCGTCGTAGCGGTACATCGAGAAGGCGGAGATGAAGATCGCGCCGTCGACGCCGACCTTGTCCATCGCCGCCACCATCTCGTCGCCGGTGACGTGGTCGGGCCAGTTCGGCACCGTGGCCCAGGGCCGCTTCGGCGTGTTGGCCTCATAGGCATGGACCTGGGAATCGATAATCGCCATCGGGACGCTCCTCCGTTTTGAGGCGATTTTGGACATCGCAACATCTGCGTGTCCAGAGGGCCAAAGCGCGGAGATGCGTTGCGCGGATTGCAGGCGGCGTCAGCGCTCCCGCGCCACCGCCTGCCAGCCGATGTCGCGGCGGCAGAAGCCTTCCGCCCAGTTAATGCGATCGACGGCCGCATAGGCGCGCTGCTGCGCCTCGGTCACCGTCTTGCCCATGGCGCAGACGTTCAGCACGCGGCCGCCGCTGGCGAGAATTTTTCCGTCTTTCTCGATCGTCCCGGCGTGGAAGATTTCGACGCCCTCGACTTTTGCGGCGTCGTCGAGACCTGAGATCACCGAGCCCTTGCCATAGCTGCCGGGATAACCTTTCGTTGCCATGATCACGGTCAGCGCCGCATCGTCGAACCAGCGCAGGCTGAAATTCTTCAATTGCCCGTCGGCGCTGGCGATCAGCGCCGGCAAGATATCGGACATCATCCGCAACATCAGCACCTGGGTTTCCGGATCGCCGAACCGGGCGTTGTATTCGACGAGTTTCGGGCCGTCCTTGGTCACCATCACGCCGGCAAACAGCACGCCCTTGTAGGGCGATCCCATCGCCTTCATCGCACGCAGCGTCGGATGGATCATCTCCTCCATGACGCGGGCGCACATCGCGTCCGTCATGACCGGCGCCGGCGAATAGGCGCCCATGCCGCCGGTGTTCGGGCCCTGGTCGCCGTCGAAGGCGCGCTTGTGGTCCTGCGCGGTCGCCAGCGGCAGCGCGTGTTCGCCGTCGCACAGCGCAAAGAACGAGGCCTCCTCGCCCACCATGAATTCCTCGACCACGACCTCGGCGCCCGCGTCGCCGAACCCGCCGCCGAACATCATGTCGACGGCGTCAAGCGCTTCGGCCTCGCTCATCGCCACGACGACGCCCTTGCCGGCGGCCAGACCATCGGCCTTGATCACGATCGGCGCGCCCTGCTTGCGGATATAGGCTTTTGCCTTCGCGGCCTCGGTGAAATGCTCATAGGCCGCCGTCGGAATGTTGTTGGCGCGGCAGAGATTCTTGGTGAAGGTTTTCGAACTCTCGAGCCGGCCCGCGGCCTGGGTGGGCCCGAACGCCTTGAAGCCGGCGGCGTTGAGATCGTCGACGATCCCGGCGGCGATCGGCGCGTCGGGGCCGACCACGACGAAATCCACCTTGTGCGCCTTGCAGAAATCGATCACGGCCGGATGGTCGGTGATGTCGAGCGCGACGCATTCGGCATCCTTGGCGATGCCGGCATTGCCCGGCGCGCACCAGAGCTTCGTCAGCAGCGGAGATGCGGCGATCTTCCATGCCAGGGCATGTTCGCGGCCGCCGGAACCGAGCAGGAGGATGTTCATGACTGGAGCCAGATGTGGGGAACGACAAGTCGAGCAGGTCGCACAAAACCTTCACGGACGGCAAGAGCAGCCTCCAGCAGGATGGCACTTGTCCGGAGCCAAGATGACTTTTCCGCCCGCAATCCGGTTTTCCCCCGACGGACAAAGTCATCACTACTATATTACCTGAAACACCACACAATCGGGCGGAGATTGGCGGGGATAAGCAAAAGTCCCTACCTTGCGTAGAAGCCCCAAAAGCCTGATTCGATTGACGAGATGCCTGCCACCGAACCACTGCTCAACGCGCCCGAATTCACCGTCTCGGAACTCTCCTCCGCCCTGAAGCGGACGGTGGAGGACGCCTATGGCCATGTCCGGGTGCGCGGCGAAATTTCGGGCTTCCGCGGGCCGCATTCCTCCGGCCACTGCTATTTCGCGCTGAAGGACGAGAGCGCCAAGATCGAGGCTGTGATCTGGAAGGGCGTGCATTCCCGAATGCGGTTCAAGCCGCAGGAAGGGCTCGAGGTGATCGCGACCGGCAAGCTCACCACCTATCCGGGCTCGTCGAAATACCAGATCGTCATCGAAGCCATCGAGCCCGCCGGCATCGGCGCGCTGATGGCGCTGGTGGAAGAGCGCAAGAAGAAACTCGGCGCCGAGGGCCTGTTCGACGAAGCGCGCAAGCAATTGCTGCCGTGGCTGCCGGAAGTGATCGGCATCGTGACCTCACCGACCGGCGCCGTGATCCGCGACATCCTGCACCGCCTGGAAGACCGGTTTCCGCGCCGCGTGCTGGTGTGGCCGGTGAAGGTGCAGGGCGAAGGCTCCGCCGAGCAGGTTGCCGCCGCGATCCGCGGTTTCAACGCGCTGCCCGAGGGTGGCAAGATTCCGCGGCCGGATCTGCTGATCGTCGCGCGCGGCGGCGGCTCGTTGGAGGATTTGTGGTCGTTCAACGAGGAGATCGTGGTTCGCGCCGCGGCCGAGAGCATGATCCCGCTGATCTCCGCGGTCGGGCACGAGACCGACATCACGCTGATCGATTTTGCCGCCGACAAGCGCGCGCCGACGCCGACGGCGGCCGCCGAAATGGCCGTGCCGGTGCGCAGCGAATTGCTGGTCGAGGTCGCCGGCCTGGCGCGCCGCACCATGGTGTGCTGGCTGCGCGGCCAGGAAAGCCGCCGCAACGAATTGCGCGCCGCGGCGCGTGCGCTGCCCGCCGCCAGCGAACTATTGGCGATCCCGCGGCAGCGGCTCGACAGCACGGGTAGCGCCCTGCCCCGCGGCTTGAAAGCCAACACCAACGCGCATCACCGCCGCTTCTCGCAGCTCAGCGCCGGCCTGACGCTGAAGGTGCTGCGCGGACAGGTCGCGCAGGCGGGGCACCGTCTCACCGTGTCCGGCGAGCGCATCAGGCTTTCCGCGCGCGCGCTGCTGCGAAGCCGGCGCGATCGCTTTGCCGGGCTTGAAGTCAGGCTGAAAGCCTCGAAACTCTCCAACGCGCAAGCGCAGCGCAACGCGATCGCGCGCGACCGCGAACGCACGCAACGCCTCGCCGAGCGCGCGCGCCGCGCGCTGCTGACCGCGATGACGCGGCTCAACGCCCGCGTCGCCCATAGCGGCCAGTTGCTGTCGGCGCTGTCCTATCGTGGCGTGCTGGCGCGCGGGTTTGCCCTGGTGCGCGACGAACACGGCCACGCCGTGCATGCCGCAGCGACCATCGGCCCGGGCGCACCTCTGTCGATCGAATTCGCCGATGGCCGCGTCGCGGCGACGGCGGATGCGGACCGGCCGGCGGCGACGTCAGCGCCGACCAGCCAGCCCACCCTTGCCCGGCGGGAAACCAAGACGCTTGCGCCCAAGCGGGTGGTCAAGCCGGTCGATCAGGGCAGTTTGTTTTAGGCGAGCGATGCGCCTTCCTTACCTCTCCCCCGCAAGAGCGGGGCGAGGGAGCAGAGACACCGCGCTACGTCGCTCTCGCTCACCTTGCCAGCCATTCCGCCACGCGCTTTTGCGAATCCGAGCGCGCCGCCGCGTCGGTGCCGATGTGGCCGCGTTCCGGCTGGCCCGCGTCGCCGCCGCCGAGCGCACGGAGCGGCAGATTGGCGCGGTCGAAATCGTGCGGCGCGCCGGGATAGATTTCGATCCGCGCCAGCGCGCTGCGGCCGCGGGCGCCGTCCACCATCTGGCGGCACGCCGATGGCGAACTGACATCGTCCTTGGCGCCGATCAACAGCAGCGTCGGCATCCGCGCGCTCCAGCCGAGGCCGGCGGAGATCCGGCAGTCCGGATAGAAAGCGACCGCCGAGCGGAAATCCGGCCCGTCGTGGCGCCAGGCTTGCGGACGCACCGCCCACAACAGCGCGCTGGCCCCGTTCGCCCATCCCATCAGGCTGACGCGATCCTGCGCCACCCAGGCCTGCTGCGCCAGCCATCGCCGCGTCGCCACGATATCGGCCACCCGCTCGCGGCGCGCCAGCACCCGGCGCTCCTTGTCGCGGCATTGCGGGCCGAGTTCGCGCGAACCGTAGCTGTCCGGCAGCACGACCGCATGTCCCGCCTTCAATAGTTGTTCGACCCAGTCGCGATAGCGCGGCAGCACCGGTTCGGAATGCCCACTCAGACCGCCGCAGCCATGCAGCGCGATCACGGTGGGAAACGGCCCGTCACCGTCAGGCCTGTAGAGCTGGGCGTGCAAGTTGAGTTTTGGCGCGGGGATATCGACCTGTTTGGGGGCCGGCAGTGGCGCGCCCGAAGCGGCGCGCGGCACGGCTGCGCAGGCCGCGGCGAACAGCGTCAGGAATAGCAGTGTCGCTGGGCGCATCTGATTTCGCCGGGTCAAACTGGCGCTCGGGGCAAAGCGAACATAATCAGGAGGTTATCACGCGCGATCGGCGAAAATTCATCACAATCAGGTGGTTTTCTTGCAGGTGGTTTTCTTGCAGGTGGTTTCTTGCAGGTGGTTTCTTGCGGGTGGGTTTCGGGAGCGGACAGCCCAGCCTATCTGTGATAGATCGGATTTGGAAAATACACTTTAGTCGGCCTGTGAAATGGCCGACCTGTCGGAGAGTTTGCGGTGCTGAATAAATTCGGTCCCTCGGGACATGGCGAAGCGCAGGTGCAATATCTGGATGGCGATTTCCGCGTGGTCTCGCCGGGAACCTATGTGCGCTGCGCCATATCGGATGTGCGGATCCCGCTCGACGAGTTGAAATACTGGAGCGTCGATCTGCAGGAAGCCTATTCGGTGCCATCAGCCGTGCTGCAGCGGCATTTTCCCGGCGCGCTGAAGACGCAGGGGTGAATTATTTGTCGTCCCGGGCTTGACCCGGGACCCATAACCACAGCTCTTCGTGGTTATGTCAGGCTGGAACTCCAGCCCGCTTCAACAACTGACGACGGTGGTTATGGGTCCCGGGTCAAGCCCGGGACGACGACGCAAATTTCTTCTCGCGCGCCTTGAAGAGTTGATCGGTCACGAACCTCTTTAGCTTCGCGCCGTCCTCAAACTCGAGCGTCACCGCGAACGGCACGATCGCTTTCGCCCAATCCGGCAATCCGCCGCCGACTCTCAGGCGCGCCAGATCCTTTTCCGTCGTCACCAGCGTCAGCGCGTCGCGGCCGGCCTCGGCGATCAGGCTGTCTATCTCGGCCCTGGAGAAAGCGTGGTGATCGGCAAAGGCGTGCTGCCGGACCACGTCAACGCCGCTTGCCGTCAGCGTGCCGAAGAACCGTGCGGGATCGCCGATGCCGGCGAAGGCCAGCACGCGCTTGCCGCGCAGCGAAGCCACCGAATCCTGGTTCGGCACAAGGCGCGCGCGCAGCACCGGCTTGTCCTGCACGGCGATATCGGCCGCAACGCGGTCGGCCGCCGTGCCGTTGCCGACGATGATCAGCGCATCGGTGCGCGCGATTTGTGGCGGCAGGGGTGCACGCAACGGACCAGCGGGAAACACCTGCCCGTTGCCGAGGCCGCGGGCGCCGTCGATCACGATCAGCGAGGCATCCTTGGCGACGGCCGGACTCTGGAAACCGTCGTCCATCAGGATCACGGTCGCCGCCAGCGAACGCGCCAGCGGAACGCCGTCGGCGCGTTGGCGCGCGACCACCACCGGCAGCGTCGCCGCCAGCATCAGCGGCTCATCGCCGACATCGGCGGCGGCATGCCGCTCCGGATCGACCCGCACCGGCCCGCGTAATTTTCCGCCATAGCCGCGGCTCAGCACGACGGGCGTTTCGCCGAGCTCGCGGAGCAGCTTCGCCAGTGCCAGCACCGTCGGCGTCTTGCCGGCGCCGCCGACGTGATAATTGCCAATACAAATGACGGGGACGCCGGCATCCAGCCCCCCGCGCTGCATCCGTCTCGCGGCGATGGCGCCGTAGAGGGCAGCGAGCGGGCTCAACAGGTTGGATTGAAGAGAAGGCGGGCCGTGCCAGAAGCGCGGCTCACGCATTCGCGGCTCCCATTTCGAGCCGCAGCTGCAACAGATACGGCTCCAGCGCGATCATCGTGCGATCCAGCGCGCCGCCGAGCCGTTCGACCACACGCTCGGCAGCTTTGAGCGATACTTCGCGCGCCCTGGGATCGGCGAGCAGCTGACCGAGTTGCTTGACCAGGGCCTCCTGGGTGTCAGCCTTTCGCGCGCCGCCGGCCTGATCGAGCGCCTCATAGACGTCGCCGAAATTGAAGACGTGCGGGCCATGGACGATCGAGGCGCCGAGCTTGACCGCCTCGATCGGATTTTGTCCGCCATGTTCGACCAGCGATCCGCCCATGAACACGATCGGCGACAACCGGTAGAACAACCCGAGCTCGCCCATGGTGTCGGCGACATAGATGTCGGTCGCAGCGGTCGGCAATTCCTCGCGCGAACGCAGCGACGCGTGCAGGCCGGACGCCTCGACCATGCGCGCGATCGCCTCGCCGCGATCGGGATGCCGCGGCACGATCACGGTGAGCAGGTTCGGAAAGTATCCGGCGAGGGTCTTGTGCGCCTCCGCCAGCATCTCGTCCTCGCCGGGATGGGTGGAGGCGGCGATGACGACCGGACGGCCGCGCGTCATCGCCATCAGCCGCTCCAGCTTGGCTTGGTCCGCCGGTGGTGCGGGAACATCGAGCTTCAGATTGCCTGTGGTCACGACGTTGGGACAACCAAGTGTCGAAAACCTGTCGGCATCAGTTTCCGACTGCGCGAGGCACAGTTCGAACCGGCCGAGCAGCGCCGAGATGGTGCCGGAGACACGCCGCCAGCGCGGAAACGAGCGAGGCGACATGCGGCCGTTGATCAGCACCATCGGCACGCGCCGCGCCGCGCTCGACAGGATCAAATTCGGCCACAGATCGGACTCGATGAACAGCGCCAGCGACGGACGCCAATGGTCGAGAAACCGCGCGACATAGCGCGGCGAGTCGTAAGGGACATATTGATGGATAACGTCGGGCGGAAACCGCTTGGCGACGACCGCTGCCGAGGTCACCGTGCCCGAGGTGAGGAGGATGCGCAGGTTCAGCGCCCGCAGCTGCTCGACCAGCGCTGCCGAGGCCAGCACCTCGCCGACGCTGGCGCCGTGAATCCACACCAGCGGCCCGACCGGGCGAACATCGGCGCTCACGCCGCGGCGCTCGCTGACGCGCGCCGGATCTTCCTTGCCGAGCTTCAGCCGCCGGTTGATGAACGCAGGCGCCAGCGGCACCATCGCGGACGACAGACTCCGGTAGACGCGCAACGTCATCGGCAGCGGCAGCGAATTAACCAAGGGCGGCCTCCGGACGACCGACAGCCGCATAGGCGCGGCGGGTCGCTTCGTTCAGATAAGTCTCTACCTGTTGGCGCAGCTTTTCCATGGTCTCTGCGTCGGCGTCCGGCGGCACGAAAACCGCATCAATGCCTACCACGGCACCCCTGCCGAATGGCAAATTGATGGTGGAGGAGTCCCAATTTTTCAACCGGATGAACCGGCTGGTCACCATTGCAAACGGGAGTATCGGCCGCCCGGACTCCCGCGCCAGCATGATGAGGCCGAGCCCGACCACCCGCGCCCGCTTCGGCACGTCGGCGGTGGTCGCGACATTCCACCCCTGCTCCAGCGCCTGCACCATCTCCCGGAACGCGCCGACGCCACCCTTGCGGTGGAAGGCGCCGCCATGGTCGCCGGAACCTCTGATGGTTCCGATGCCCAGCCGTTCGGCCGCAATGGCGTTGAACTCGCCGTCGCGATGCCGCGAGATCAGGACCTTGGCGCGATGGCTCTCCTTGGTCTTGATGAACGGCGTGATGAAATGCTGGCCGTGCCAGAACGCGAGGATCGCCGGCATCACCGGCTCGACTTGGTCATAGACGTCAGCCGGTTCGTAGCTGAACTTGTTGGTCAGCCAGACCAGCCGCAGATATTCGGCCGCAAGCACACCGAGCGCGCGCTGAAGCCAGCTGCTGCGCAGCAAATCGCGAAGGAATCGTTTCAACGGGCAGGCTTCGCGTCTTGCTTGGTATCTTGCTTGGTGTCCTGCCCCGGATCGAGCAGCCGGTGGAGGTGGACCACGAAATAGCGCATGTGGGCGTTGTCCACGGTCTGCTGCGCCTTCGCCTTCCAGGCCGCATGGGCGGTGGCGTAATTCGGGTACACGCCGACGATATCGACCTGGTCGAGATCCTTGAAGGTGATGTGTTCGAGATCGGTCAACTCGCCGCCGATGACGAGATGAAGCAGTTGCGGCGGGGCACTATCTGGCATGATGATTTTTCCTAACGAGGTGCCCGGCAAGCAAGGTTGTTGAGGCGTATCGCATGATGAGTGGCGTGACGAACCGTGACGCAGGTCCGGCGTGTTCAGGGCAGCGGTCGGATTCGAAAATGCTCGACAATGCGTGCATGCCGATCACGTCCCGCAGCCACCAGCACCCCGTGCGTCACCTCCCGGCGATTATACTCAATCGTGTCCCCCGAGAGCGCCGTCATCCTACCATCGGCTTCGTGCACGATCAAATTCGCCGCCGCAAGGTCCCAATCGCGGCTCTGCCCGCCCGCAAAAGCGGCGTCCAGGCCGCCGTCCGCCACCCGACACAGCCGAAGCGCCAACGAGCCGATTCGCGGAAACAGCGTGATCTCATCGGACGACGGGCTCAGCCGCTGCACCAGCGGCTTGGGGCCGGCCATGCGGGAAAAATCCAGATCCGTGCCTGCGGTCGCCAGCACGCGCTTGCCGTTGCGCGTGGCGCCCTGCCCGCGCATCGCGAAGAAGAATTCGTCGGTCGCCGGTGCGAACACCGCCGCCAGCACCGGCGTGGCATCGGCCACCAGCGCAATGCTCACGCACCAGTCTTCGCGGCCGGCCAGATAGGCGCGGGTGCCATCGATGGGATCGACGATCCAGACCAGCTTCTTGCCGAGGCGCGTGTCGTCGTCGACGCTTTCCTCCGACAGCCAGCCATAATCAGGCGTTGCCGCGCGAAGGCGGCTTTCGACGAGATCGTTGACGGCGATGTCGGCTTCCGACACCGGCGACGAGGCGCCCTTGGTCCAGTTCTTCAGCTCGGTGCGAAACAACGACAGCGCCAGCGCCCCCGCCTCGCGCACCGTCTCCGTCAGCAGCGCGGCGTCGCGCGCCTTTGTCGTTTCAAGCGTATCAGCGTCCGCCAAGCGTCAAACCCTCGATGCGCACTGTCGGCGCATTGACGCCATAGCGGAATTCCAGATCGTTGGCCGCAGTCAGCGACTGGAAGATCGCCAGCAGATGGCCCGCGATCGTGACTTCGCTGACGGGATAGGTGATCTCGCCGTTCTCGATCCAGAAGCCGGACGCGCCGCGGCTGTAATCGCCGGTGACGCCGTTGACGCCGGAGCCGATCAGATCGGTGACGTAAAAGCCCTGCTTGATGTCAGAGATCAACTCGGCCGGCGTCGGCTCGCCCGCCTCCATGTGCAGATTGTACGATCCCGGCGACGGCGACGACGACACGCCGCGATGCGCATGGCCGGTCGTCACCAGTCCAAGTTCGCGCGCGGTCGCGGTGTCCAGCAGCCACGAGGTCAGCACGCCCTCGTCGATGATCGCGAGCTTCTTCACCGTGACGCCTTCGGCATCGAAGGTCTGCGAACGCAATCCGCGCACCCGCAGCGGATCGTCGATGATGCGGATGTTTTTGGCGAACAGTTGCTCGCCCATGCGGTCTTTCAGAAAACTGGTCTTGCGCGCGATCGAGGCGCCGTTGACGGCGCCGACGAGATGGCCGACCAGCGATCCCGACACCCGCGGATCGAACACGACCGGCACCTTGCAGGTCTCGACCTTGCGCGGATTGGCGCGCGCCACCGTGCGCTCGCCCGCCTTGCGGCCAACGCTTTCGGGCGCGGCGAGATCGGAGGCATGCGGCGCCGACGTGTAGTCGTAGTCGCGCTCCATGCCGGTGCCCTCGCCTGAAATCGCGGTCATCGAGATGCCCTGGCTCGATCGCAAATACGAGCCGTGGAACCCGGTCGAAGTCACCAGCACCATGCCGCCGATGCCGCTCGATGCCGACGCGCCGCCTGATCGCGTCACGCCCTTGACCGCAAGCGCCGCGGCCTCCGCTTCTACGGCGCGGCGTTCGAGTTCGGAAGTCGAGGGAACCGTGCGATCGAGCAGGTCGAGATCGGCGAACTCGCGTGCCAGGAGTGAAGGATCGGCGAGGCCGACATATTTGTCGTCGGGTGCGACCTTCGCCATCGCGACCGCGCGCTCGGCCAGTTTCGAAATGCCATCGCCGCTGATGTCGTTGGTCGAGACCACGGCCTGGCGCTGTCCGACCAGCACGCGCAATCCGACATCGTCGCCTTCCGAGCGCTCGGATTCCTCGACGCGGCCATCGCGCACTTCGACGCCTTGGCTGACGCCGCGCACCGCGACCGCATCAGCCGCGTCGGCGCCGGCGCGCCTGGCGGCCTCGACCAGTTGCTGCGCCAGCGTCGAGAGCGCCGACTGGTCGAACAGGTCCGAGGTCGCGGAAGATGAAGGCTTGGATGGTGAAGAGTTCACAAACAAAATCCCTGACATTGAAGCGAGTTGGGACGCAAATCTTTGGACCCATCAGATGTGCCTGATTCACAGGGATTTCAAGCATTTTGCGGTGCCAAAAGCCAATCATTTTCGGCTTCAAAGCAAGGACTCGTCAATCATGCGCGCCAAGCTCTTGTCAATCATGCGGGCAGAAGCAGTGCCGGTGACCTCGGGTTAACCAGCCTTTTTAAGCCAAAACGGAAACCGCTCGGCTAAGGTCTCACACATCGACCGGGAACATAATTCCGGCGGGGAGACGAAAGCCGTGAGGCGTCAAACAGCAACAAGCGGGATCAATCCCGCCGGGTCGGGCCGCGCATTGCGGCTCGACCCTCTTTCCCTTCCGCTCCGCTTCGATGCGCAGGACACCCGCGCCGACGGCGGCGTGCGGCAGATAGAACTTCACCGCGAACGCGTCGTGCTGCGCCGTGCCGTCAAGGGCATGCAGATGGCCGTCAACGTTCGCGTCAGCGATTTCCTTGGCGTGGCTTTGCGCGGTCTCGACGACGCGCAGATGCTGGTGCTGGTGCATCGCGACCCCTCGCTGAACATTCCGCTTGGCGTCAGCTCCGATGCCGAGGAGCTTTCTTCCGCCTGGCAGATGTGGAGCGATATCTTCGCGCTTCCGCTATTGCCGGAGGACAAGCGCCGCGATCCGGCCCAGCGCCGCCGCCGCCACAACGCGATCCGCGCCCGCCGCCCGAAATTTCTGGTGCGCCGCCGCCCCGGCGATTTGCTCAATCCGGCGAGTATCCACCAGGGCGAGCGCGAGATCATCGCGAGGGATTGAAATTGTTTTCGTAGGGTGGGTTAGCCGAAGGCGTAACCCACCGCTGTGCGGAAGATCAAGATGGTGGGTTACGCTTCGCTAACCCACCCTACACTTCAGCGCATCACCGCATCCAGCAGCAATCCCGCAAACAGCAGCAGCCCCGCATCGCGGTTGGATTTGAAGATGCGCAGGCACAGCGCGGGATCGCTGATGTCCAAGCGCCGGATTTGCCAGACCAGGTGAACAGCGAACGCGACCAGCCCGATCCATGCCGGCCATCGCGCCCCGCCGAGCACCAACGCGACGCCGATCAGCACCACTGCCAGTGAATAGAACACGACCAGCGCGCGATGCGTCGCCGCGCCGAACAGACGCGCGGTCGATTTGACGCCGATCAGCGCGTCGTCCTCGGCGTCCTGATGCGCGTAGATGGTGTCGTAGCCGATCACCCAGGCGATCGAGCCGGCATAGAGCACGAGCGCGGTCAGATCGACGCGTCCGAGCGTGACCGCAAATCCCATCAAGGCGCCCCATGAGAAGGCAAGGCCGAGCACGACCTGCGGCCACCAGGTGATGCGCTTCATGAAGGGATAGACCGCGACGATGATCAGCGACGCGATGCCGGTCATGATCGCGAAGCGGTTGAACTGCAGCAACACGGCGAGCCCAATCAGCGCCTGCAGCACCAGCCACGCCAGTGCCTGCGGCACGCTCACCTGTCCGGCCGGAATCGGGCGCGACCGCGTGCGCTCGACCTTGCCGTCGAGATCGCGATCGGTGATGTCGTTCCAGGTGCACCCCGCCCCGCGCATCACGAAGGCGCCGATGAAGAACAGCACGATGACGAGCCACAATTGACTGGCGTCGCGCGCGATGCCGGCGGCCAGCGCCGCCGACCACCAGCACGGCATCAGCAACAGCCAGGAGCCGATCGGCCGGTCGAAACGGGAAAGCCGCAGATAGGGCCGCGACCAGGACGGCGCGCGCGTATCGACCCAGTTGCCGGTGGCGTCGGCAACGCGGGCCGTAGCGTCGCTCATCGGAAGGCGGTCATCGGGTGAGAACGTTGCCGTTCAGCGTATCGAACGTGCTGCCGCCCTTCCGCACGGTTTGCGCCTCGGGCAGCGCCGCCGAAGAACCGAGCGCTTCGCTCAGGCTCGGCGCGGCCGCGCGCTGCGCCTGCGCGCCCTGCTGCGCCACCGTGCAGACCTGCTTTTGCATTTTTTCGGTGTTCTTGTGGCCGTTCTTGAGCTGCTCGGCGATCTGCGGCGGAATTCCGCATTTCGCGGAATTGGCCTCGACATATTTGATCATCTTGACTTCGGCCGCGCTGTAATTGCCGATCAGCTTGCAGGCCTCGTCCGGCGACGCCTTGCGATCGCTGGCGGCCTTGATCAGCTTGCCGCGCTTCTCGGCTTCCTCGCGCAACGGGACGAAGTTCTTCATGCAGGCATCCTGCGCGCCGCCGGCTTGTGGCGGCGGCGCCGCTCCGCGGTCGAATACCGAACCGCCCCCGACAGGGGCGGCTCCCGCCGACGGGAACGGTGAAGGACCCCCCACCGATGCCGCTGGCGCCCCGCCGTTCACCGGCGGAAACGGCGATGCGTTGCTGGCCGCGGCGGGGGCAGCCTGTCCGGGCAGCGGCGCCGGAAATGGGGTCTGCGCAAAGGCCTGCCCCGCGAGAACGGTCACGGCAATCGTCAGCGGCACAATGAGACGGCGGATTTTCAAAGGTGTTTCTCCGGCAAAGGTCCAGCAGGGCCCGGGCGACTTCCGATCGAAGCACAATTCCGACGGGGCTTTTTACGATTCCTGCCGGCCCTTAACAACCCGTGGATTTAGGCGGCAGCGCGGCGCTGGGCCGCACCGAATCATTAAATTGTCCCCGGATTCTAGCCCTTTAGGCTAAAACCGGCGCGAAACGGAACAATCACAGATGCCTGAACTCGATTTTCGTGCCCCTCGCCTGTTCGTCGATGCCCCCTTGAGCCCGGGCGAAAGGGTCGCGCTGGAGCGCAACCAGAGCAATTATCTCGGCAATGTGCTGCGGCTTGCCGCCGGCGAATCGATCCTGGTGTTCAACGGCCGTGACGGCGAATGGCAGGCGCAGATTATCGGGCGGAAGCGGCCCGACAGCCTTGAGATCCTCATTCAGAACCGGCCGCAGGATCGCCTGCCCGACATCGCCTACGTCTTTGCCCCGTTAAAGCATGCCCGGCTCGACTACATGGTGCAGAAGGCGGTCGAGATGGGCGCCTCACGGCTGCAGCCGGTGTTGACGCGTTTCACCCAGGTCTCGCGGGTCAATGGCGAGCGGATGCGCGCCAATGTCATCGAGGCCGCCGAGCAATGCGGCATCCTGAGTCTCGCCGATGTTGCCGAGCCGATGCCGCTCGATCGCTTTCTGAGCCAGCGCCAGCCGGAGCGCCTCCTGGTTTTCTGCGACGAGGCCGCGGAAACCACCTCGCCGCTGCAGGCGCTGCAAAACGCGTTAACGGCGGCTGGCGGCATCGACATCCTGATCGGTCCCGAAGGCGGATTTGCCGAGGAAGAGCGCACGCTGCTGCTGCGCCAGCCGCGAACCCTGCGGCTTTCCCTTGGCCCCCGAATTTTGCGCGCCGATACGGCCGGCGTCGCGGCGCTGGCGCTGGTGCAGGCCGCGCTCGGCGACTGGGCCGGGCCGGGTTAGCCAGCCGAGGCCGTTAAGCCTCATTGAACCCCGCGTTAAGCGACGACACCAATCTCTGTCGAAACCCTGCCCCGGCCATGCTAAGGCCTCCGCCACCAAACGCTCGATACCTCTAGGAACCCGTTTTTCGGGATATTTGGACGCGAAATGACCGTAACCGCCGCCATCGATGGTGCCGCCGGGTCCGCCACCTGGGTGGACGCGCTGCTTTTGTCGTTTGCGCAGGCCGGCTACGCCCAGGCTGAACCGGCGATTTTGCAGCCGGCCGAGCCGTTCCTCGACCTCTCCGGCGAGGACATCCGCAAGAGCCTCTATCTGACCACCGACGCCAGCGGCGAGGAACTTTGCCTTCGTCCCGATCTCACCATTCCGGTGGCGCGGGACTATCTGGCCTCGGGCCGCGCCGGCCAGCCCGCGGGCTTCAGCTATCTCGGGCCGGTGTTCCGTTATCGCGACGGTCAGCCGAGCCAGTTCCTGCAGGCCGGCATCGAATCCTTCGGCCGGCAGGATCGCGCCGCGGCGGATGCGGAAATGCTGGCGCTGGCGCTGGAGGCGACTTCGGCGTTCGGCCTGAGCGATGTCGAAATCCGCACCGGCGACGTCGCGCTGTTCACCGCGCTGATCGATGCGCTCGAACTTTATCCGGTCTGGAAGCGGCGGCTGATCAAGGATTTCAACCGCAAGGTCAGCCTCGCCCAGGACATCGAGCAGCTGACACTGGCGACCGCCCCCGGCCGCAATGAATATGAAGGCGTGCTGGCAGCCCTTGCCGGCTCCGACCGCAAGGCCGCGCTGGCGCTGGTCACCGACCTGATGTCGATCGCCGGCACCACCAATGTCGGCGGCCGCACGGTTTCCGAAATCGCCGACCGCTTTCTCGAACAATCGACGCTCAAGAGCGGCTCGCTGCCGCGCGACGCGCTCGCGACCATCAAGCGCTTTCTTGCCATCGCGGGCGACCCCGATGACGCGGTGGCGCAATTGCGCGCGCTGGCCGAGGACACCAGGCTCAATTTGACGGCGGCGATCGATCAGCTCGAAAGCCGCGTCGGCTTCATGGCCGCGCGCGGCATCGACACCAGCCTGACGCGTTTTTCGACGTCGTTCGGACGCGGCCTCGACTATTACACCGGCTTCGAGTTCGAACTGCACGCCAAAGGTCGCGTCAAGGACAACGGCGTCGAGCCGCTGGTGGCGGGCGGGCGCTATGACGGGCTGATGACCCAGTTGGGCTCGGCCGCGCCGATCCCGGCGGTGGGCTTCTCGGTCTGGATCGAAGCCCTGACGCAACTCCGCAAACCGGTCGGGAACGCATCATGACCGCGCCCTTCGTTCTCGCCGTTCCCTCCAAGGGCCGCCTGCAGGAAGAAGCCCAGGCGTTCTTTTCGCGCGCCGGCCTCAGCCTCGCCAAGCCGCGCGGCGCGCGCGATTATCGCGGCACGATCTCCGGGCTCGACAATGTCGAGATCGCCTATCTCTCGGCGAGCGAGATTGCCTCGCAGCTCGCCCGCGGCATGGTGCATCTTGGCGTGACCGGCGAAGATCTCCTGCGCGAAAGCATCGTGGACGCCGACAAGCGCGTGCTGTTGATCGACAATCTCGGCTTCGGCAGCGCCAATGTCGTGGTCGCGGTACCGCAGGCCTGGATCGACGTTCGCACCATGGCCGATCTCGACGACGTCACGACGGGTTTCCGCGCGCAGCATAACCGGCGCATGCGGGTCGCGACCAAATACATCAACCTGACCCGGAACTTCTTTGCCACCCACGGCGTGGTCGACTACCGCATCGTCGAGAGCGCCGGCGCCACCGAAGGCGCGCCCGCGGTCGGCACCGCCGAGATGATCGTCGATATCACGACAACAGGGGCTACCCTCGTCGCCAACGGCCTCAAGGTGCTTGACGACGGCGTGATCCTGCGCAGCCAGGCCAATCTCGTCGCCTCAAAGGATGCCGACTGGTCGAGCGGGGCGCGCGAGACCGCGCGCGTCATCCTCGATCACATTGCCGCACGCGCGCGCGCCGCCAAATATCGCGAAGTCCGTACCCGCTTTGCCGGTTGCAACGACAGGCTGCTGACCGAGGCGCATAACCGCTTCGGTGTCGTCGCCCCGTTCGGCGGACCGACCTCGTCGGGCATGCTGACGCTGCACTGCCCGCCGTCGAAGCTCTACGCGCTCGGCAGCTTCCTGCGCGAGCACGGCGCCGATACGGTTTCGGTGGCTTCCCTCGAATATGTGCTCGACCGGGAAAACCCGCTGTTCGCCCGGCTCGAGGCGTTTCTGCGACAATAAGGCGGCTGTGTTTTCAAAGCGGCTCTTGTTTTCGTTCATCGTAGCGACAGCCAGTGGCAAGTAACATATGCTGTTGGGAGCATGATCCGGAAAAAGCCTGCCCCGCACTTGATGCGGGGTGGGCACCGGTTTTCCGAAGAGATCATGCTAAAAACATATGGATGATTTGGAACCTGATCGATGACGCTTGGCTCTGACGTTTCCGGCCTGTCCACCACCGCGGCGAGCGCCGCGGCGCGGGGGCTGTCGATTGTCGTGCCTGTCTATAACGAGGCCGCCGGGCTCGCGTTGCTGCACGAGCGGCTGATCGGCCTCGCCAGGACATTGCGGCAGCGCTACGGCCTCGCCAGCGAAGTGGTCTATGTCGACGACGGCAGCGCCGATACCACGCTCACGATCGCGCGCACCCTGAAGGCCGACGCGCTCGACGTTCAGGTGGTGTCGCTGTCGCGCAATTTCGGCAAGGAAGCCGCCTTGATGGCGGGGCTCGACCATGCGCGGCGCGGCGCGGTGCTGTTCATGGACGGCGACGGCCAGCATCCGCCGACTTTGGTCGAGAAGCTGGTCAGCCACTGGATCGATGACGGCTACGACGTTGTCTATACGGCGAAGGCGCATCGCGACAATGAATCGTTTCTGCGTCGTCTTGCCGTGCACGGCTTCTACGCGCTGATCAATTACGGCGCACGGCAGAAAATCCCCGAGGATGCCGGCGACTTCCGCCTGCTGTCGCCGCGCGCCGCGGCAGCGCTCAAGCAGCTGCCCGAGCGCAATCGCTTCTTCAAGGGTCTGGCGAGCTGGATCGGCTTTCGCCAGATCCGCGTCGATTATGAGCCGGCGCCGCGCGCACACGGCGTCACCACCTTCAGCGCCGGCCGGCTGGTGGGCCTGTCGATCGAGGGGCTGACCTCGTTCTCGGTAGCGCCGCTGCGCTTTGCCAGCCTGCTCGGCGTGCTGCTCGCCGTGGGCGCCTTTCTGTTCGGCCTGACTATTCTCTGGGAAGTCTTGACCACGGGCAAGCAGGTCCCCGGCTATCCCTCGCTCGTGATCGGCCTGATGACGATCGGCGGCGTGCAGCTGATCATGATCGGTATCGTCGGCGAATATATCGGCAAGATCCTGTCGGAGCTGAAAGCGCGTCCGATCTATTTCGTCGCCGAACACTCCGAGAAGCACGCGGACGAAACGACCACCACAACTGTCAGCGAACGGACCGCCGCGGAATGAACGATGCCGCGCCGCCGCGCCGTATCTGGCTGTGCGCCGATGATTACGGGATCAGCGAGGGCGTCAATCGCGCCATTCGCGAGCTGATCGGCCAGCGCCGCCTCAATGCGACATCGGTGATGGTGGTCGGCCCGGCGATCGGCCGCGGCGAGGTCACGGCGCTGCAGGACGCCGCCGCCGGCAGCCCGCGCTGCGCCATCGGCCTGCATGCGACGCTGACCGCGCCATTCCGGCCGCTGACGATGCACTTCAGACCGACCGATGGCGGCATGTTTCTGCCGCTGCCGGCGATGCTGCGTTCGGGCCTGCTGCGGCGGCTCGATCCCGAGATGATCCATGCCGAATTGATCGATCAGCTGGCCGCGTTCCAGGATCTGTTCGGCCGCCCGCCGGATTTCGTTGACGGCCATCAGCATGCGCAGCTCTTCCCGCAGGTGCGCGATGCGTTTCTGCGCGCGGTGAAGCAGGCCGCGCCCGGCGCCTGGGTTCGCCAGGGCGGGCGCCTGCAGCCGCTGGCCAAACGGCTCGGCGCGCCGAAGGCGCTGCTGCTCGATGCGCTCAGCTCGCGGTTTCGCAAGCTCGCCACCCGTGCCGGTATCCCGTTCAATCCGGCCTTTGCCGGCGCCTATGATTTTTCGAAGACGCCCGATTTCGGCGTCCTGATGGGACAATTCCTGCAGGGCATGCCGGAGGGCGGGCTGGTGATGTGTCATCCGGGCTTCGTCGACGAAACCCTCATCAGCCTCGATCCCCTGACCACACAGCGCGAAAGCGAGCACGCGTTTCTCGCCGGCGCGCAATTGCCGCCGCTGCTGGCAAGGAACAATGTTACACTGGCTTGAGTTTGCTCAATAAACCGGCCGGTCGTTTTGTCGCATACCGAAATTTAATCTGCCCTCCCACTACTTGCGACACAAACCCCGCCCTACATCTGCCCCGCGCTTCGAGGCACCGGGCGCGATGGAGAACGCCATGACACCGCAAGAACGCCAACTGATTGACGATCTTTTCGACCGCCTTGCCAAGCTGGAAAACGCCCCGCGCGATCCCGAAGCCATGTCCGCGATCATGCAGGGCCTGCGTGGTGCGCCCAATGCCGTCTATGCGCTGGTGCAGACGGCGCTGGTGCAGGACGAAGCGCTGAAGCGCGCCAACGACCGCATCCAGCAACTGGAAGGCGGACATGCGGGCGAACAGAATCAACCCGGCGGTTTCCTCGATTCGATGCGTGACACCATCTTCGGGCAGAGCCAGCCGCGCGGCTCGGTGCCTAACGTCCGCTCGCCCGGCATGGGCGGCCGCCCGGTATGGAACAGCGGCGAGGTGATCCAGCAGGCCCAAGGTCCAGGACAGGGACAACCCGGACAATACGGCCAGCCCGGCTACGGTCAGCCGGCCTATGGTCAACCGCAGCAGCAGCAACCGCCGTTCGGCGGCGGCGGCGGCTCGTTCCTCGGAACGGCGGCGGCGGCAGCCGCCGGCGTGGTCGGCGGATCGATGCTGCTCGGCAGCATCCGCTCGATGATGGGCGGCGGCGGCAACCAGCAGGCGGCCTTCGGCGGCGATAGCGGTGGTCATCGCGGCAGCGTCGAAGACCGGCGGCCTGGCGGCAGCGATCAATCCGGCGGCGATTTGGCGCGGGAGGCCGGTGCCAATGACATCGGCTCGTCCGGAAGTTCGCGCACCGGGCTGTTCGACGACAACAACAGCGGTGACAGCTCACGCAGCGGATACTTCGACAACGCATCGAACGAGGACAATTATGACGACATGGATGACGGCTTCGATGGTGACGGCGGCGGCGACGACGATTAAGCCTGAACGACGTCACGTCTGAAAAAGAAAACGGCCGCTCGATCGGGCGGCCGTTTTGATTCCTCTTCCTCGTCGTCCCGGCCTTGAGCCGGGACCCATAACCACCACTGCTCGTGGTAAGCGAAGCTGTGGCAACGGACATACAAAACCAACAGACATCTGTGGTTATGGGTCCCGGCCTTCGCCGGGACGACAGCGATGATTGCAAAACGGCCGCTCGATCGAGCGGCCGTTTTTTTCGAGACCTGGTTTTGCTCAGATCACAACGACCTTGGCGCCGACGCCGACGCGGCCGTAGAGATCGATCACGTCTTCATTGCGCATCCGGATGCAGCCGGACGAGACGTTGGTGCCGATGGTCCAGGGCTCGTTGGAGCCGTGGATGCGGTAAAGCGTCGATCCCAGATACATCGCGCGGGCGCCGAGCGGATTCTGCGGACCGCCTTCCATGTGCCGCGGCAGATCGGGACGCCGCGCCAGCATTTCCGGCGGCGGGGTCCAGGCCGGCCATTCCTTCTTCGCCGAAATCGTCTTGACGCCGGACCAGGTGAAGCCGGGGCGGCCGACGCCGATCCCGTAGCGCAGCGCCTTGCCGTCGCCCTGCACCAGGAACAGGAACTTGTTGGGCGTATCGACGACGATGGTGCCGACACCTTCCTTGCCGTGATAGTCGACAACCTGCTTGTTGTACTTCGGATCGACCGGGCGCTGTGCCGGCTCGAGCGCCTCTTCCTGCTGCTGACGCATCGATTGTTGCGGATCCATCGGCGGCAGGGTGCCGCGCCGTCCGCCATATCCGTACCCCGGCTGCTGCTGGTAATCCGGCTGCTGCTGATAGACGGGCTGCTGCTGATAGCGGCCGCCCTGCACCGGCCCATCGCCGAACAGGAATTCAATGAAGCCGCCGCCCATTTGCGAACGTTCGGCATAGGCGGTGCGTACCGGCGCAGGTTGCGCGGGCCGATTGGCGTAGATCACGGTGGGTTCGGCGAGCGGAGAGGCGTCGATCGCCAACGCAGAATCGGAGAAGCCAAGGCACGACACGCCCGCAAGGAGCGCGAGAGACATTTTTCTGAACATCGACGTACTCTGTACTGTTTCGTCACTGTTAGATCTTGGCGACGCCTGAGCGGCGCCGTTGCACGTGGTCAATAAAGGGTCAAAACCACATCGGTTTGGTAAACAGAAACGGCGTTTGGATTCACCACGTCACAGGTTGCGCGCTGATTTGCCCGGTAGCGTTTATTTTGAGTGAACGCCGCACACGCATGGTTAATCCCTGGTATGCGCTTCGCGCAACACTGCGCCGCGATGTGTTCCCGCGTGAACCTCACGTTAAATCGCATCTGTCTAAAACAGGTCACGGAGTTAAGGGGTGGGAATACATCATGTCGGTTAGTCGCAAACGTTTTCGTATCGAACAGGCCATTTTGGGCGATGTGCCAATACCGGTGTCCGCGGCTGCCGAAGGCGGCGACATCGGCCCGATGCATCGCGAGATCATGAGCGAGCTGCGCTCGATCCGCGCCCAGATGGCCGCGGGCGGTCAAGGCCGCTCAGTTGTGACTGAATCGGCGGAAGCGTCGGTGGCGCGCGAGGTTGCCGAAGCCCAGGCGCTGCTGGAAACCTATCGTGCCCAGATCGAGCAGTGTGAAAAGCTCAAGGTCGAACTCGACCTCATTCACGACGCCATCAACCGCACCAAGCGCGAAATCGCAACGCTGCACGGCAAGAGCTTTGACGGCGGCGAAATGGCCAAGGTCAATGGCGAGCTCGGCGCCGTCGTCGGCGGAACCGAGCAGGCCACGCAGCAAATTCTCGAAGCCACCGAGGCGATCGACCAGGCGGCGACCGCGCTGTCCAAGAACACTTCGCCGGACCAGCAGAAGCTGCTCAGCGAGGAAATCCAGGAACGCGTCATCGCGATCTTCGAAGCCTGCAATTTCCAGGATCTCACCGGTCAGCGCATCAGCAAGGTGATGACCACGATGAAGTTCATCGAGAACCACATCAACGTCATGATGGACATCTGGGGTGGCGTCGACGCGCTGAAGGCGCACGCGACCCCGATCGTCGACACCCGTGAAGGCGACGCCAAGCTGCTCAACGGTCCGAAGCTCGACGGCGACGTCGGCCATGCCTCGCAGGACGACATCGACGCGCTGTTTGATTAGGAATTCCGGCGCGCCGGGCGACAACGCCTGGCGACGTCACGTCGAGAAAAAAAACGCCGGCGCGGAGCCGGCGTTTTTTATTGCGGATGAGGTTAAGGCTTTTGTGGTCTCACGCGCGCGGCGCGCAGCGGACATAGACCATGTTGCCGTAACGAACCCCGGCATCCTTTTCGACGAAGCGGGTCACCAGCACACGGCCGTCGAACGAGACGATCTCGCGATCCTGCTCGCCCGGGGTCGCTCCCGCCGGGCCGATATAATTCTTGCCGCTCGGAGAGCCCTTGAGGCGCAGTTCCTGCGGGGTCGCCTGGTCGGCCAGATGCATGACCACGCCCCCGGAGGTGCCGGCGGTGATCACATAAGGCTGCCTGCACTGATCGCGGGCCATCTTTTCGGTGCGGGCCCGGTCGTTCGGATTCTGATACGAGGCGAGACCCCAGCGGCCGACGATTTCGTCGGAGCGGATCGTCGCCGGCATCTCGGGCGCCACGCCCGGCTCGGGCGGAGGCGCGGAACTTGATGACAGCGACGGCAGGCTCATGCTGCTGCACGCCCCCAGGATTATCGTGAGCGCCGAGGCGATCGCCAGATTGGCAACCACGCGCGCAGTACCGGACCCGATCATCGCATTCCCCCAAACAAGTTTTTTGGCCGCACCCGTCCTGCAGCCAACCGTAAAACACGTGCCGGAGCAATGACGTCCATCAAATTACGCCGCCGCTCCGATTTGGTTTCTCAGGGAGCATCCTATATTGGCCTCACCAAGGCCTTAACCTTTTTTGGGCCTTAACCCCCTTGCTTGACAGGATCGGCGCCAAGCCATATTCCCCGGACCACACATTAGCACTCAAATGCGACGATTGCTAAGGCAAGAATTGCCCGGGGAGTTTGGCCGTCCCGCCCGGGACGGTGTCGAATACCCGGCATTAACAGCCATTTTGATGGCAATCAGACCTGAAACCAAGCCTTCCACAGAGGAAACCTCATGGCCAAATCCAAATTCCGCCCGCTGCATGACCGCGTCGTGGTCAAGCGTATCGACGCCGAAGAGAAGACCAAGGGCGGCATCATCATTCCCGACAGCGCCAAGGAAAAGCCCTCGCAGGGCGAAATCACGGCCGTCGGCCCGGGCGGCCGGGACGAAGCCGGCAAGCTGATCCCGATTGACCTCAAGGTCGGCGACCGCGTGCTGTTCGGCAAATGGTCGGGCACCGAGGTCAAGCTCGACGGTGAGGAACTCCTCATCATGAAGGAATCCGACATCATGGGCGTGCTGGTTTAAGCACCGCCTGACTACCGCCGCACCCTCATTCGTCGGCGCATCCCTTCTTTCCTTCTCCCCTTGTGGGAGAAGGTGGCGCGCAAAGCGCGCCGGATGAGGGGTCTCCATCCGCGGAGACAGACCCCTCACCCGTCACGAACGCGCCTTCAGCGCGTCCGTGCCACCCTCTCCCACAAGGGGAGAGGGGAAGAAGACCCGGCCACGACAGGCGGCAAAACCGTACCCAATCCAATCAGGAGTAAATCCACATGGCTGCCAAAGACGTTAAATTCGCCGGAGACGCCCGCGATCGCATGCTGCGCGGCGTCGATATCCTCGCCAACGCCGTGAAGGTGACGCTCGGCCCGAAGGGCCGCAATGTCGTGATCGACAAGAGCTTCGGCGCCCCGCGCATCACCAAGGACGGCGTCACCGTCGCCAAGGAGATCGAACTCGAGGACAAGTTCGAGAACATGGGCGCGCAGATGCTGCGCGAAGTTGCCTCCAAGACCAACGACACCGCCGGTGACGGCACCACCACCGCGACCGTGCTCGCCCAGGCGATCGTGCGCGAAGGCGCCAAGTCGGTTGCCGCCGGCATGAACCCGATGGATCTGAAGCGCGGCATCGACATCGCGGTGCTGGCCGTGGTCAAGGACATCGAAAAGCGCGCCAAGCCGGTCGCCTCCTCCGCCGAAGTCGCCCAGGTCGGCACCATCTCGGCCAATGGCGATGCCGCCATCGGCAAGATGATCGCGCAAGCGATGCAGAAGGTCGGCAATGAAGGCGTCATTACCGTCGAGGAAAACAAGTCGCTCGAGACCGAAGTCGACATCGTCGAGGGCATGAAGTTCGACCGCGGCTATCTGTCGCCCTACTTCATCACCAACGCCGAAAAGATGACCGCCGAGCTCGAGGACGTCTACGTGCTGCTGCACGAGAAGAAGCTCTCCGGCCTGCAGGCGATGCTGCCGGTGCTGGAAGCCGTGGTGCAGTCCGGCCGCCCGCTCCTGATCATCGCCGAGGACGTCGAGGGCGAGGCGCTGGCGACGCTGGTGGTGAACCGTCTCCGTGGTGGACTGAAGGTCGCCGCCGTCAAGGCGCCGGGCTTCGGCGATCGCCGCAAGGCGATGCTGGAAGACATCGCGATCCTGACCGGCGGTCAGCTGATCTCCGATGAGCTCGGCATGAAGTTGGAAAGCGTCACCGTCAACATGCTCGGCCGCGCCAAGAAGGTTGTGATCGACAAGGAGAACACCACCATCGTCAACGGCGCCGGCAAGAAGCCCGCGATCGAAGCCCGCGTCAGCCAGATCAAGGCGCAGATCGAGGAGACCACCTCGGACTACGACCGCGAGAAGCTGCAGGAGCGCCTTGCCAAGCTCGCCGGCGGCGTCGCGGTGATCCGCGTGGGCGGTGCGACCGAGATCGAGGTCAAGGAGAAGAAGGACCGCGTCGAGGACGCGCTCAACGCAACCCGCGCGGCCGTGCAGGAAGGCATCGTGCCGGGCGGCGGCGTGGCGCTGCTGCGCGCCAAGAAGGCGGTCGGCCGCATCCAGAACGACAATTCCGACGTTCAGGCGGGCATCAACATCGTGCTGAAGGCGCTGGAAGCTCCGGTTCGCCAGATCTCGGAGAACGCCGGTGTCGAGGGCTCGATCGTGGTCGGCAAGATCCTCGAGAACAAGTCCGAAACCTTCGGCTTCGACGCCCAGACCGAGCAGTATGTCGACATGGTCGACAAGGGCATCATCGACCCCGCCAAGGTGGTGCGCACCGCCCTGCAGGACGCTTCCTCCGTCGCCGGCCTGCTGGTGACCACCGAAGCCATGGTCGCCGAGCTGCCGAAGGAAGCGGCCCCGCCGATGCCCGGCGGTGGCGGCGGCATGGGTGGAATGGGCGGCATGGGCTTCTAAGTCTCGCCGACCAATGCAATCATCGAAGGCCGCCTCCGGGCGGCCTTCTTTTTTGGCGACATGATCTGGAGGTTTGCTACTTACGACGACGCTGATTCTCTCCCTTGAGGAATTCCCATGCGCGCACTCCTGCTCTGCCTGCTCGGTCTGGTGACGGCCTCGGACCTGGCTTTTGCCCAGATGAAGCTCCCCTCCAAGGCAGCACCGGCACCCGGCGGCAGCGAAGTCAGGTACTTCACCTCGATCGACGGATTGATGGGCGGCAATGCCGACGTGGTCCTCAAGGAGATCCGCCAGGGCAAAACCGTCACCGCGGCCGTGCTCGACGTCTGCTACCCCGTCGAAAAAGGCTCCGACCGCAAGGACCGCTTCGTCGCCAACCTCACTGTTAATGGCCAGAGCCTGACCGGCTCGACGCAAAGCATCGGTGACAAGCTGCCGGTCACCGTGAACCTCGCGCGCAAGGCCAGCGCCGACGGCTTCGAATTCCGCGGCCGGATCACCATCGGCCAGGCGGTGACGGAAGTGGCCTCGACCGACAATTCCGATCTCAGCGAGAAGGAGTTTTTGGACAACCAGACCACCGATGACGGCATCACGCCAACGCCGAAGGACTTCACCGAGGTGTCGCCGGAATCCATCGGCGTGCGGATAAAGCTGGATGCGGCGCTGGATTTCCTCAAGAGCCTGAAGGGCCAGGAGGTGGAACTCGGCCTGAGCAGTCTCTCGATTTCCTGTGACGCGCTCCGCGCCGGCGAACAGACCATCAATCTCACCGCCGATCCGGAGCGGTCGGCGGCGCTGATCGCCAAGGCGAAGTCGACACCAGGCGTGGTCACCGCGGGATGGACCACCGGCATCGTCGAGATGGACCGCACCATCCGTTTTGCCGCCGCCGACTGGCGCGATGGCGACAAGATCAACAAGGACAAGATCGCCGCCGCAGTATCCGCGGTGCTGTCGAAGACGCTCGCAGCCAAGGCGGCGGGTGCGGCGTGGAACGCCAACACCGGCAAGCTGACGCTGACCTTCAAGCGGCCGAGCGAGATCTACCCGGCGCTTGGCCTCACCGACAGCATCGAGGTCACCGCGCTGGTCTCGCCCGACAAGCCCGGCGCGTCGGACCGGCTGATGCTGTGGATCTCGAGCCCGGTGACATCGACCATCGACGAAGGCGCAGGTCCCAAGCTGAACCTGTCCGAAGGCGCCGGCGGCGAGGAGGAAGGCGGCGAGCCGGAAGACGATAATGGTTCGGTCGAGGCGCTCGCCAGGGAGTTCAAGGGCCAGCGCTGGGACATCGACAAATCGGCCTGGAAATAGCGGTTTTCAGCCGTTCCCTTTCTCGATCCTTTCTAAATCGCTGAAGGCGGCTTTCCGCGCACCGCTCCATGCGGTCAGCGCATTTGACATGCCGCACCCGAGCGGCAATGAAACACCCTGATCTTGCAATGGCTTCCAGGGTGCCACGCTGAATGACACGTTATGATGTCGTGATTGTCGGCGCCGGCCTTGGCGGCCTCACAGCTGGAGCGATCCTGGCGCGCGCCGGCCGCAAGGTGCTGGTGGTCGAGCGCAGCAATTCGGTCGGCGGTGCGGCGTCGAGCTACAAATCCGGCGAGCTGTTTGTCGAGGGATCACTGCACGAGACCAGCGACCCGAACGACCCGCGCGACCCCAAACATGACGTGCTGACGCGTGCCGGCGTGATCGACGCCGTCAAATGGATTCCGTCCGGCGCGTTTTACCAGGCGCGCGGCGGCCCGCTCGATCAGCCGTTCCTGATGCCCGACGATTTCGACGCCGCGCGCCGTGCGTTGACCGAACGCTTCCCGGAGGCGCGCCGCGGCATCGATCAACTGCTCGGCGAGATGCAGCACATCGTCGCCGTCATGAGCCGGTTCTCGCGAGGCGACGACGCAACGGAAACCTCGCGCGACCGTCTCGGCGCCCTGATCAAGCTTTTGCCTGACGCCGCGGATTGGCCGTTGTCGCTGTCGCAAAAGCTCGACCGCGTATTCGGCGACAATGAAGCCGTCAAATGCGCGCTTGCCGCCAACCTGTCCTATTTCCACGACGACCCCGCCACGCTGTGGTGGATCTATTTCGCGATGGCGCAGGGCAGCTACCTCCAGAGCGGCGGCCGCTACGTGCAGGGCGGCTCGCAGCGGCTCTCCAGCGCGCTCGCCCGCGCCATCAAGGTGGCCGGCGGCGAAGTGCTGCTGCGCCGTGTCGTCAGCGCCATAGCGCTCGGCGACGGCGCCAAGTCCATCACCCACACCGCCAAGGACGGCAGCGATCCCCGGACCGTGCAATGCGCGCGGATCATCGGCAACGCCGCGCCCGCAGCCCTCGAACCCCTGATGCAGGCGGACGCCGCCAAGCAACTGAGGCAAACTTACGCCCGGCAGGCGCCCTCGACCTCGCTGTTCGCGCTGACGCTCGGGCTGTCAAAACCGCCGTGCGAATTCGGTATCGCCGCCTACTCCACGCAATTGCTGCCGCCCTGGATGAAGCGATTGACCGACTATGCGCAAGGCGCCGCGCTGATGGCGGAAGAGCCCGGCGAGCGCATGCCGCCGATGTCGGTGGTGGACTATGCCGCGATCGATTCCGGCGTGCCGGCGCCGCCCTATGTGCTTTCGATCCTCGGCCCCGATCTGTTGTCGAACTGGGACGCCTCCGACATGGACGCCTATCGCGAGAAGCGCGGGCGCTGGCAGGAGGCGATCGTGCGCTATCTCGCCGCGATCTATCCGGGGCTTGGCGAGGCCGTCGTTGCGTCCTCGTTCAACAGCGCGCTGTCGGTGCGGCAATATCTCAACGCCCCCGACGGCGCGGTTTACGGCTTTGCGCCGACCCCGCCACAGGCGATCTGGAGCAACCCGTTCCGCTCGCCGCGCACGACGGTATCAGGGCTTTATCTGGCCTCCGCCTATGCCGGCTTCGGCGGCTACACCGGCGTCGTGCAATCGGCCGGTCTCTGCGCGGATATGATCTTGCGGGAAGGGTGACACGCGCCGCGTCGTCATTGCGATTCTGCTCTCTCCACGCGTCGTCCCGGCCTTGAGCCGGGACCCATACTCCGCGGCGGTTGTTGTTTCAGAAGGTCGCTAACGCCTGCGCTCTCACCGATGGGCCGCGGCGTATGGGTCCCCCGATGCGCAATTGCGCATCTGAGATCGGCGCTCGCGCTGCTCGCTTGTCCGGGACGACGAAAATTATTCTCGCGACGCGCTGCGCCCGAGTGGTTGCTGCCGTTTCTCCCCAAAACAAGAGAGCAGGGAATGCCGGATGCGCGCTGCACCCGCGTCCGCACCTGGTTCGGAGAGCGGATTTACGTCGTTGCTGATCCGTCCTACGCGCTGGGCCGTAGCTCTCCCACGGTCTGGCTCTTTCCGTCGACGATCGGGCAGCGCACCCGCTGCAGCTCGGCTTCACCTCCACCTAGGCAGCGCGCCGCTGCTCTGCGGGGGCATATAGACTCAACGCCGAAAGTTCCCGGTCTATGCGTGTCTGCAAGGCTCGGCGTTCTTCGTCAGAAGAGGATGAATCGCGCAGCCTGCGATAATGTTCGATGACCTTTTCATGCCCGCGAACGAGGAAAGCATCGAGCTCAGACATGCTCGGCCCTCCCGGCTGCGTTCGGCGGGACAGGCAGAGTGAATGGAAAGGTATTTTCCGAAAGGGAGTTCAGGGCGGACTGTTCTTCGTCCATCCGGCGCATAATGTAGGCGCGTTCCAGGTCCGATAGCTGCGTCGCGAGCAGCCTGCGGTAGCGATGGATATTGTCGCGGTGGGCACGCAAGCGGGCAAGTTTTTCATCCAACATCATCGTCTCCTGACGGTCGTCGTGTTTTCCTTTGAGACTGGAAGGGGAAAGGCCCCGCGGAAAAATTAGGCGGCCGGCCTTTACTGTCAAGCCGGCTGATGCCTGAAAAAATCGGTAACCAATCAGCCGCCTCACCCTAAAAAAAATTTCGCGCTCCCCTTGAACTTTTTTCCACTCTGACAATTCTTATGGTCGCCGCAGACAAAGCGGCCGGGGTGCCCATCGGGGCCCCGGACATGAGGCGGGCGCCGGAAGGTGTCCGGTGCCAGCTCGTACCCAACTTGCTCTTTGGAGGATTTGGCTATGAGGTATGATTGGACTCCCCTGTGGAGGTCGACGATTGGCTTCGACCGCCTGTTTGACGTTCTCGACGAGGTCCAGCGGGCCAGCGAAGAGAGCTATCCCCCCTACAACATCGAACGTCTCGACGAAAACCGCTTCCAGATCTCGGTGGCGCTCGCCGGCTTCACGCCGGACGAGGTGGCGCTGACCATGGAGCAGAATGTCCTGACCCTGGAAGGCCGCAAGGCCGACAAGGACGAAAAGACCTTTTTGCATCGCGGAATCTCCACGCGGTCATTCAAGCGTCAGTTCACCCTGGCCGACCACGTCGACATCAAGGGTGCACGCTTCGAGAACGGCCTTCTGGTCATCGAGCTTCAGCGGGAAATCCCCGAAACCATGAAGCCGCGCCGCATCGCAATCAGCGACGGCACCGGCAAGGTGAACCAGATCGAGGCCAAGGCGGCCTGACCGACTGAACCATCAGGATCGATCGCCGCGCGGGGCTTCCCGCGCGGCAGCTCATCAACGCGTCTATTGATTTGGAGGCAGCCATGCGGCCGACGCCCGCACAGCACGATAACGTGTTCGACTTCGACTTTCTGCTCCGTCCCGGCACGGCATTCGAACATCCCCGGGATGTGGTTTGTCACCCGGGTCTAACGCTTGCCGAGAAGCGCGCCATCCTCGCATCCTGGGCTTCCGATGCCTCTGCGATGGCATCATGTCCCACATTGCGCGCGCCTGAAGGGCTGAGAGCGCCCGTCCACATCGACGACATCCTGGCAGCGCTTTGCGCACTCGACGGAAACGGCCCGCGCCATCCGCCCGGCGGAAAGCCAATGCGCCTGCGCTCAACCGTGCGCCAAGCTGCAGCCTGATTCAGCGGGAGGAACAATGGAAAAGTCCAGCGAACTGCCGCGCGAATTCGAACGGGTCGAGAGAGCGCTGGCACAAAATCTGGAAAACGAGGTGCGGGCCTGGAGACACGGTCGGTCGCTTCGACACAGCGTGACCGCAACCGGCGTTCCGGTCTTGCGACGGTCTGCGCGAAAGCCTCGTCTCCTGCGGGCCGACGTGTGGAGATGAGCATGCCGTATCACGTCTATACGAGGAGCGGCCCCAGTGCCTTCGGGGTGATCGTTGAAACGGCGCGCGATGCCGTCACAAAGGCCGCGCAATTTGCTGAAGAAGGACATCCAGAGGTCCTGATCAAGGACCTTCTTGGGCACATTCTCTCTCATGCCGAAGTCGCCGCCCTGGCTGAAGGCGAAGATGGCCAGGGCACGTAGAGCCGTGACAGGACGCCAACATCACGTTCGCCAATTGAGGCCGGTGTAGCACAAGTCATGTCGACACCGGCCATCGACATGATCTTGCGCGGGGTTGACTTCAGCTTCGATCTTGAGCATCGCGCTTTTGAGCGTCGTGTGCGGGCGACGCCTCATGCTGCAATAGCGAAGCGGTGACGACGGCAGGCGTGACCCGGACGCGGAGCTGCGCTACCTTCCCCGGCAACAAGACCAACAACACGGGGAAATACCAAAGTGTATGACACGATTATCGTAGGCGGCGGTTCGGCTGGTTCGGTCATGGCGCATCGGCTGTCAGCCAAAAGCGGCCACAAGGTCCTGCTGTGCGAGGCCGGCCAGGACACCCCGCCCGGCAACGAGCCGGCCGAGATCAGGGACAGCTATCCCGGCACCGCCTATTTCGATCCGCGTTTCCACTGGACCGAACTCAAGGTCACGACGCAGATCGTCAGCCATAACAATCCCAACGAGGGGCGGCCGCCCTTACGCAAATACGAACAGGCGCGGGTTCTGGGCGGTGGCTCCTCGATCAACGGCCAGATGGCCAACCGCGGCGCGCCGACCGACTACGATGAATGGGAAGCGCGAGGCGCCACCGGCTGGAACTGGAAGGACGTGCTGCCCTATTTCAAAAAGGTCGAGCGCGACCTTGATTTCGACGGGCCGTACCATGGCAAGGATGGCCGCATCCCGGTGCGACGCATCCCCAGGGAGCACTGGACCAAGCATTCGCAGGCTTTCGCCGACGCCTTCCAGCAGGCCGGCCATCAATTCCTGCCGGACCAGAACGGCGAGTTCGTCGACGGCTATTTCCCCGTGACGCATTCCAACCAGGCCGAGCAACGCGTCTCGGCCGCGATGGGCTATCTCGATCGCGAAACGCGCAAGCGCGCCAATCTCGCGATCTCCACCAACACTCAGGTCAGGGAATTGCTGTTCGAAGGCACGCAGTGCGTCGGCGTGAAGGCCGTCGTCGACGGCAAGGAGCAGGAATTCCGCGGCCGCGAGATCATTCTGTGCAGCGGCGCCATCCATTCGCCGGCTCATCTGCTGCGCGCCGGCATCGGCCCGGTCGGTCACCTCAAGGACATGGGCGTTCCCGTGCTGGTGGGGCTTGAAGGTGTCGGCCAGCGCCTGATGGATCATCCCTCGATTTCGCTATCCTCCTTTGTCCGCCGCGGCGCGCGCATGAACGGGCATACCAGGCGTCACATGCAGGTCGGCTTGCGTTATTCGTCCGGACTGCCCGGCGTGCCGAAGGGCGACATGTTCGTCGTGGTGCTGAGCAAATCGGCCTGGCATGCGGTCGGCGAGCAAATCGGCTCGGCGCTGACGTTCGTCAACAAGACCTATTCCGAAACCGGACAGGTCAAGCTCGCCTCGCGCGACCCGGCCGCCGAGCCGATCGTCGAGTTCAACCTGTTGTCCGACCGGCGCGACCTCGATCGGCTGATGAGCGGTTTCCGCAAGATGGCCGCGGTGCAAATGAGCGACGCCGTCAGGGCGGTCACCGACAAGCCGTTCCCGGCCTCCTATACCGACCGCGTGCGCAAGATCGGCGTGGTCAACAACAAGAACAGGATCCTCACCAAAATCGCCGCCACCCTGATGGACGGCCCGGCGGCGCTGCGCCATTACATGATCGACAATTTCGTGGTCGAAGGTTTTTCGTTCGACGACGTGATCAACGACGACGAGGCGCTGGAGAGCTTCGTGCGCAAGGGGACCATCGGCGTGTGGCACGCCTCCTGCTCGTGCCGGATGGGCCGGCCGGAGGACCCGATGTCGGTCGTCGACACCGAGGGCCGCGTCAAGGGCGTGCAGGGCCTGCGCGTGGTCGACGCCTCGATCTTCCCCGTCGTGCCCTGCGCCAACACCAATTTTCCGGTGCTGATGTCGGCGGAGAAGATTGCGGCCTCGATGCAGTGAATGCACCGGGGCAGCAATTCCCGTTGCAAGCCCATTGATTGACTTGGCACGCTGCGAACCTAAAGTTGGTTCGCACCGAAGGAATTGCACCGCATGACTTTGCCGATGAACTGGAACGAATGGGCGCAGCACGACGGCGTGGCGCTGGCGGAGCGTGTCAGGAAAGGCGAACTGACGGCACAGGAATTGGCAAGTCAGGCGGCCGCAGCCATCGCCAAGGTCGATCCGGCGCTGTCGGCCGTGGTCGAAGTGTTTGAGGACGCGATCGACGATCCCGCCAAGGCCGGCGCCAATCTTGCGGGGCCGTTTGCCGGCCTGCCGTTCCTGATGAAGGATCTGGGCCCGACCATGCAGGGGCGCCTGCAGGAAATGGGCTCGCTGCTGATGCGCGGCAACCGCGCCACATCAGATACGTTCCTGACATCGAAGATGCGCCAGGCCGGACTGAATCTGATCGGACGGACGACGACGCCGGAGTTCGGCGTTTGCAGTTCGGCGGACAATCCGGCCGTCTACGTCACGCGCAACCCGTGGAATACCGACTACACCACCTGCGGATCGTCGGCCGGCAGCGCCGCGATGGTCGCGGCGGGCGCGGTGCCGATCGCGCATGCCACCGACGGCGGCGGTTCGATCCGCATTCCGGCCGGCGTCAACGGCAACATTGGCCTGAAGGTATCACGCGGCGTGTTCTCGCTGGCGCCGCATCTTTCCGATCTGTCGGGGCTGGTGTCGATCCAGGGCTGCCAGTCACGCACCGTGCGCGATACCGCCGCCTTCGTCGATGCCTGCCGCGGTCCCGCGCCCGGCGAATTGATGCCGTTCTGGACCGCGCCGGAGCCTTATCAGGAGATGATCAAGCGCGATCCGGGACGGCTCAAAATCGCGCTCTCGCACCAATGGGGCGACTACCAAGCGACACCGCAGATCGCGTCCGAGCTGAAAAAAGCCGGACAATTCCTTGAAGGCCTCGGCCATCACGTTGATTACGCGTTGCCGGCGATCGACTATCGCGCCGCCTTTGACGCCCAGACCACCTGCTACATCAGCAATTTTGCGGTGGTGATCAGCAACATGCTCGCCGCGCGTGGGCTCGAAAAGCCGCCGGCGGACCTCATTGAACCGGTTAACATCCGGATCTGGGAAGCCGGCCGGCACACGACGTATGCCGAGCGCGCGCGCATGCAGGCCGTCTTCAACACGACGTCGCGCGGCTTCGGCGCATTCTTCGAGGAGTGGGACATCATCCTGACGCCGATCACCGCGCTGCCGACGCCGAAGGTCGGCACCAAAGAATATCTGACCATCTCGGACAATCCGTCGGTGCTGGACTGGTTCGGCAATCTGTGGCGCAATTTTGCGTTCACGCCGCTCGCCAATCTGTGCGGGATTCCCGCAATCTCGCTGCCGATGGCGCAGCATGAGCACGGCTTGCCACTCGGCATTCAGGCCCAGGCCAGGCAGGCCAATGACGGGCTGCTGCTGCAGCTGGCGGCGCAGATCGAGCGCACGCTCGGCGGCCAATGGAACTCGGGACGGAAGCCCGGCGTGCACGCGACGAACGGTTGAGCCGTCTTTGGCTCATCCATCAATATGGTCTAGAACGTCCGTATGTCCGAAGCATCAAAAGTCGACATGCCGCTGCCGTTTGACGAACTGGCTGACGCCATCAAGAGCCACCGCTCCGTCTATGGGCACATCAGTGGACTTCAGCTCGACCGCGCCGCCCCTGGCGAAGCCTGGTCAAGCCTGCCCTACCGCCCGGTCTTCGTCGGCGACACCGGGACCGGCGTACTTCACGGCGGCGTTGTCACCGCGATGCTCGACGAGAGCTGCGGCATGGCGGTCCAGCTCGCGCTCGACGGGACGCGCGCGATCGCAACCCTCGACCTGCGCATTGATTACCTGAAGCCGGCAACGCCCGGCCTCGACATAAGGGCGCACGCGATCTGCTACCGTGTCACCCGCTCGATCGCCTTCGTGCGCGCGACCGCCTACCAGGAGACCGAGGACGATCCGGTCGCCACCGCAACGGCCTGCTTCATGGTCGGCGCCAACCGCACCAACATGCTCAAGGGCCGCTCGAGGGAGGATCTCGCGCTGCCGGCGCTTGAAGCGCCGGAAGATCCGGCAGGCCCGTTCGCCCAAAGCCCGTTCGCGCGCGCCCTCGGCATCCGCGTCAGTGAGGACGGCACGCTGGTGATGCCGTTCTCACCAACGATCATCGGCAACCCGATCCTGCCCGCGATCCATGGCGGCATGACCGGCGCCTTTCTCGAAACCACCGCGATCGTCGGCGTGACGCGCGAACTCGGCGTGTCGCTGCCGAAGCCGATCGGGCTGACGATCAACTATTTGCGGTCCGGCCGCGCATTGGACAGCTACGCCAACGTCTCGATCGTCAAGCAGGGCCGGCGCGTCGTCGCCTTCGAGGCGCAGGCCTGGCAGGACGACCGGACCAAACCGATCGCCTCGGCGTTCGGGCATTTCATGCTGAGGCAGGCGCCGGGCGCGGACGAGGAATAGGCGTATCCTAACCGTTAAGCTTACGATCCGAGCGGTCATCGACAAGCGGCTACCGCCGGGCTTAAATCTGTCAGGCTGACCGCGGCCACACGGGCATTAACGGGATGTTGATGCTCTCGCTGTTGTCTCGCCATGGCTGATGGTGGAACATCGGCGCATAGAGCGCACTGATTTTTGAGGGAACGGTATTGCTGGATCCAAAATGGGATGAGCGATTTATGCTCCTGGCGCATCATCTGGCGAGCTGGAGTATCGAGAAAGGGCGGCGCGTCGGCGCCGTGATCGTGGGACCCGATCATGAAATCCGCTCGACCGGCTTCAACGGGCTGCCGCGCGGCGTTCGCGATGACCTCGAGGAGCGCCATTCCCGCATCACCGGCGCCAAATATATCTGGAGCTGCCATGCCGAACAGAATGCGATCTTCAATGCGGCCCGCATTGGCGTCGCGCTCAAGGGCTGCACCATCTACGTTCCCTGGTTTCCCTGCGTGGAGTGTACCAAGGCCATCATCCAGTGCGGCATCACAGCGCTCGTCGCCTACGCACCCGACCGGCCGAACTCGAACTGGGCCGAGGATTTCTCCATCTCCGGTCAGATGCTGAACGAAGCCAATATCGAGGTTCGGCTGATTCCCCGGCTCGCCGAACTACCCGACGCCACCGAAGAGTGAGGCGTAAGAGGCTACACCAAAGCAAAACCATCGCGGTTCCGAGCGGCTCGGCTACGTCGCCCCTTCGTCAGGAATATTCAGCACCACACCACACGCCTTGCAGTGCACGGCATCGCTGTCATGGCGCTGCAGGCCGCAGGACGGACAGGGAAAACGCACTTTACTCGGGGACAGCAGCGCGCGGGCAAGATTGAAGAACAGCGTCACGCCAAAGATCATGATCACGACCGTGATCATGCGGCCGGCCGTTCCGCGCAGGGTGATGTCGCCAAAGCCGGTCGTCGTCAGCGCCGTGACGGTGAAATACAGCGCGTCGGCGTAATTCGTGATCTGCTCGTTACGAAATTTCTGGGTCTCGTAGACGATGGCGGTCATCACGAAAATGAAGACCGCAAGGTTGGTGACGGCAAAGATCACTTCCTCGTTGCGCCGGAAAAACGTGCTGTCGCCGCGCAGCCGGGTCAGCATCTGAACCTCGCGGAGCAGCCGCAGGGTGCGCAGGATGCGCAAGAAGCCGCCCGCCTCTCCCGCCAGCGGGGCCAGGAACGAGGCGATCGCGATCAGGTCGGTCCAGGTCGAAAGGCGGGTAAACGCCCGCAAGCGGCGCCGGTTGATGAACAGCCGCGCGGCGAAATCGGCCAGGATCACCGCGCCGAACAGAACGTCGAGCGTTTCGACGAGTTCGGTTGGGGGCAGGAACGACGTCACGACGATGAACAGCACCGTGACGATGTCGAACGCCAGCAGCGCGTAGCGAAAACGGACGCCGGCTGACGTGGCGCCTTCGTAAAGCTGCCGGATATTGCTTTTCAAGGCGTCGAGCGTCATGGCGGCATGTTCACAGGTTTACCCGCATCATGGCAAGCCATGACGCCGCGCCGAGGCGTCACGCGGTGGCCGCCCGGGCGCGCATCTCCTCGCTGGGCTTGACGTCCCGCGAGCGGCTGTAGATCGCAACGGCCAGGATCAGCACCACGGTGAGCACGCCGAACAAGGCGCGGTAGGCGGTCTCGGAGCGGGCGCCATCGGCGAGAGGCTCGAACCCGCCGACGATGATGCCCGACAAGGTCTGCATGCAGGCGACGCCCAGCATCACGGCGGTGTTGATGGTCGCAATGCCGCGGCCGATCAGCCGGTCCGGGAAAATGCCGCGGCCATGCGTCATCACCATGGTGCTGGAGGCGCTGAAGAAACCGATGGCGACGATGGCGCCGACGGGCACCCAGACGGGCGGGCGAGAAGCGAGCGCCAGCGTCGCAAGCATGGATATGGTCACCATGGTGCCGCCGATGGCGATCCATTTGCGCGTGTCGAGCACGCGGTCCAGGGGGCCGAAGGCGACGATCCCAAGCTGGTAGGTGATCACGGCTGATAGCAGCACGTTGCCGGCCTCGATCGGGCTCATGCCATACACCTCGCGCAGGAACGAGCCGCCCCACAGGCCCTGAACGGTGAAGGTGCAGGCATAGTTGCAGAAATTCATCGCCAGGATCGGCCTCAGGCGCGGGTTGCCCAGCACCTCGATCAGGCCTTGCAGCATCTGGCGTGGCGGCTCCGGGGTGCGGTCGAGAAACGGATGGCCGGGCGGCGCGTCGCGCACCACCAGCCACACGGCGATGGTGGCAAGTGCGATGAAGACGACGACGGCGCCGAACACCGCGCGCCAGCCGACGGCCTCCGAGGCCCATGCCAGCGGCGTGGTGGCGAACAGATTGCCGAGCAGTCCGATCGACAGCACCATGGCGGTGAGCGTGGAAAAACGATCCGGTGGAAACCAGCGCGAGATCACCACCATGCTGCCGATCAGCATGACGCCGAAGCCGGCGCCCATCAGCACGCGGCCGGTGAGCAGAACCGGCCACGTCGGCGCCAGCGTGAAGATCGCAGCGCCTGTCGTGGCGAGGATCAGCATGCAGGCCACGGTGCGCCGCGGTCCGAAATGGTCGAACAGAAGGCCACAGGGGATCTGCATCGCGGCGAAGCCGAAGAAGAACGCGCCGGTCAGCGCGCCCAACGCTTCCGGTCCGATGGCGAGGTCGCGCATCAGGTCGAGGCCGATGGTGACGTTGGCGGCGCGGAAAAAATGACTGGCGACATAGGCCGTGGCCAAGGTCGCGACGATGATCAGGCCCCGGCGGTGGGCAAAAGGGCGCCGCAACGCGGAGCTCATCGACTGGGGGGTATCCCTCTTGTTGTTTGATGCCTGGCAGGCGTTTCCAATCACCGAGCCTATGCGGCCTTGGCAGGCAGTTCAAGGTTCGGGCTATGATTGGCTGTTATCTCTGCTGCAGTGCATGATTCCAAGTCGTTGTCATTCCCCGATGCGCGATTGCGCATCTGAGGGCGATGCGCAGCATCGAACCCGGAATCCATCGGGCAACGGTGCACGCGGTTGAATGGATTCCGGGCTCGCGCTTCGCGCGCCCTCAGATGCGCAATCGCGCATCGGGGAATGACGGGGGAGAGTGTTTGCGCGCGCCGGGCTTGCGGTGAAATGAGGCCACCCATAAGAACGTGGATCGACATCGCTGGAGGGAGGCAATCTGGTGCTTAGGCTCTCACATCGTCGCAACATCATGAATGCCGTGATCAACTTTGCATCAACCATCGCCTTCGCATGCCCGCTGGTGGCAAGCGCGGCCGTGCATGCCGCCGAGTTTCCAGCGCGCAGCATCACGCTGGTCGTCCCCTACCCGGCCGGCGGCGGCGTCGACGCCATGGCGCGTGTGGTCGCGCAAAAACTGTCGGACGCATTCCGCCAGACCGTGACCGTCGATAACCGCGGCGGCGGCGGAGGAACCATCGGCACCCGCGCCGTGGCGCGCGCCGCGCCTGATGGCTACACGCTGCTGCTGGGCCACACCGGCACCCTCTCCATCAACCCCAGCCTCTACACCAAGCTCGGCATGGACCCGCGCAAGGATTTTGCGCCGATCGGTCTCGTCGCGTCGATGCCGGTGGCCCTGCTCGCGCACCCGTCGTTCTCAGCCAAGACGGTCGCTGAGGTGATCGCGTTCGCCAAAAAGGAGCCGGGCAAACTCAATATCGGCACGTCGCCGGTCGGCACCGGCGGGTACATGTGCGCGGAACTGTTCAAGGCCGAATCCGGTATCGATGCCGCTATTATTCCCTACAAGGGTACGGCGCCTGTCATGAACGACCTGCTCGGCGGCCATGTGCCTGTCGCGTTCGGCGTGCTGCCGCCGGCGCTCGGCAATATCGCGGCCGGCCAGTTGCGCGCCATCGCCGTCACCAGCAAGCAGCGCTTCTCGCTACTGCCTGACGTGCCGACATTCGACGAATCAGGGATGCCCGGCTTCGAAGCCGTGCTGCATTACGGGCTGCTGGCGCCGTCAGGCACGCCGCCTGACATCGTCGAACTCCTCAGCGCCGAGCTGCGCAAACTTGTCAGCGATCCGGAGGTGCAGAAACGCATCCGTCTCGAAGGCGGCGATCCCCTGGCCTCGACGCCGGCCGAATACGCAGACGATATCGACAAGGAAGAGAAGAAGTGGAGCAAGCTCGTTCATCAGCTCGGGCTGAAGGTGGAGTAGCGGCGGGACTCTTCTCCCTCTCCCCGCCCTTCGCGGGGTCGAGACGAGCGGAGCTCGCTCTTAGAGGGTCGGGGTGAGGGGCTCTCTCCGCCATTGCAGTCTATCGATAGACCTGTACCCCCTCACCCGAAATTCGCTATTGCGAATTTCGACCTCTCCCCGCAAGCGGCCGCAAGCGGGGAGAGGTGACCAGACCGCCGTCCCGCACATCAAATATTCGGCTTCCACATCACCGGGATCTCCCGGTAGCCGCTGCCGTGTTTCTCGACATGCGCGAGCGAAGGGAACGGGTAATGGAAACCCTGCACCCGCATCCGGTCGGCCACCAGCATGTCGTAGACCTTGCGGCGGGTCGCTTCCGCCATGGCGCCGTCCTGATCGTAAAAGGCGTGCCAGTCGGGATGGCGGACGAACAGGAACGGCACGTGGGTGACGTCGGATTGCACGTAGACGGAGTCCGGGCCGGAAGCGATCACGAACGAGCTGTGGCCGGGCGTGTGCCCGGGCGTGCCCTGCGCAGTGACCCCGGGAATCAGCTCCTTGCCCCATTCATAGGTTTTTACGCGCTTCAAAACCTCCGGCGTGAAGACGCGCCGCACATTCTTGAAGTTGCCTTCCATCCGGCCCTTGGGCGCGCGGCTCATCTCGCCGTCATCCATCCAGAACTGGTGCTCTTTCGCCGGCACGGCGATCTCGGCGTTCGGATAGGTCAGTGAGTTGTCGTCCATCAGGAGGCCGTTCATGTGGTCGCCGTGATAGTGCGAGATGATCACGACGTCGACGGCGTTGCGGTCGATTCCCGCGGCCGCGAGGTTGGTCACGAACTGGCGGGCGGTGCCGTTGCTCTTCTTGTAATTGCTCTCGCCGGTGCCGGTATCGATGATCGCCAGCTTCGATCCGGTATTGATGGCGATCGGGTTGTACGGCGTGGTCATCATGTCCTTTTCCATGAAGACCTCGGCGAGCGCGGCGTTCACCACATCCTTCTTGATGTTGGTGACGTGATCCTCCGCCATCTTGAACCGGTTGACGCCATCGGTGGCCACCGTCACCTCGATGCTGCCGATCTTGTAGCGGTACCAGCCGGCGGTCTGCTTGCCCGCCGGCGGCGTCGCGGCGTGGACGGGCTGATTGAACGGCAGGCTCGCGGCCGCTGCCGCGCCTGCGGCAGCCGACAACAGATCGCGGCGCGTGAAAGCCGTCATAGGCATCTCCCCTCACCCATTTATCCCGGGATTTGGCTCCCGAATTGACGTGAATACTCTCGATTCTTGGGACCTTCCGCAAGCCGGAAGCGAAGGCGACACCTTCCGAGCCTTTGGTTGGGCGCGTCGCGCGGCGACCGCCTAATTGCCACCTCCCCAGCCTGTCACCTCGGGAACAGCGCGCCGGTTCAGTCTCTGGCATTCTCCTAATCACAGGAAACGGACGCGGTGGTCGCGGTCCAACTGCCAAAAGGAGAACTGCCATGAATACCCAGAACGCTCAGAATGCTCAGATCGATGTCCTCTCCGACGAACAGCTCAATGCCGTGTCGGGTGGCAAGGACCGGGTTCAGGTCACCAAGGAGCAGTACGAACAGATCCTCGAAGTCAAGTTCATGTTCGCCAGCCTCAAGAAGTAAGCGGATTAGGAGATCCTCCGCGTTCCAATACGAGTACGGCGGACCAGGCCTATTGGCCGGTCCGCCGCACTTGTTTCTGCCGCCGCGCGCGTCAGTCGTTGGCGCCGTGGATGGAGGCGACGACCGCGGCCGTGACCTCATTCGTCCTGGCCTTGCCGCCGAGGTCCGGCGTGTGAAAGCGGGGGTCGGCGGTGACACGTTCGACCGCCTGCATCAGCCGCGTCGCGGCCGCCGGCTCGCCGAGGTGCTCCAGCATCATCACCGATGACCAGAACGTCCCGACGGGATTGGCGATGCCTTTGCCGATGATGTCGAAGGCCGAGCCGTGTATCGGCTCGAACATCGAGGGATAGGTCCGCTCCGGATTGAGGTTGGCGGTCGGCGCGATGCCGAGCGAGCCGGCGAGCGCGGCCGCGAGATCCGACAGCACGTCGGCATGCAAATTGGTCGCCACCACGGTATCGATGGTCTCCGGCTTCATGACCATGCGCATGGTCATCGCATCGACCAGCATCTTGTCCCAGGTCACGTCCTTGAACTCGGCCGCGATCTCGACTGCGATCTCGTCCCACATCACCATGGCATGGCGCTGCGCGTTGGATTTGGTCACGACGGTAAGCAGCTTGCGCGGCCGCGACTGTGCGAGCTTGAAGGCAAAGCGCATGATGCGCTCGACCCCGGGACGGGTCAGGATCGAGACGTCGGTTGCGACTTCGAGCGGCAAGCCCTTGTGGACGCGGCCACCGACGCCGGCATATTCGCCTTCCGAGTTTTCGCGGACGATCACCCAGTCGAGCTCCTTGCCGTGCACGTTGCGCAGCGGGCTGGTGATGCCGGGCAGGATCCGCGTCGGACGGACGTTGGCGTACTGATCGAACGGCTGGCAGATGGCGAGCCGCAGCCCCCACAGCGTGATGTGATCAGGCACATCAGGCGCGCCGGCCGAGCCGAACAGGATCGCGTCGTGATTCCTGATCTGGTCGCGGCCATCCTCCGGCATCATGATGCCGTGCTTCTTGTAGTATTCAGATCCCCAGTCAAAATGATCGACCTTGAACTTGAAATTGCCGTCGCGCTGGGCCAGCGCGTGCAGCACCTCGACACCTGCAGCAATGACTTCGGTGCCGATCCCGTCGCCCGGGATGGCGGCTATGGCGTACGTCTTCATCGATTGGTCTCCGGATGGCGAATGATTATTAGTTTCCCTTGGCACCCGCTGCCTTGATCACGGCGCCCCAGCGCGGCACTTCGGCCGTCAGATGCGCCTTGAGCGCCGCTGGCGTCGCCTGCTCGGCCTGGACCGGCTCGGTGCCGAGATTGGCAAACCGCTCGATCACCTTGGGGTCCTTCAGCGCGGCCTGAAGAGCTGTGACCAGCTTGTCGGTGGCCTCTTTGGGCAGTCCCTTTGGCGCCCACATCGCATGCCAGGCCGAGACCTCAAATCCCTTGACGGCGCCGCCGTCGAGCGTCGGCAGGTCGGGCAATGACGAGACTTTGGCTTTGGTCGTGACCGCAAAGCCCTTGATCTTGCCTTCCTTGATCTGGTTGGTGGTGTTGGTGGTCTGGTCGCACATCACGTCGAACTGGCCGCTGAGCAGGTCGTTCATGGCCGGCCCGGTGCCGCGATAGGGAATCCCGTTCATCTGCACGCCGAGCTCCTTCATCAGCATCAGCATGCACAGATGCGAGGCGGAGCCGATGCCGGCATGCCCGTAGACGGCCTTTTCGCCGCTGGCGCGAATCCACGCCACGTACTCGGTCACATTGTTGGCAGCAAGCGTCGGCTTCGACACCAGGGTCATCGGCACGTCGGTGATGCGGCCGAGGTGGTCGAAATCGTCGACGACATCATATTTGAGAGAGTCGTAGAGCGCGGGCGCGGTCGCGTGCGCGATGTGCCAGATCGCGAGCGTGTAGCCGTCGGCGGCCGACTTCGACACGCGCGCCATGCCGAGCGTGCCACCGGCGCCGCCGACATTTTCGACCAGGATGGTCTGGCCGAGGCTTCGGCCCATCGATTCCGCGATGAGGCGGGCCACGGTGTCGGTCGGCCCTCCGGCCGCCGCCGGAACGATGATGGTGATCGGTTTTGTCGGAAAAGCGGTCTGCGCGAAGGCGGTGTGTGACGCCCATAGCGACGCGGCCGCGATGGCGCCGGATAGGATCGTGCGACGATTGAACCGCATGGGTCGCTCCCTGAAGAATTCGTTGATTGGCTGATTTCAGCGCTTGCCGACAAGGTAAGGCCAAAGGTCACGCGCCTTCAATCGGCATACGATTATACAAATATTTGATATAATCTGCCGGGGAGGACGAAATATGGAACTGCACCAGCTTCGCTGCTTCGTGGCGGCGGCCGAGGAATTGCATTTCGGGCGTGCGGCGCAGCGGCTGGAAATGCTGCCCTCCGCGCTCGGCCGTTACATCCGGCTGCTCGAAGACGATCTCGGCACAAGGCTGATGACGCGAACGACGCGCAGCGTGACGCTGACCGATGATGGCGTCGTCCTGCTCAAGGAGGCCCGCATTTTGCTGGCGCAGGCGGACAATCTGGCGGTCAAATTCCAGGCGCGGGGCCGCAAGCAGGGCGCGATCATCCGCGTCGGCGCGATCGACAGCGCAGCGGCGGGACTGCTGCCGATGCTGCTTTCCGACTTTCGCGAACAGAGACCTGACGTCACGGTGAAACTGACGGAAGACAAAACGATCCGGCTGTTGCCGGCGCTGATCTCCGGCCGGCTCGACATCGCCCTGGTACGCCCGCCAGAAAAGCCCGACAAGCGGCTGGAATTTCTGTTTCTCCTACACGAGACCGCGGTCGTCGCCGTACCGGATCGTCATCCCCTCGCGTCGAGAAAACGGGTGACCGTCGCCGATCTTGCCGAACAGCCGCTGATCGTCCCCGAGCGTCGCTCGCGCCCGCATAGCCACGATCTGACCATGAAACTGTTTGCACAGGCCGGACTGCAGGCACGCATCATCCAGATTGCCAATGAAAAGCAGACCATCGTGAATCTCGTCGCGGCCGAAATTGGCGTTGCCATCGTGCCACGATGGACATCGCGAATGGCGGCGCGCGGCGTTCGGTTTGTTCCGCTCGCGGGATCAGACACGAACCGCTTGCCGCTCGCAGCCGCCTGGACCCGCGGCGCGCGCGATCTCATCAGGGACGAAATGCTTGGTATCCTCAAAGCGTCCCTCAAACGCTATGCACGGGAGGCCTGACGAGGCGGGCCACCGGCTGACGGTGATCTGGGTCACAAACAGCCGGGGCGGAGCAAGGCAAAATCCCGTTCGTCGCAGCATCGTGCGGCGCCTAACCAAGGGAAAACAGCCATGACCGATTTCACTCCCGTCAAACCCGAAGCATTGACATCAGATGAACTCGACCGCGTTGCCGGTGGCATCATCGTCGTCGGCGGATTGCTGCGCCAGTTTACCTCCAGGCTGGACTGGGTCGCGCTCAATCCGCAGCCGCTGCCGCCAAAGGTCTTCTTTTCATTCCGCTGGTAGCGGCCGCAGCCTCCGGCTCGACTCGCGCGCCTAGTTCGTGTTGAGCCGGAACCGCAGCGTTCTGGTGCCGATGAACGAGATCGCATCGCCCTGCCGCTTCCAGGTCGCGGCATCGGTCAGTGCGGCAATCAGTTCGTCGTCGGCCTGGGCGCGATTGGGCGGACAATTACGGTTCTCCATCGCGCCGGCGACGAAGATCACGGTGTTGCCCGCCACCGAAAACTGGCCCTTGCCGCCTTTGCACCAGAGTTCGAGCACCACTTCGCCGCGGTCGCCGATTTCCAGATTCGGTATTCGCTTGGAGCCGGGCTGGGGCGGGACATCCATGGTCATTTCCATCCCGAACGGAAAGCCGTTGTCGGCCTGGGCATGACCGGCATTGGGAGCGGAAACCAGCAGCACCGAAGCAACGCCTGCGAGCTTCACCATGCGCGCGAATGAAATCATGCAACCTCTCTCGAAAAACCCTCAACCGCGATATCGCGCCGTTCTATTGAACAAGTATGTCATTGGCTAGAGCCGTCCGGTTCAGACCGGTTTCCTGTCTGCCTCAGCCAATGCGCAAAATGCCGCACCGACAAAAAAATCCCCGCGGGCTGCGCCGCGGGGGTTTGGTTGATCGACTTGGCTCTTGCTTCGCAATCCGCTCAGTCGAATTTTGCCTGCGCCGTCTTTCCATCAGGGCCGGTCAGTTGCACGACACCTTTTGGCTGAACCGGCAATGCGACGCTGGCGGTGCCGGAAAGCAGCGCGCTGCCGGCAGGCTGGAGCAGGATCCGTTGCGACTTGCCATCGACAACGAGGATGGCAACCGCCTTGAACCCTGTGGCCGGGATCGATTTCTGGTTCTCGTCGCTGACGAAGAGTTCGAGCTTGTCGGATTTCGAAACCAGTTCGACGTGATACGAACCGGCATGCGCGACCCAGCCGCCATTCGTTCCTCTCTCGTCGTGCGCCGAGGCGCAAGTCGACCAGGCCAGCATGGCCGCAACCATCAAAAATTTCCCATTCACCGTCATTCTCCGGATGTTGATGTCAAAAAGCTTCGGCGGCTGAATTTGCCGCGGCCGTCTCCGCACTGCCGCCAGCGCCTCTTCGCAGCCGCTCCAGCGGCGCTTCGCCATAGCGAAGGAACAGAACGGGCGTCAGCAGCGTGTCGAGCAGGGTCGCGCTGAGGAGACCGCCAAAAATCGTCACGGCCACCGGATGGAGAATTTCCTTGCCGGGCGTTGCCGCATCGATCAGCAGCGGCACCAGCGCGACACCGGCCGACATCGCCGTCATCAGGACCGGCGTCAGCCGCTCGACGCTGCCGCGAACCACGAGATCGTGCCCGAACGGCATTCCCTCCTTCAGCGCCAGGTTGATGTAGTGGCTGATTTTCAGGATGCCGTTGCGAACCGCAATGCCGGTCAGCGTGACAAATCCGACCATCGACGCAACCGAGAGCGGTTGGCCCGCCAGCCAGAGCGCCGCGACCGAGCCGATCAGCGCCAGCGGGACGTTGCCCATGATGATGAAGGCAAGCACGGCCGAGCGGTAGCGGCTGTAGAGAATGGCAAACACCAGCAACAGTGACAGCAGCGAGAGCACGCCGATGGTCCGGCTTGCTTCCTCCTGGGCCTGGAACGTTCCCTCCAGCCGAACGTAGAAGCCTTCGGGAAGCCTGGTCGACGCGGTCACCTTGCGGATCGCCGCGATGATGTCGGTCATGTCGGCCGTCCCGTCGGCGTTCGCCAGCACCACCACACGGCGGCGGCCGTTCTCGCGCAGGATCTGGTTGGGGCCTTCGGTCTCCTTGACGTCGGCGATCTGCCGCGCCGGGATCCATCCGGCCGGCGTTTCGATCAAGAGGTCGCCCAGGGTTTGCGTGGTGCGAAGCCGGTCCGGCAGCCGCATCGTGACGTCGAACCGGCGATAGCCGTCCACCACCCGTGAAATGACGCGGCCGTTCGAGAGCCGGCTGAGCTGCTGGATCACGGCGGCCGGCTGCACGCCATAGAGCGCGGCACGACCATAATCGACGCGGATTTCCAGCTGCGGAATCAGCACCTGCTTTTCGACCTGCAGGTCGGTGAGACCCGGAATCTCCGAAAGCTTGCCGCGCAACATGTCAGCGGTCGCGCGCAGGCTGTTCAGATCGTCGCCGAACACTTTCAGCGCAATTTCGGCCCGAACGCCCGAAAGCAGATGGTCGAGCCGGTGCGAAATCGGCTGGCCGACGTTGATCGCAGCGGGAAGCACGGCGAGCCGCGCCCTTATATCCGCGACGATTTCGGTCTTTGGCCGTTTCGTTGGCTTGAGATTGACCTCGAGGTCCGACGAATGGACGCCTTCGGCATGCTCGTCGAGCTCCGCCCGGCCGGTTCGCCGGCCAACGGTCTTGACCTCGGGCACTTCAAGGATGAGGCGCTCGGCAATCAACCCGACGCGATGGGACTCGGCGAGCGAGATTCCCGGATTGAACAGCATGTTGATGGTGAAGGTGCCCTCGTTGAAGGGCGGCAGGAATGCGCGGGGAAGATAGAATGCGGAAGCCGCCGCCATCACGACCGCCGCGAGCGCGGCAACCATCAGGGCGCGCTGATGGTGGAAAACCCGTTCGAGCAAGGCCGCATTGGCGCGTTTGAGCATCGCGACCAGCGCGCTGTCGCCATGATCGAGGCGCTTGAGATGCGGAAGCATGTGATACGCCATCACCGGGGTCAGGGTGATGGAGACCGCAAGGCTGGCGAGAATGGAGATGATGTAGGCCTGACCAAGCGGCGCAAACAGCCGGCCTTCGATGCCCGACAGTGCAAACAGCGGCACGAACACCAGAACGATGATGGCGGTCGCATAGACGATGCCGGAGCGCACTTCCTGGGATGCCGAGACGACCACATCGAACGCGGAGCGCGGATGCTCCAGGGCGCGATTTTCGCGCAACCGCCGGAAGATGTTTTCGACGTCGACGACGGCGTCATCGACCAGCTCGCCGATGGCGATGGCGATGCCGCCAAGGGTCATCGTGTTGATCGACAGGCCGGCAAAATAGAACACGACCGCGGTGGTCAGGATCGATACCGGGATCGCAGCCAGCGAGATCGCCGTGGTCCGCCAGTTCATCAGGAACAGGAACAGCACGATGGCGACGACCGCGCCGGCCTCGAGCAGGACACGCTCGACATTGCCGATCGAGGTCTCGATGAAATTGGCCTGACGGAAGATGATCTGGTCGGCCTTCATGCCCGTCGGCAGCGACGCCGTGATTTCCTTCAGGGCCTGCTCGATCTCGCGGGTCAGCCGGATGGTATCGACGTTGGGCTGCTTCTCGACCGAGACGACGACGGCCGGCTTGCCCATATAGCCGGCGTCGCCGCGCTTGACCTTGGGCGCAAACTCGACGGTGGCCACCTGCTTCAGATAGACCGGCCCGCCATTGACCTGCGCCACCACCACGTTGCGGAGGTCGTCCAGATTGGTGGTCCGCCCGATATTCCGGATCAGATATTCGCGGGCATGCTGATCGGTAAATCCGCCGCCGGTATTGACGCCGAACTGATTGAGGGCGAGTTCGACCTGCTCGTAGGTGACGCCGAGGCTGCGCAGCGCCGGCGGATTGGGCGCGATCCGGTATTGCCGGACTTCGCCCCCCATCGGAATCACCTGTGCGACGCCGGGGATGGTGAGCAGCCGCGGCCGCACCACGAAGTCGGTTGTCTCGCGAACCTCCATCGCCGAAGCGCGGTCGCTGGTCACCGCGACCAGCAGCACCTGCCCCATGATGGAGTTGATCGGTCCCAGTTGCGGAACGGTATTTGGCGGCAACTGGGTCCGGATCAGATTGAGGCGCTCACCGATCTGCTGCCGGTTACGATAGATATCGGTACCCCAGTCGAATTCGACATAGACGATCGAAAGGCCGATGCCGGAAACCGAGCGGACCCGCGTCACGCCGGGAACACCGTTCATCTGGGTTTCGATCGGAAAGCTGACGAGCTGTTCGACCTCTGGGGGCGCGAGCCCGTCCGACTCGGTCATGATCGTGACCGTCGGCTTGTTCAGGTCGGGAAACACGTCCACCGGCAGCCGGGTAGCGCTGAAGATGCCGAGCAACACCAGGACCAGTGAAGCCGCTATGACCAAGAGGCTGTTGCGCAGCGACTGTGTGACGAGAAAGCGAAACATCTGCCCGGCTCCTCAGCGCACTTGGTTGAGCAGTTCGGCGCCCTGCACGACCAGGCGCTTGCCTCCGGCGAGGCCGGTGGCGATGAGCACGCGGTCGCCGTCGAGCGGCTCCACCCGTACCGGCCGCTGTTCGAAACGCTCCGGCGTGACGTGTTCGTAAACCACCTCCTGGCCGTTGGCGTTGCGCACCAGACTGGCCCGCGGCACCGCAAGGCCGACCTTTTCCTCATTGGTGGTGGCCAGCACCGTGACGAACTGCCCGGCGCGAAGGCCGGAATGGTCGCCCTGAATGGCGAACTGGACCGGGATTGATTGATTGCGGTCCGCAAAGCCGGAGCCCTGATAGACCAGTGTGAAAGTACGATCGGTCCCGAGATTCGCAGTCGCGCTGCGAACGCCGGCCAGCGGATCGAAACTGCGGGCTTCGACCCACAGGCGGGTCGGATCGACGATGTGGAAAATCACCGCATTGGACTGGGCGATCTGTCCGGCCACCGGTGTGCCTTCGGCGACGACGCCGTCGACTGGCGCCAGCAGCGCTTCGGGCTCACGGCGCGCCCGGTCGAGCGATCCGCGGCGGTCTTTCAAGCCCTGCAGCTCCGACCTCGTGTCTTCGAGCTGGGAGCGGGCAATGGCGCCGCTCGGCACCAGCGTTTCATAGCGGGCGAGCCGGCGCTCCACGATGGAAATTTGCTGGTCGAGTTCGCCCTGGCGCTGGCGCATATCCGACACGTCGATGGCCTGCAGCGGCGGGTCGACATAAGCGAGCACATCGCCTTTCTTGACCGGCGTCCCCAGTCTCGGAAAACCGCCGGGCGGGGCTGAGAGGCGGCCGCCCACCGAAGCCTGCACGAAGCCGCTGGCGTTCGGATCGGGAATGATCCGGCCCGGCAGCTCGATGGCGCGCGGGTGCGCACGGGATTCGGTCATCACGGTACGAAGGGCGAGAATGCGTTGCGTGCTCTTGGGCACGAACACGCCGCCATCTGGCAGGCGCTGTGCGAGGTCGCGAACCGACTGCATCGCGGCTGCCGGAGCGGCGCGATCATGGCCGTCATGGGAGCGCGATGAATTGTTGGACAGGACGAACGCGCCGGCGACGACGAGAACCATTGCCGCCGCTCTGCGACGCCGCCGGATCAGCGCCATGACGCCGATCCCGGCAGCAAGCCCGGCCAGGATGGCGATGAACAGCGCCGGGCCGTCGTGATTGAAGTGATAGCCGACCTCTCCCGCAATGGCGGAGGTCGAGAGCCACGATGTCGGTCCGGCCTTCGCCCCTGGAAGATCCGGAATCACCAGCCGGGCGGGCAACACATCGACATTGCCGTCTTTCGCGACCGTGAAGATCAGGTCGTAAGCGCCCGGCTTGCTGGACCAGGGCGCGTCGAGGCGATAGGGCTCGCCCGGCCTGGCTGCGGCCTTCTGCGGCCCGGCGGGCGTTTCGATTTCGATTTCGGCGCCATCCACCGGCTCGTTGGTTGCGAACCGGTCGAGATAGATGACGAGCACGCCTTCGCGCGCAATCGCAACCAGTTCGTGCACATCCGAGTCGGTCTCGGCACGCGGCGCGAGACTGGCGCTCGGCGCCGGAGCGGGCGCGCCATGATCGTGGCCTTCGTGCGCCAGCACCGGGCCTGCCATGAGCAGGAATGACATAGCCGCCACGCACCGCGCGGCACGGAACAAAAAAGACATCTGAATGACTCACCTGAGAAGAAGCGTGTTCTCGCTCGCGCGGCCGGCACATCGTGCCGCCGCGATATCTTTGCTCAGGTGAACGCTCGGGGGGGTTTACGCAGGCTTGCGGGTTCTATGCCCGAAGCAAGCACGGCACCGGTGACATCAAGTCGGTGCGAATGAACTGCAGGAGGCAAACATTGCGAGGCTGCAACCAAAGCGGCGCCGCCGCAGCACCCCATGCCCGCCCCGCAACAACCGTCCACGCATCCGTCCGCGTCGATCGGCGCTGCGCCCGGCGGTCGACCTGCGGTCAGGATAAGCTCGTGCGGGATAGATCCGTTGGCTTTGGTGAAGGCAGCCTCGTTGGTGAAGGCAGCCTCGGCAAAGACGTCCTTGGTGAACGCAGCCTTGGTGAGGTGATGCGCCACCGGCGCATGGGCGCCGTGAGGTACCGCATGAGGATGAACGTGGACATGTCCCTGCAGGCGGTGGGCCTGGTCGGCATGGGCGCGGGCCAAGGCAGGCGCGAATTGAACGGCGATCAGGACGATCACCGTACAAATAAACTGCCAAAGCTTTGGGTTCGCGTTCATCAAGCTCACAATATCACAGGGCTCTCGGCCCTGCATAGGTCAGGTTAAAGATGGCTAACGCGTACTGCGAGCCATTCATATTTCTGTCGCCTTCAGGCCAGCACCGGTTCACGAGACTTTGATGAACGGGGCCGCTGGTCCGGAGAGGGTGTATATTCGCTCGAAACTGAATACTATTACGGTCCGCATCCGTTCAGGACCCCATCAACTTCAGTTGAATTTGGCTTGCACGGTTTTGCCATCGGGTGAGGTCAGTTGCACCACCCCCTTCGGCTGCGCCGTCAGCGCATCGCTGGCGGTTCCGGAAAGCCGCGCGCTTCCGGCAGGTTCCATTGCAACGCGTTGGGCCTTGCCATTCACAACAAAGATGCCGATGGCCTTGAAGCCGGTTGCGGCGATCGGCTTCTGGTTCGCATCGCTGATGTAGAGATCGACCTTTTCGGATTTCGAAACCAGCTCGACATGATAGGAGCCGGCATCCTCGACCCTGCCGCCATTCGTGCCCTGGTGATCGTGCGCCCAGGCGCAAGCGGACGAAGACACGAGCGCAGCAACCATCAGAAACTTCTTCATTGTCATTCTCCAGATGCTCGGCTGCCGACAGGCGTCAGAGGTACGTGAGCAGCGTGGATCAACGGCGATCCAGCCGAGCTGGTAAGCCGGCCGACGGCGTCGGCCGGCTTTTTGTCGTTAGTGGTGGTGGTGACCGTGGTGGTGGTGATGGCCGTGGTGATGATGGTGATGGCCATGATGATGATGATGGCCATGGTGCCAGCGCCAATGCCAGTGATGGCCATGATGGTGATGACCATGATGGTGATGGCCGTGGTGATGATGGCCGTGATGGTGACGCCAATGCCCCGCGCTGCTTGCGGAGACGCCGGCGACCAGGATGACGGTTGCAGCGACCGCGGAGAGGATTGCTTTACGAAACGACATGGTAGCTCCTTGGGTTGTGGTAGCAGGGGATCTGCTCCGTAGTTCGAACCCTATGATCGTCGCCGGCGGCTGAACGTGAGCTGAAACACGCAGGTGCACTCGCCTCTTCTTGAAGCGTGGACCTGCAAGCGAATTCGCAACGCAAATCAGGCACGAACTGCACATTCATCTCGGCATGCGCCACAATGACGCGCGCCGAAATCGCTTCGTCGTCGATCGTGTCAATGTGTCTAGTCGTGTGCATGGCTGTTTGACGCGCACGTCATTCACATTGTTCATGGAAAATTTCTGAACAGTTGTTCAGGTGTCCGCGCGGTGATGAAGGGAAAGACGATCGCCAGAACAAAATGAAGGCCGCAACTAGACAGCACCCCGGTGCAATTCCCTGCTGCTCACTTGCGCCGTCGGCAGCGAGCGAGGTTGAGGTCCCTTCGTGCTGCGACGGCCAGATGCTGACCCCCGCGCCGTGCTCGGGATCACGATCACCCGCGAGAAAGCTGCACCGGCAAAGCCAGCTTCGAACAGTGAGCGTGTGCGAGCCGATGCGCCGGCCGGCGAAAGGCCGATGACGCAGAAGGAGTTGATCGAACATTTTGGCTCGAATGTCCTGCCGGGAGCGGAGGCCGGCAAAAGCTATTGATCCAGCGATCCTCCCGCGTCCGAGCACCAACCAACGGGAGGGGGTGATCCCGGATCAATGCCGTCAACAGCGATCCGGGGGGCGCGCAGTGCGCAGGTCGTGCCCTACGAAATAACAGTGCACCCGGGTATTCATACCGGCGCGATAGGCCAGAGCCTGCCATCGCTGACCTTCCCGGCCGATGGCAGGCCGAGTTTCAGATGCGCGTGGGTGGTCCGGCATCTGGGGAGCCTGCTCCGTCGCTTTATCCTCAGCGGCGGGGCAGGTGCTCCCCTTATCTGGCCGCATTAGCAAGTCGTCAGCGCGCCAATCGCGATGCCGGCCAATCTTGGAGCACCCGGACGAGACATCGAGCTGGACGAGCTTTCTATCCGCCGGAGATTAGAAGGTCTTTTCTCCTTGGTCGGCATGGACAGGACATAATGCGACCCATTTGCCCCGCAATTTTTCAAATTGCCAACCATCCTCTTCGGCTGTGACAAAGGCTAGCCGAGATAGGTCCCAATTTTGAGCTATCTCTTCACTGCGCCGATGATCGCACACGTCGCATGAAAAAATATGATGACCGCCGCGTCTTTCAATTCCCATCGGCTTTCTCCTCCCGCGGAGCGCCGACTAATTCCACTCTTCGGAGCTCAGAAAAGAATTTTATGAGTTCGGGCAACTCGGCATCGCCGTGTGTCAGATAAAAAAGTCTAGCGATCTCTTCTCGGCTCAATTCGAGCTGCACCAAATATGACCCATTCAAATTCAGCTCAGCGTGGCTCGAAATTCGCGCGGTAAAGTGCACACGCCGACGGCCTCGGAAGAGCTGCTGGACGTGGCGGAAGATTTGGAAATAGGTCTCCCCCTTTTCGAAGCTCTCGATTTCTTCGTTAACTTCCTGAGCGGTCAAGTTCGCGAACAGGACCGGCTTTGGTCCATGATCTCGGGACCACCCGCGCGTCGTAACTTGCATAAGAACCTCTCCTCCTTAGTTAACCTAAGACAAAGACATGTATTCTAAGCCAATAGATGTCAAGTTGTCGTTAAATAAGTTTGTTCGGCGACCTTGACTGATCTGTTCTTGATATGTTCTCATTCCGGATGGGCAATCGACGCATGGCGGAATGGCGGATGTTCTCAAGGAAGCAAATCGAGAAGGCGGCCGATCTCGCAGAGCAGCGCCGGCAGGCCGTCCGGCCCGATGCGACACCTGGCCCGGCTCCAGCCGATCCGATCCCGGACGAGCTATGGACGAGTTTGCTGACCGATTCGCGCGCGGCCGGAAAGCCGAGGGCCGCGATCCAGCATTGCCGGCTCGCCGACATTGGCCAGCATGTCCTGCGCGTCGAGTGCCAGCGCTGCGTTCGGATCGTCGAAATCCAGACGGCAGATGCGATCCGGCTCTTTGGGCAGCAAGCGCTCTGGAAAGATGTCGGGCAGCGATTGCTCGACCAGACCTGCACCAACCGCACCGGCCGGCACGAAGAGGATGGCTGCTGGCCTGATTGGAACCGATGAGGCCTTGATTAACCTCCGGGTGTCATGGTTTCTCTGGCGAAAAAGGAGCCTCCATGGCGGAAACATCAATTGAATGGACAGACGCCACTTGGAACCCCGTGGCGGGGTGCACGGTGCTGACTGCGGGCTGCACAAATTGCTATGCCATGCGGATGGCCGCTCGGCTCGATGCAATGGGCCAGCCCAAATACAAAGGGCTCACGCGAAAGAGCGGCGGCAGGTCAGTTTGGACGGGCAAGGTACGGCTCGACCACAAATCGCTCGACGTGCCGAAGTCTTGGTCAAAGCCCCGCAAGGTCTTCGTCAATTCAATGTCCGATTTGTTTCACACGGACGTGCCGCCCGACTTTATCGCGAAGGTTTGGGCGACCATGAAAGCGACCCCGAGGCACACTTATCAAATCCTGACCAAGCGGCCGGATAGAATGGCCTCGATCCTGGCTCAGCCAGAGTTTGAGATCTTGCCAAACGTCTGGCTGGGAACCAGCGTCGAGGATGGACGTGTGCTATCGCGCCTCGATGATATTCGGAAAGTGCCAGCCGCAATCCGGTTTGTTTCCTTAGAGCCTTTAATTGGCTCGGTCGCGGCCGGAGACCTCACAGATATCGATTGGGCAATTGTCGGCGGCGAAAGCGGTCCACGAGCAAGACCGATGAACCCCGAATGGGTCAGCGAGATCGAAGCAATGTGCCGGCGATCAGGCACCGCGTTCTTTTTCAAGCAGTGGGGCGGCAAGAACAAGAAGGCCGCCGGCCGGATGCTCAATGGGCAGACATACGACGAGATGCCTTCGGTCCATAGTTTTTCATGACGTACCGGTGGAATTTCTTGGCGAGATCAATGGCCGGTGCACTCGGATTGGCCACCGCCAAGAACAACGAGAATTTCTGCTGATTGATGTTGGTAAAGAGCGGTAGCGGCTCGGAAACGTATGGGAAGAGAGTTTCCATGCGACCTTTGAACCAAGTTTCGATTTGCGCCTTGGTTGCGTTGCGTCGTTCGTCAGCAGCGAATTCCGGGATCATCGTGTCGAACAATGTCTTCGCGAATAGATCGCTGGTTGGCGGCGGAAGCTCGTAAAGGTCGCGCCATGCTGGACTTAGCACTTGATCCAGTTTTTTCTGCTTTGGGCCGACACCGCTGAGCTTATTCGCAAGCTGGCTTGTGACGTCCTGGAGTGGAAATAGATACCATACATCCACACACTGCGTCTTTGCCAAGAGTTCTAGGGTCGCCCAATCGACCTGCAGTGCATAGGGATCAAGGAACACCGCCGCACGAGCACCACCAGAGGCGCCGCGTCGCCAGACCTGCCGAGAAAAAATTTCCCCAATGGCGGCGTTAGCATCGCGGTCAATGATCTCGATGTCGAGCGACCGGTTAGCGGCCTTAAGAGCGTGCAGAGCCTTGTTGTGCTGATCGTCGCTCTCATTGAAAATGAAGTGCTTGAAAGCTGGCCGAATATTCATCGCTCGTTTGGCGGAACCCGGCAGCGTTTCCGTCACCCATTGCACCGGTTGGCGCTCAAGCAGTCCGCCGGTGAGTTTTTCGTTGGTGCGATCACCGGTGCCCGCGAATACGTCAACGTACCAGAGATCAAAATTCTTCTGGCTCAGAGCCTTGGTGTAGCATTCCAAATAATAGCAGATCGCGTCGAGCTTAAGCTCGGTCCAAGCGCCGCCGAATTGATGCTCTGTCATGGTGGTGTCTCACGGGTCGCGGAAAGCGACTCGCCAACAACATTCAACTGCAGACCGGTAACAAGCACAAGCACAAAGCGAGAACTTTACACCCTTGGCGTCCATCCGGATAAGACGCGCTCGGTGCATTCAACGGCCGGCGCACATTTGCTAGAACATTTGCTAAATCGATTTTTTTGCCCTCGAATTTGAGAGCTTCGCTTCGACAAAATCTTCTTAGATTTCAAGTGGTACAGTTGGGTGGGTTCGAACCACCGACCTCCTGTTCCACAGACAGGCGCTCTAACCAACTGAGCTACAACTGCATCCTTCGCGAAGCTCCTGGAAGGATTGCTTCGACCATCTGTTACTACAGCAGGCACCATCGACTGAATGTGAGCTGGCGCACACAGTGGATCGGCTGACGAAAATGACAATCCAGCTTCGTCATTGCGAGCGAAGCGAAGCAATCCATGGCACCACTTGCGGAGGCATGGATTGCTTCGTCGCTGTCGCTCCCTTGCGCAAACGCTTCGCGTTTGTCGCAGGCAATGACGACGTAGCGAGAGTGGCTGCGACAAATTAACCCGACGGGCAAAATTCCGCTTCCCTCGTCGGGCAAATCAGCGGTTTGAATCGTCGCGTCCCGCCCGACAAGAGGGGCGTGCGCACGTCACGAACGCGCGGCGGGTTGCGGTGGACGCTGGTTCACGTCTGACGACGGCGTGGATTAAGCGTACGGCAAAACCGTGTGGTCCTGGCGCCCGTTGCAGGCGTCAAGCTGTCGGAGAAGCGCAAGCGGAAACGGCGGCGACGGAGTCAACCAGAACTCGTCTCCGGGGAGAGCGCGGCATAAGCCGTAAAGCCATTGCGCAGGGAAGGCCGGGTGTTCTCCGCTGCCCTGTATGCTCGTGTGCAGCCTACTTAGTGCAAACCGCACACGGGACCGCGGGTGCAGCGCGCACCCGGTCTTCCCTGCGCCCTCTCATTGGAGGGCGGGAAGTTTCTGGCAAAGCTCGGGCGCAATGCGTCGCGAGAATGCGAGAGTGCGTTTTGGATAATGGTGCAACAACAAAACACCGCCGTCGTCCCGGCCTTGAGCCGGGACCCATACTCCGCGGCAGAGATTGTTGTGCACGATGGTCGAGGGCTTTTCTCAACAGCAGATGACCGGGGTTATGGGTCCCGGCGTTCGCCGGGACGACATCTTCTCCATATGTTCAGTTGCGCCCTACTGCAGGACCATCAACGTGAACGGATAGACGTAGGCCTGCAATGTCACCAGTCCGCCGACCAGACAGGCCAGCACGATCGAATGCAGGAATACATAGCGAAGGATCGAGCCTTCGTGGCCGTACCAGTTGGTTGCCGTCGAGGCGACAACGATCGATTGCGCGTCGATCATCTTGCCCATCACGCCGCCGGAGGAATTGGCGGCGGCCATCAGGATCGGCGACAGGCCGAGCTGCTCGGACGTGATCTTTTGCAGATTGCCGAACAGCACGTTGGAGGCGGTGTCCGATCCCGTCAGCGCCACGCCAAGCCAGCCGAGCAAGGTGCCGAAGAAGGGATAGAGCACGCCGGTTGCGGCGAAGGCCAGGCCGAGCGTGGCGTCGACGCCCGACAGCCGCGTCAGCGTGCCGATCGCCAGCATCGCCGAGATCGTGATCAGCGAAATCGCGCACAATCTGATGGTGCGGCCGTATTCCGCAATCATCTTCACCGGCGAGAAGCTCATCAGGAATCCGGAAATGATCGCGGCGATCAGCATGCCGGTGCCGGTGAACGACAGATAGGTGAAGTCGAACAGCGCGGCTTCCGGTGTCGGCCTGGCGGCGACCGGGGGCACCTTGTTGATCAGGTTGTGCAGTTCGGGGACCTGATATTTCCAGACGAAGCTGGCGTTCGCCCAGCTCTTGAACCCGCCATTGCCCCAGATCAGCATCACCACGCAGACGATGATCCACGGCAGCAATGCGCTCCACAATTCGCCTTGCGTGAGCGGCGTCCTGTCCATCGGCTTCGGCGTCGCCATGGTCGCGGCCGATTCATCCTTGCCGCGCAAGGCGGGCGACAACCAGAGCTCCCTGGGCTGCCACACTTTCAGGAACAGGATCAGGCATCCCATCGAAATCAGCGAAGCGCCGATGTCGACGATCCAGGGGTTGATGTAGTTCGAGATCACGAATTGCGGGATCGCGAACGAGACGCCGGTGACCAGGATAGCCGGCCACACTTCCTTCATGCCCTTCCAGCCGGCAAAGGCCCACACCACCCAGAACGGCACGATCAGCGAGAACAGCGGCAATTGCCGACCGACCATCGCGCCGAGGACATAGGGATCGAGGCCGGTGACCTGGGCCAGGCCCTGGATCGGCGTGCCCAGCGCGCCATAGGCAACCGGTGCGGTGTTGGCGATCAGCGACAGGCCGGAGGCGGCCAGCGGCGAGAAGCCGAGCCCGATCAGAACCGCGCCTGTGATCGCGACCGGCGTGCCGAAACCGGATGCGCCCTCGAAAAATGCGCCGAAGGCGAACGCGATCAGGAGCAATTGCAGGCGACGGTCGTTGGTGACGCCGCCGATGGCGCGCTTCAACAATTCGAAGCGGCCGGTCTCGACCGTAATGCGGTAGAGGAAAATGACATTGAGGACGATCCAGCCAATCGGGAAGAAGCCGACCACCACACCGAGCAGCGATGCCCGGACCGACATGCCCGCGGGCATATGGTAGATGGCAATGGTGACGATGTTGGCGACGATCAACGCAATGATGGCCGCGATGTGCGCCTTGACCTTGCCGCTGGCGATCAGCACCAGGAGCGTGACCACCGGCACGGCGGCGGCGAGCGTCGACAAGGTCGCGTTGCCGAGCGGATTGTAGACTTGATCCCACATGTTCGGATTCTCCCCGGATTATTATTGGGCACCCGGCCGTGTGGACGGTCTGGTGTGCCTGGCGCCTGCGGAAACGTTGCTCTCATCCGCAAGATCGACTGCTGGTTCGGCAGTTCGCCGAAACCCGCTCACAACCTCGCGAAGTCCAGAGGTCCCCTGCCCCTCGCCGTGACAGCCATGCTAGGGTCTGACCAGCTGCCGCGACAAGTCGCCGCAGGCTGAGAAATCTACGACTTTAGTCCAACGTCAAATTCTTCCATTCTTTCAGGCCTTTAAGGCCCGCTCCCGGAGACCACCGTGAAGAATATCCGCTCGACGCTCGCGACCGTATGGCGGATCGCCGCTCCCTATTTCCGTTCCGAGGACAAATGGGCCGGCCGCGCGCTGCTCGCTGCCGTGATCACGATCCAACTGGCGCTGGTCGCGATCGACGTTCTGGTGAACCAGTGGCAGAATCGCTTCTTCAACGCGCTGCAGGAATACAATTGGGACGTCTTCGTCAGGGAGATCGGCGTCTTTTGCGTGCTGGCGAGTTGCGCCGTCGTGCTTGCCGTCTACCAGCTCTACCTCAATCAATGGCTGCAGATTCGCTGGCGGCGCTGGCTGACCCGGCACTATCTCGGCGAATGGATGCACGGCGCCAATCACTACCGCATGCAATTGCAGGGTGACGCCGCCGACAATCCGGACCAGCGCATTGCCGACGACGTCAGGCTGTTCGTCGAGCGGACGCTGGATATCGGGCTGAGCCTTTTGAATTCGGTGGTGACGCTGCTTTCCTTCGTCGTCATCCTGTGGGGGCTGTCGGCAGCCGCCCCCTTGCACCTGTTCGGCAAGGAGTACGCCATCCCGGGCTACCTGGTCTGGGGCGCGCTGATCTACGCCGTCCTCGGCACGGCGCTGACGCAATGGATCGGCTCGCCTTTGGTGCGGCTTGATTTCAAGCAGCAGCAATTCGAGGCCGATTTCCGCTTCAACCTGGTTCGGGCACGGGAGAACTCCGAGCAGATCGCGCTGTTGCAGGGCGAGCGCGCGGAGCGCCTCGGGCTTTGGGCGCGCTTCCACCATGTGATCGAAAACTGGTACGGCATCATGAGCCGGACCAAGCGGCTGACCACGTTCACCGCGAGCTATTCGCAGGCCGCGGTGATCTTTCCCTATATCCTGGTGGCACCGGCCTTCTTCGAAAAGAAGGTCCAGCTTGGCGGTTTGACCCAGACAGCGTCCGCGTTCGGCAGCGTGCAGTCGGCGCTGTCGATCTTCGTCACGATCTACCGCACGCTGGCCGACTGGCGCGCCATCATGGCACGCCTCGACGGCTTTGAAGCAGCCATCGCGAGCGCCACGGCGCTGGAGAAATCGAGCGAATCGATCGACGTCGTCGCATCTCAGGGCGGCACGGCGATCGACCTGCGCGAGCTCACGCTGCGCCTACCCAATGGCACGCCGCTGGTCTCGGCCGATGCTTTAAGCCTTCGCGGCGGCGAACGTACGCTGCTCACTGGCCCGTCGGGCTCCGGCAAGTCGACCCTGTTCCGGGCCATCGCCGGCATCTGGCCGTTCGGCAGCGGCTCGATCGCCATCCCCGCCGGCGCGTCCGTCATGATGCTGCCGCAGCGGCCCTACTTTCCGATCGGATCGCTGCATGGGGCCATCGCCTATCCCGGCGCAACCGAAACCTTCAGCGCCGATCGGGTCAGGGAAGCGCTCACCCAGGTCGGCCTGCCCAAGCTTGCCGGGCGGCTGGAGGAGCAATCGCACTGGAACCGGATGCTCTCGCTTGGCGAGCAGCAGCGCCTCGGGGTGGCGCGCGCGCTGTTGCACGCGCCGCAGTATCTGTTCCTCGACGAGGCGACCGCCTCGCTCGACGAACCCTCGGAAGCCGCGCTCTACAATTTGCTTGGCTCGAAACTGCCGCAAACCACCATCGTCTCGATCGGCCACCGTTCGACGCTCGAGGCCTTCCACCAGCGCCACGTCGCCATGGTCCGCGACGGCGACCAGTTCACGCTGCGGGAAACGGTCAGCGCCCAGCCGGCGTAAGCCTGAGAGAAGCTGTTGCAGCCCCTACAACCAGCGCCGTCCCAAAAGCAAAGGGGCGGCAGATTGCTCTGCCGCCCCCAGATCTTCGCGAAGAAGATATTACTTCAGGTTGGTCAGCGCGGTCAGGTCAGCCGAGAGCTTGACGATGCCGGCTGCGCCGCACCAGTTCGAACCCACGCCGGACGGATTGATCGCAGTGACGTTGGTTCCGGTAAAGGCATTGATTTCGCCGCGAGCGGTGAAGTCGCTGGTGAAAGCGTTGCAATCGCCCTTCGACAGGTTGGTGTCGGAGTAACGGAAGTCCAGCGTGAACACCTTGTAGGTGAAGCCGACGCCGATATTCCAGGTGTTGTAGTCGGCGTAGTTGATGCCGTTCGGGAATACCGCGGTCCCGTAGAACGAGTCCGAGGTGCCCAGCCACTGGCGGCCGAACTCACCCGACACGTACATGCCAAGGCCGCTGGCGCCGAACCAGGCGCTCGGCGCGATCGCCTTGCCGACGATCGAAGCATAGGTGCCTTCGGCGCCGCTGTTGAGGAAGCTCGGCGTATAATAGGCGGTGCCGCCCAGCGAGAAGTTGTCGTTGAAGGTGTAGTTCACCTTGCCGTAGATCTCGAAGAAGCTGACGTCCTTCTTGAGCACGTTGAGATTGAGCAGGGTGTTCGCCTGGCATTCGGCGCTGAGCGGAACGCCGGCGAAATCGGTGACAGCGCCGCCGCCATATTGGCAGGTTCCACCCGGATAGAGGTAGCCCCAGGCGCCGACATCGAAGGCAAATGCGCCAACCGTCAGGCGGGCACCGCCGTAGGCGTCGACTTCAGCGGCTGCACGGTTGGGGAACGAGATGCTCGCAGCGGCCAGGCCGACGTACAGCTGGAAGTCCTTGGTGACGTTGTAGCGCGGCTCGAAATAGGCGTTGACCGACGGCTTGTGGTTGGACTGGGTGATACCGCGGAAGATGTAATCGTTGGTGATGCCGGCGCCGAAGGCGATATCCCAGGGATCGAACGCGACAGGCGGCGGGGCCTTCACCGCCTTGACCCGCAAGTCCGCCGCGAGGGCCGAACCCGATACCATTGCCAGCGCCGTTGCTAACAAAGCCAGTTTCTTCATGACGATCCCCATCACCTTCTAGAACAGTCCCGTTCCGGTGGCCCCCCAGGGCAAGCGATAACCGACTGCAACCAAACTCAACGGCAATCTGGGACGTGCTGTCATGGGCGTGAAGCAAAAAAGACAATCATCTGCCGCCTTTTTAGGCGTTCTGCCTGTTTCGGAAAATGTTGTCTGCGGGTGTTGCATTCCCACAACAAGTTTGGCGGCCTTCGTGCCGGTCAGACGACATCTGGAACCGGCAAAACAAGGGGATCAGCTCCCGCTTGCCTGAACAGCGGCCGAATCAACAGCCTCCGTAGAAATCCGTGGTGAAATCGATCCGCCGGCCGGCCTCAAGAAAAAAGCCGCAGCGGTGGACGCTGCGGCTTTCCGATTAATCGACCTTGACGGGCCGCGGACGACCTAGTGCTGATCGCCGCCATTGGACGAGCCGGAGCCCCATGACGGGGTCGATGCCTCCGAACTCGGTGTTGCCCAGCTCGGAGCGGGCGCAGCTTCGGGCTCTGGCGCCGGAGCCGCCACCGGGGCTGCCGCCTTCGGCGCGGCAGGCTTGGCGGCGGCTTTCTTTTTCTTCGCCGGGCTCTTCGCCACAGCTTTCTTGGCGGATTTCTTGGCGGCCTTCTTCGGCGCTGCCTTCTTGGCGGATTTCTTTGCGCTCTTCTTCGAAGCCTTCTTGGCCGATTTCTTTGCCGACTTCTTGGCGGCCTTCTTCGACGACTTCTTCGCAGATTTCTTCTTCGCCGCTACCGCCTTCTTGGCCTTTTTAGCCTTCTTGCTTTTCTTGCTCTTCTTCGCTTTAGCCATCGTGGTCCTCCTGTTGCCGCTGGTCGTGTCAGTCGAGCGCTCGAATAGTCGGCCGATCGATTAGTTCAATGCTGGCCTTGTCAGTCCAGACCCCTTCAATTCGGGTTTTCGACCTCCTGTCGCCCAATCGAGAAGCTCAATCGTGTGCACCACAGGAACTGACGTACCGCCGGCAATCTGCACCATGCACCCAATATTGCCCGCAGCGATCATGTCCGGTTTGACTGTCGCAATATTGGCGATCTTGCGATCGCGCAATCTGCTCGCAATGTCAGGCTGGAGAATGTTGTAGGTCCCCGCCGAACCGCAACACAAATGGCTCTCGGGTACATCTTTCACCACGAATCCATTCTTGGAAAGCAATTCTTTCGGCGCGTGCGTGATTTTCTGTCCGTGCTGCAGCGAACAAGCCGAGTGATAGGCGATGGTGACGTCGCCTTGCTGGCTCGATGGATGCAGATCGATGCCGGCGAGATACTCGGTGATATCCTTTGTCAGCGCGGATATTCGTGCAGCGGGGCCGGCGAACTCACGGTCCTCGCGCAGCATGAAACCATAGTCCTTGATGACCGTGCCGCAGCCCGACGCCGTCACCAGGATGGCGTCGAGGCCACCTTGTTCCGCTTCGCGCTGCCAGACCGTGATGTTGGCGCGGGCGCGCGCCAGTGCGTCGCCGTCCTGCCCGAGGTGATGGGTGAGCGCGCCGCAGCATTGTTCGTCCCTGACCAGCACCACCTCGATGCCGTGGCGCGTCAGGAGATTGATGGCGGCCTGGTTGATGCGCGGCGCCAGCACCTGCTGGGCACAGCCCTGCAGCAGCGCCACCCGCCCCCGCTTGTCGCCAACGGCCGGGAAAACACTGCCGGCGGCAGGCCCCGGCGCCGGGAGGCTGCCGGGCGCGAGCGCCAGCATCGCCTTGATCCGCCGCAGCAGGGTGGGCGTCGCCGATGCGGTCTTCGGTGTCGGCAACAGGCCAGCGAACGGCCGGCCCAGCCGCGCCATGATCATGCTGGCGCGGAACAGACCCGGCCGCGGCAGCACAAAGGCCAGCACCGCGCGCAAGACCCGCTCGCCCAGCGGTCTGGAATAATCCCGCTCGATCCTGACCCGCGCCTGATCGACCAGGTGCATGTAGTTCACGCCCGATGGGCAGGTCGTCATGCAGGCGAGGCAGGACAGGCAGCGGTCGATATGCTTGACCACCTCCTTGGTCGGCGGGCGGTCCTTCTCCAGCATCTCCTTGATGAGATAGATCCGGCCACGCGGGCTATCGAGTTCGTCGCCGAGCAGCACGTAAGTCGGACAAGTCGCCGTGCAGAACCCGCAATGCACGCAGGCGCGCAGGATCTTGTCGGCTTCAGCGATGTCAGGATCGGCCAGTTGGGCGAGAGAGAATTCGGTTTTCATGTCGCGACCGCCCGCAGCAAGCGGCCCCGGTTGAGGATGTTCTTGGGATCGAAGCTCGCCCGGACGCGCTCGCTCAAGGCGGCCACGCCGCCGGATTGCGGATGGAACACGTCGACATTGCGCCGCACCAGTTCGGACGCCCGGACCAGCATCGCATGACCGCCGGCGGCATCGACGCGCGCCCGCAGCAGCGCCGCGTGCGCGTCCGGCCTGGGCGGCAACGCCGCCCAGATCAGCCCGCCGCCCCAATCGTAGATCACGTCGCCGCCGGTGTCGCGCGAAAGCTGCTGCCCGAGCGCGCCGCCGGACGCCGGCGGACACACGATCCGCCACACCGGCCACGCCCCCAGCGCGCCTTGGGCGGCAAACGGCAGGACATCGCGGATCGAACTCCAGATCGCGGCCGAAACAGCGTCTTGCAGGACCTCCACGGTGCCGAACGGCGCCAGCGTCTTGCCGAGCGAGCCGGCGCGGTCGGCGGCGGAAGCCGCGATGCCTTCGAGCCGCAGCAGCGTCGTCGCCTGCCCCGGCGCTCCGAGCCCGGCCAAGCCGCCGGCCGCGGACCGGAACGCCTGATGCGGCAGATGCGCCGCACCCGACACGTCGTAGGGCGAGCCTAGCGCCGCTGTCATCGCCCGGTTGGCGGTGACATCGTCGAGCCCGCGCAGCACCAGCGTGCGTTCGCTTTCGGGTTTCGGCATCACCTTCAACGTCACTTCCGTCATGACCGCCAGCGTCCCCCACGACCCCGCCAGCAATTTGCAGAGATCGTAACCGGTGACGTTCTTCACCACCTTACCCCCGGTTTTGAAACTGTCGCCGAAGCCGGACACCGCATGCGCCCCCAACAGATGATCGCGGGCGCCGCCGGCCCTGATGCGGCGCGGGCCGGCAAGGCCTGCGCCGATCATGCCGCCGATGGTGCCGGCGCCGGAGACGCCGAGCAGCGCCGACGTGTCCATCGGCTCGAACGCGAATTGCTGGTTCTTAGAGTCGATCAGCGACAGCACATCGGCAAGCGGCGCGCCCGCCTGCACCGTGATGATCAGCTCGTTCGGCTCATACGCCGTGACTGCATTCAGCGCCGACAGTTCGAGCACGGCGTTGGTCGCCATCGGCTGGCCGACCAGGCGCCGGGAGCCATGGCCGATGATCTCCAGCGGCTGCTCGCTGGCGATCGCCGCCCGCACCACCTGCTCGACGTCCTTGGCGTCTCGTACTCTTGGGGTGTCCACTTGCGCCTGCTTCAAAATCGGGGAAGTTCGGGGAATGCCAGCCGGCCGCCGTGCACGTGCACGCGGCCGAGTTCGGCGCAGCGGTGCAGGGTCGGAAACACCTTGCCGGGATTGAGCAGGCCTTGGGCATCGAACGCGCATTTCAGCCGCTGCTGCTGGTTGAGGTCGATCTCGCTGAACATTTCCGGCATCAGGTCGCGTTTCTCGATGCCGACGCCGTGCTCGCCGGTGAGCACGCCGCCGAGTTCGACGCAGCAGCGCAGGATGTCGGCGCCGAACGCCTCGGCCCGCTCCATCTCGCCGGGCTGGTTGGCATCATAGAGGATCAAGGGATGCAGATTGCCGTCGCCGGCATGAAACACGTTGGCGACGCGCAGGTCGTATTTGGCCGAGAGGTCGCGGATGCGGGCCAGGGCCTTCGGCAGCGCGCCGCGTGGAATGGTACCGTCCATGCAGAGGTAATCAGGGGAAATCCGGCCCACCGCCGGAAACGCCGCCTTGCGGCCGGCCCAGAACAGGTTGCGCTCGGCTTCCGACGTGGAAATCTGCAGCGTGGTGGAGCCGCAGCCTTTGGCGATGGTCTCGACGCGGCCGATCAGTTCATCGACTTCGACGCCGGGACCATCGAGTTCGATGATCAGGAGCGCCTCGACATCGAGCGGGTAGCCGGCATGGACGAAGGCTTCGGCGGCGTGGATCGCCGGTTTATCCATCATCTCCATGCCGCCCGGGATGATGCCGGCACCGATGATGCGGGCCACGCATTCACCGGCGGCCTCGACCTCGGCGAAGCCGACCATCAGCGCGCGGGCGGTTTCCGGCTTCTGCAGGATCCGCACCGTGATCTCGGTGATGACGCCAAGCAGGCCCTCGGAGCCGGTGATGATCCCCATCAGGTCGTAGCCTGCGTTCTCGGCCGACTTGCCGCCGATACGCAGGATTTCCCCTGACATCAGCACGATTTCGCAGCCCAGCACATTGTTGGTGGTCATGCCGTATTTCAGGCAATGCACGCCGCCGGAATTTTCCGCGACATTGCCGCCGATCGAGCAGGCAATCTGCGACGAGGGATCGGGCGCGTAATAGAACCCGGCATGCGCCACCGCCTGGCTGATGGCGAGATTGGTCACGCCGGGTTCGGTCACCACCACACGGTTGTCGAAATCGATCTCGCGGATCCGCTTGAATTTGCCAAGACCGAGCAGCACGCCATCGGCCAGCGGCAGCGCGCCGCCGGACAGCGAGGTGCCCGAGCCGCGCGGCACCACCTTGATGCCCTGCTCGCAGCAATATTTCAGGACCTTGGAGACCTGCTCTGTCGTGTCGGGCAACACCACGACCATCGGCGGCTGCCGATAGGCCATCAGGCCGTCGGACTCGTAAGGCAGCATCTCGGCTGCGCTGTCGATCACGCCCTCACCCGGCACGATCCCCCGCAAGGCGGCCACAATGGCGTCGCGGCGATCCAGAACGGCCTGATCGGAAGCCGGCATCATAATGGCCATGCGTTTCCTCCAGGGCCTAGCGCGTTATCGATTTGTCGCGGTAAATCAAGCACGTCTGGGCGCATTTGGGTAGGCCACCACACCAATGTCGGATTGCCTTCCCCCCAAATCGTGAGTTCGCTCTCGGGCAAGCCTGCGAGGCCGGAACCTGTCAAAGTTTCGTGGCTTGTCCAATCGGAACGAGCCTGCCAAAAGCAATCGACCCCTAGGGAAAGAGACGAAGAGCACCACATGAAAACACCGATCTTGGGTACGCTGGTTGTTGTCACCTCATTGATGGCCGTGTCGGGCGCGCTGGCGCAGGACGTCACTGCCGGCAAATCCTCGTTCAACAAATGCATGGCCTGCCATGCGATCGGCGAAGGCGCCAAGAACAAGGTCGGGCCGGAGCTGAACGGGCTCGAGGGCCGCAAGTCCGGCACCACGGCAGGCTACTCCTATTCGGAGGCCAACAAGAATTCCGGCATCACCTGGAGCAAGGATGTGTTCCTCGAATACATCAAGGAGCCGAAGGCGAAGATTCCCGGCACCAAGATGGTGTTCGCCGGCATCAAGAACGAGAAAGAGGCGGGCGACCTCTGGGCGTTCCTCGCGCAATACGATAAGGACGGCAAGACCAAGTAGCGGCTGTCGAATATCGCGATTCCAGAGCTTCGGTTCTGACTAAAGCAGAGCCGAAGCTCCGGCTTCTGGTTTGACGCGTTCTTGACGCAACCGCTATCCGCCCCCGGATCAGCTCCCAGGGGCATGCTCGCTCACAAACGCTTTAATTCGCTGCGGCCGCGGTGTTCTGGGCCATTTTGCCTATCATGGCTTCGATCTCGGAGATCACGAGGTCAGGCACCGCGTTCTGCACCATGTGACCGAGGCCGGGCAGCACGATCAATTTGACGTTCGGGGCGGTCGCCGCCAGCGGCCGCGAATGGATGTTGGTCGACACCGTCTTGTCGATATCGCCGGTGACGATCGTGATCGGCGCCTTGATACTGGCATAGCGCGGCGCCTGCTCGGCGACGGCCGCCTTCAGCGTCACCAGATCGCGCGCATTGGCGAGAAACTCGCGCGGACGCAGCAATAGCGAGCTTGCGGTGTTTTCGACATATCCATCCGGGACCGGTTGCGGCAAAAACACACCGCGGACGCCAGAACTGATGAGGAGTTTGCCCAGCGGCAGCGTAATCGTATAGGCCAGCAACGGGCCGATCACGGGCGTCGCGACGATCTTGTTGTAGCGTCCGACGCCGCCCGGCCACGGATAGGCCACCGGCGCCAGCATCACCATGCCGGCGACGCGCTCCGGATAATCCAGCGCCATGCGCGCGCCGAGCGCGCCCGCCCAGGAATGCACCACCAAGATCGCACGCCCGATGCCGAGCTTGGCCAGCGCCTCGTCAATCATCCGTCCCTGAATGTCGGGCGTTGAATCCTCAAGATTGGCGCGCGTGCTCCAGCCGTGGCCGGGACGATCGATCAGGATGACGCGATGGCTCTTCGCAAGCCGCTCACCCACCGGCTGGCGCATCACCTCGAGGTTTGAACTGGCGCCATGCAGCATCACGATCGGAAGGCTGGCCGAATCGCGCGGGCCGATATCGACAATGTGAAGAGTCGCGCCGGCAACCTCGACCATCCTGCCCTGGGCGGGATGGGCCCGCTGCGTCAGCCACACCCCGCCCTGCGTGACAAACGCCAGGATCACCAGCGCCGCCACAACGATCGCTATCACCATCGAAAATGTCCGAATGATCTTTGGCACCAACGAGATACGACCGGAATGGGTGCGGGTTTCGGGAGTTCTCCACAGTCCGCCCAACCCTGTGGATAGCGGGGTCATACTGCCGTCACTGGGCTTTTTATACAGTCACGCTAACACTTTCGCCATGTGTCGACGTGTTTGATCGAGGTGTGGCCGAAACCTGAAACTTGTACCCAAAATTCACAGGAACGCAGGCGAAGACCACACATTGTTCCACGGTACAATCGGAGGACCACCCATGATTTCCGACGCAAGCGAAGCGGCCATCGACCAGATCGTAGCGACCTGCAACGGCGACATGCGCGGCGCGCTGAAGGCGCTTCTGCTGGTCAATGAACAGCTGGAAGCGGAACTGGCGCAGTTCTACGCGGCGGCAGGCCTCGACGGCATGGCGCGCGGCAGCAACGTGCTGCACTAGGACGTTACGCGAACCGGTATTGCCCCCCCGGATCCTGATCTGGTCCGACTTGTTTAGTCCGACTTGTCCTCATCCCCCGCTTCGGAGGAAGGCTGTTCTACCTTCGGACAAGCGCTGAGGGTGGTGCGTGCGAGTTTGGCATCGTCGAGCGATCGATAGGGCCCGCTGCCGAACCAGATATTTCCGCCGACCTGCGCGTTGATCACGGGATTGCTGGTGACGATCTCGCATTTGTTGGCCGCGCGGTCGCCGACCACCCAATAGTCTGCGCCGAAAGCGCTCGTGCCGGCAGTGACAATCACCGCGCCGGCCAGCAGCAATGATTTCATGGCTTCGCTCCTGACAAGCTGACGGCCGATAATAATGCGTTGGCGGGAAACGTTCCGGCCTGTCCGGAAACAGGGTTAACCGCGACGGAGCACAGCGCTTCTGATTGAATCAGATATCGCGGCCCTCGACCTTTTCGGTCAGCGTCTTGACCAGTTCCGGCACCTTTTCGAGGTATGGGTTGACCGCGAGGGCCTTGCGGAACGCTTCCAGCGCGCGCTTTTCCTCGCCGATGTCCTGCATGATCATGCCGAGGCCGGCCAGCGCCCCGAAATGGCGCGGTTCGCGGACCAGCACCTGCCTTATGTCCTCGAGCGAATGGGCGTAATCGTTCTTCAGGTAATACAGCGTCGCGCGCCGATTCCAGGCTTCGACATAATCGGGTCGCAGCTTGACCACGGCATCCAGCAGCTTGAGCGCGACATCGGCCTTCTGCGCGTCCATGGCCGCCTTGGCGCGCACCATCAACAGCGCCGCGGTATCGCTCGGGGTCTGCATCCACAGCGCCCAGATCCGCGCCTCGACATGCTTGGCGCTGGCCTCATCGGGCGCAGCCTTCAGCGCGCCGAACAGGAAATCTAGACCGCGCGTCCGATCGGCGCCGACCTTCGGCAGTTTGCTCGGCGCTTCCGGCAGCTTCTTTTGCTGCTTGGGCGGCGGGATGATTCGGGGATCGTTCTGGGCAAACGCCATCACCGGCACGGCTGTCATGACAGCGGCGACAAGGATCGCGATCCGGCAGTTAGGAGCTTGCAGGAATCTCAAAGCCATGGGGCAAGTCTAGACGCACAAAAACGAGCTGCAAAGCAGCACGTCGTCAAAGACCTGTGAAGCGGGACGGAATCTAAGGGCGAAAAGCCGACCTCAGCCCTGACGGGCCTTGAAGCGGCGCTGCACCTTGTTGATCACGTAGACCCGGCCCTTGCGGCGGACCAGACGGTTGTTGCGATGGCGACCGCGCAACGATTTCAGCGAGTTACGGACCTTCATGGGACAATCCTGATGCGTTGAAAGGCCGTGATGGAGGCCGAACCTGCGCTACCCGAAAGTGGCAAAATGAGATTTTTCCCGCCAGCGGCCATACCGCCCGGGACGGGGCGGTTTCTAAGCCATCGCGGGGGAGAATGTCAATCAACCCTGCGAAATCCCGCCCACCTGCTTCGGGGGGCCGCTAGCCAGCTGATTCTCCAGCGATTTTTCTCGAGAATCCAGCGTCAATTAGCCCCAGAATTTGGACCCCGGTGCCAGCGCGAACCGTATAAGAGGAATCGCTCCCTTGCGTCGCCGACGACGCCTCCCCCGCAGAATGGAACCGACCTCCTTATGACGACCGCTCCCCGGCCGACCGTCAAGACTGCGGTACTGCCCCCTGACGCCGCGATTAACCTGCCCCCAAGCGCCAGGCTGCTGCTGCCTGCCGGCGTGCTGCCGTATCAGCTCAACTGGCCCTACATTCTGGGGATCGGCGCCTACCACGCCCTGGCACTGCTGGCCTTGCTGCCAGGCTATTTCAGCTGGAGCGGCCTGATCGTCGCGATCGTGGGCACGCATCTGTGCGGGCTGTTCGGCATCAACCTTTGTTACCACCGGCTGCTCACCCATCGCGGCCTGAAATGCCCGAAATGGCTGGAGCACAGCATGGTGGTGATCGCGATGTCCTGCCTGCAGGAAACGCCGGCGCGCTGGGTCGCGATCCACCGCCGCCACCATCAATTCGCCGACCAGCAGCCGGACCCGCACAGCCCGCTGGCAAGCTTCTTCTGGGCCCATATCGGCTGGATCCTGGTGCATCAGCCGGAGCTGTCGCGGCTCGGGATCTATGAGCGCTACGCCAAGGACATTTTGCGCGATCGCTTCTATGTCGCGCTGGAACGCCATAACTGGCTGATCTGGATCAATCTCATTCAAATGCCGCTGTTCTTCGCCGCCGGATTCGCCGTGGCCTGGCTGTTTGGCGCAACGCCGGCCGAAGCAACGCAGACCGGCCTCAGCATTCTCCTGTTCGGCGTCTTCGTCCGCACCGTGCTGGTCTGGCACATCACCTGGGCTGTCAATTCGGTGACGCATGTCTGGGGCTACCGGAACTACGAGACCGACGAGGACAGCCGCAACAACATGATCGTCGGCCTGATCTCGAACGGCGAAGGCTGGCACAACAACCACCACGCCGATCCACGCTCAGCGCGCCATGGTCATCGCTGGTGGGAGATGGACAACACCTGGCTGACCATTCGCTTTCTGGCGTGGCTCGGATTGGCGACCGACGTGGTGCCGCCGAGCAAGCACCTTGCCAGGCAACCGGCCGGGAGCAAGCTGACAACGCGGGGATCGACGGGCGTGCCTGAATAAGAGCCCGGACTCAAAATCGCGAAAACAACCCATGCAAAGAAAGGAACCCCTTGAAAAGAAAGGGGCCTCCAGCATGGATACTTTGCCCGCGAAAAACATTTGACGCGTCGGGCAAATCACCGGCAGGACGATATCATTGCGCAACTTTTGAGCCATTCGGCGCGTGCTGGCCAAAAAATTCCGACAATTGGATTAGGCGGTAATGTCGAGATTGTCGCCGACGCCGGGGCCAGGATCGGCGGGCGAGGCCTGCTCGGCCGCACGCGTCTCGGCCGCGATTTTCTCCGCATCTGCTTTGGCGCTGGATCTCAGGACGGTGGTCGCGATTTGCAGCTGCTTACTCTCGTCCTGAGTGGCGAGAATGCCGCTGACCATGGTCGTGATATCCATACGCGACGCTCCAACGCGGGCAGACTACCGGGCGGACGTTGCAGCCTACCGGGCGGAGGTTAATGTCTCGTGTCCTCATCGTCGCCGACGACAAACGCGCGCCCGCCAGCGCGTGGTGAAACAGAGACCCCGGTCATGTCCGCTCATCGCGAGCCTAGCGGACCTCGCAGAGTGAACGGAAGGCTAAACTGATCATTGTCCAAAAGGCTTACTACCAGCTGCTGCTAACTCGAAATGGGTAGTTTCCTCATCGAAACCGAATTGCGATTATGCAGGGCAATTGCGGTGGCCGCCAAGGACGGAGCAATCGCAAATGTCCATTCAATTCTGTCAATGTCCTCAGTTGCTACCGTTCTCATGGCTGGCAATGTCCAGGCCAAGAGCATTCCTCCGGAAGGCCCCGTCTCCGCTACATTCACCGCCACGCATTCTAGCCCCCAAGCCGATGTCGATCGGCATCGGCAGAGAGTGAACCAGGTACGCGCCATCTCTTCGTCCGTCAGCGGACTGCGGTGATCAATCGATCCGAGCGCATCTTGCCGAGTCTTGCGTTGTCGCACCGCTCGGACCCAGGGGTGTCTATCACTCGGTAAACGAGAAACAGCGATCTTTGATCCTTGATCAAAAGGTCATGGTGGACGATCCAACTGCCTAGTCCAGGCGCCGACGATGTCCGATCCACGATCACCAACGCCGGAGACACATTTCCGCCGAGGCATCAGGTATGCCGGCGGTCTGGTTGCAATTGGAGGGATCTATTTCGCGCTGGCAAAAGGCGGCCTCGCTCTCGCCTCCATTCATCCCAGTGCCACGCCAATTTGGCCACCAACGGGTTTCGCGCTGGCGGCGGTGCTGTTGTGGGGATATCGAACCTGGCCCGCAATTTTTGCGGCTGCGGTGATCGCCAATGCGACGACCGCCGGCTCGGTTGCCACCGCAATTGCGATTGCGACCGGTAACTCTCTTGAAGCGGTCGTTGGCGCTTACCTGATCAATCGATGGTCAAGCGGATGTGATACGTTTTCGAGGCCAGATTCTGTCGCGAAGTTTGCTCTGATTTGCTTCGTGATCGCGACACCGATCAGCGCGAGCATTGGACTGACCAGCCTGGCAACCGCCGGGTACATCGAACGAGCGAATTTCGCGAACGCCTGGGTCACATGGTGGCTGGGAGATGTGACCGGCGCGCTGGTCATTGCGCCCGTTATCGTGCTTTGGGCGTCAAGCCACTCCTATGCCTTCAACCGCAATGAATTTCTGGAGACGGCCGGCGTCCTCGTAACAGCGGCGGCTGTTGGACTCATTGCTTTCAGCCCCCTGATCGAGCAAACGCCGAGCCGGGATCCGCTGGGTTTTCTGGCGATCCTGCCAATGTTGTGGGCGGCGCTGCGCCGCGGTCCACGTGACACCGCAACGGTTGCGCTGGTGCTTGCGGGCATCACGATTTGGGGGACGTTCACGGGCGGCGGCCCCTTCACGACCGCGGATCTCAACGTTTCATTCCTGCTGGTGTTGATGTTCTTGATCAGTATTACCGTTCCAAGCTTGTTATTGAGCGCCGACGTCGAGGTGCGCAAGAAAGCCGAGGAACGTCTGCGCCGCGCGCAGATCAATCTCGAACAGAAGGTTGCAGAGCGCACGCAACAGCTGGAGCTCGCCAATGCAGCACAATCGCGCTTTTTTGCAATGGCAAGCCATGATTTGCGGCAACCGCTCCATGCGCTGGGGCTGTTCGTTGCGCAGTTGCGCATGCCGCTCAAATCGGGAGAAAGGACAAGGACGATCGAGCAGATCGATGCAACGCGAAAAGAAATGGATGAAATGTTCAATTCGCTGCTGGATATTTCCAGGCTCGATGCCGGGATCCTTACATCCAAAATAACCGAATTCCCGATCGGGCGCCTGTTGCAAAAAATCGAGATGGCGTTTGATCAGGCAACGCGAGAAAAAGGCTTGCGTCTACGCGTCAGGCGAAATGACGCCTGGGTGCGGAGCGACGCCATGCTGCTCGAACGCATACTGCTCAATCTGGCATCCAATGCTGTGCGATATACATTGCGGGGCGGGATCATCGTCGGATGCCGTCGGCGCGGTGCAATGTTGCGTATTGAGGTATGGGATACCGGCCCCGGCATTCCTGAGGATCAGAAGCAGAATATATTCGGCGAGTTTGTTCAACTTCCCGCCCCAGAACGAAACCGGTATGGCGGCCTGGGACTCGGCTTGGCTATTGTCGACAGGCTTTGCGTACTTCTCAACCATCAAGTCGACTTGGCTTCGACTGTGGGCCGAGGTTCGCGATTCGCAATCCTGGTTCCGATGGCCGAGGAATGCGTCACGTCCGAGGAGCCAGTCGAACAACCTCATCCTGCGGCCTTTGCGGTCGAAGGAAAGGTAATTCTTGTTATTGCCGATGCTCCAGTTGTGCTGGAGGTAACGGGCGGATTGCTTGGCAATTGGGGATACTCCGTCCTTACCGCCGGATCGGACGAGGCTGCACTTACCCGACTTGCAGAGCGCCAACAACGCCCCGATCTTATCGTCTCGGATTACCACCTTGCGAGCGGAAAGACGGGGATCCAAGTTATTGAACAAATCAATGCGGCGTTTGGCTCATCGATTCCAGCCATCCTCGTCAGCGGCGATACGGCACCTGAACCGTTACGTGACGCCAAGGATCGAGGATACATTTTGCTGCACAAGCCTGTCGACCCAATGCAGCTCCGCGCTGTCATGCACGAGTTTTTCAGGGATCATGACGACAGGAGAGACACCGGGGCGGCGTCATGACTGGGATTTCGGCGACAATTCCCAGCCCATTTTTCCTACCTTTATTACTGCCTCGGTGCGGCTCGTTACGCTGAGCGCCTTGAGAACGACAGTGATGTGGTTCTTCACTGTCGGCACTGCCATATTGAGGGTCCTGGCAATGGTCTTGTTGCTTTTTCCCTTCATCAGGAGCGCAAGCACTTCAATCTGCCGATCGGTCAAACCCAGACCCTTAGGAGAGTCGCGCGTCGCTGGCTTGCTTGTAGGCCGCGGAGACGTTGTTCCCTCAAGAATCTCCGAGGGAATGTAAATACCGCCGGAGAACACTAACTCGATAGCGTTGAGCATGACCTCACGTTCGGTAGTTTTCGTGATGAAACCCAGAGCGCCAAGTTTGAAAGCGCGCTTGACTGTATCTTGATCATCCGAGGACGAGAGCATGATGATAGCAATGGTCGCATAGCGGTCACGGAGTTCGCGGAGGACAGAGAATCCATCTCGATCAGGTAAATTGATATCAAGCAAAATGAGGTTGATGTCGGGATTTTCCTCGACGATGTGCATTGCCTGATCGCCGTTCGAAGCTTCAAATATGGCGGCTTCTCGCTTCAGTTGCTTCAGGACAGCGTGCAACGCGTCGCGAATTAATGCATGATCGTCGACAATAAGAACTTTCATGAAAAGCTCTCCGTTTCCCATTGCACGGAGATCCATTGAAAAAATCATACACCCGCCTTCGGGTCTCTGGCGAGGAAGAAGACTGGCTCCGAAACCGTCCTCCGTCCCAGGCCGTTAGGCACTCAAGGTAGAAGCCGAATGCCGCTGTGTGCTGAAATAGAAAGCACCGGTAGGCGCACGGTACTTTGATCCTAGGACCTAGGAAGCTCTCTGTGTGGGCCTCTGGCTGATTGACGCGCTGTGCCGGTGAATGATGATCGTCAAAGACGGCGCCAGGAGGTTCTACCAAGCGCCGCCATATGATCGTTATCGCGATAGCTTTCGTCGCTAGGTTCAGCGTCGTTACGATCCGGCCGTGCGGCGGCGTTTGTTGTCAGATCGGATCCTCTTGAAGCGTGCTCGCATGCAGGACGGGCAATCAGATGCATGATCGAACTGCCACCCTGAAGCCATTGGCAGGCGCGCTGCCGGAGCTGGAAGACTACGGCCGCGATCTGCGCATTGATGCCTGCCGCGGCATCGCGCTCTGGTGGATCTTTCTAGACCATGTCCCCAACAACATCGGGAGCTGGGTGACGTTGCGCAACTACGGCTTCAGCGATGCCGCGGAAGTGTTCATGTTCATATCGGGTCTGACCTGCGCACTGGCCTACGGCAAGGCCCGGTCGAGCGGGGGCTGGACCGGCTTGATCGGCCGGACGCTGTGGCGAAGCTGGGATATCTATGTCGCATTTCTGCTGCTCACGCTCGCCTGCGCCATCATGGTTCACCTCGCAGGCAGTGGCCGTCTTGCCGACGAGAGCAATACGCGTATTCTGTTGGAACAGCCCGGCGTGACGCTCGCACACGCGGCGATCCTGCAATACCGCCCCGTCAACACCGACGTCTTGCCACTCTTCGTGCTTTATCACCTGTTGTTCGCGCCACTGCTGTGGCTGCTGCTGCGGGCGCCGAACGCAACGCTCGGCACGTCGCTGTTGCTTTACGCACTGGTGCACGTCTTCGGCTGGTCCATTCCGGCATGGCCGAGCAGCCACTGGTACTTCAATCCGCTGGCCTGGCAGCTGCCTTTTGTGCTTGGCGCGTGGTGGATCATCGAGGGCAAGAGATTCCGGCCGGGGGTGACCTCACGCGCCGCGCTTGTGGCTGCCGTTCTCTATCTGGTGTTCAGCCTCATCATCGCATTGAGCTGGAGCATCAAACCGCTGGAAGCGCTGATCCCGCAGGCGCTGGTGGCGCTGCTCTACCCGATGGACAAGTCGAATCTCGATCCATTGCGACTGCTGCATTTTTTTGCCCTTGCGGTTCTGGTGGTATGGTTCGTGCCTCGCAATTGGCGAGGGCTGACGACGGCGGTGATGCGCGGCGCCACACGCTGTGGCCAGAATTCGCTGCCAATCTACTGCCTCGGCGTTCTGCTGACGCTCGCCAGCCACCTGGCGCTGCTCCACATCTCGGAGGGGTTGCCGATGCAGATCGCGCTCAGTGTTGGTGGCGTCCTGGTGATGATCGTGGCCGCGACGCTGCTGAACTTGATCAAGATCAAACCGAGCCAGCAGCCGCACGCGAAGCCCGCCGACATGCCCGTCGAGCAGCCAGCCAAGTTTGCGCTGGTCATCAATCTCAAGACAGCCAAGGCGCTCGGCGTTGACATTCCGCCCACTGTTCGCCCGGGCCGACGGGGTGATCGAATAAAGATGCTGTTTGCTCCGGTGCGCGAGTCCGACTGCGGCGCTGATTCAGTGCCAGCAATCGCGCACGCTTTCGGATCACCAGCGAAAAACGTGGGTCAGGATGTGAATTAGAGACTGTGGAGCCTGCCCCTTATTCTTCCGGCCATCGTACAGGAGCCTAGGCCATGACTTCCCACCCAAGGACCCACAAGGGAGCGGTGCTGATCGCGGCGTACGTGATGTTTTTCTGCGTAGCAGCATTACTGTCGGTCAACCTGACATCACCCACCAGCGCCGCGCTCGGCGCTGACTGGCAGTGCAGCCGGTTTGCGCTCGTATTGACGACCTGCAACCCGGTCCGTGCACACGAGACGGTTTCCACTGACGTGCGAAAACGGACCTAGTAGCGAGCGCTATAAACCTTCGTATTGTTCCGCGACACCTTGAGATACCCGACGTTTACCTACGTCCAATTGAGCCGCCGATCGCGATCAGTTAGCTAGGGGGTGCGGTAGCGCTCCTCGCGCTATCGCTGCCCTCCTTGGGCGTTTCCTCCCTAGACTCGGGCCGCTTGCGCCAACGCAGGCGGCCTTTCTTTTTGTGCATGCCGTTACATCCGCAACAATTCCCCGCCAGCACAGATTCCAATCCACAACCCGGCCGTGGTGCTACGAGCGTCCTGATTCAGGAGTGCACACCCTAATTCGGAAACTCGATCATCGCCTCGCCGGTCGCGACCCTTTCGCCCGCCTGGTTGCGCACCATGACGTCGATCAGCACCCAGCGCGAGTTCTTGGTCACCTGCTTCGACTTGATGATGCCGGTCGGCTGGATGGTGTCGCCGGGCTTCACCGGCTTGACCCATCTTGTTTCGAGGCGACGGTGGATGGCGCCGGCCGGATAGGCCCAGTCGGTCAGCATTCGCGAGATCACCCGAAATTGTTCATGCCGTGCATGATGATGCCGCCGGGGCGCGAGGACAAAATGGTCCGTCGTCACGGTCCAACATAGCGCCGTTAATGCTGTGACTTTACCTCCGCTTTCAGCGGCATAGCAGACATGGTCAGACCTGCCGCTGGTTCACCCCTTTAGCGATGAACCAAGGCAGACATCGGCCTCCTCAGTTTTCATCAGGGGATGAGTGCCAATTCTCACAGCTGCTGGCCGCAAAGTGGTAGGCCTAACCTTGGTCTAGGCTGTTCTCCGGGGGAGACGCGTGAGTTCATCACCGTTCTTGGACGCGGAGGGGGAGAGGGACTATAATCGAACCTTCCAACTGCGGCGCAACTTAGCCGAGCAAACCGCCTCTGGAAATGGCTCAGGCAAGATTGTTCGACCTTTCGTCCCAAGACCTGAAGGTCACAACCAGTGAGAATGACGCCATCGCTGTGCCAGCATCACAAGAGTCGAAGGGGTCGATCAAAACCTATACGTGGCGTAAAGGTAGGTGAAGTCTACATCTCGGCCCCCCGCCATTTGCATGACCCTGGCGGGATCGAAGTGGACGTAGCCGAGACCGGTCTCGACATGACGATCCACCTGCCAGGCGAGATCGATAGAAAATTGACTGCCGGTGAATCTGCCGGGTTGGCCTGCCGTTCCGGCCACGGGGACGCCGGCCCCGGTATAAATCGCGTCGACGGTGGTGGCGCGCCACAGAAAGCCATAGCCCAGCGTCAGCTGGAGCTTCTCCATCGGAGTGAAAGACAAGCTCGGCTGCAGGTTCATGACATTCGAGGGCCCAAGGATTGCAGCTTGGTTGAAATATGCCAGCTTTGGGAAGAGTGCGTTCAAGGTCCCCAGCGTGGCGTCGTGCAAATTCTGGTCTCCGCTCCCGATATCGGCTTTCAACCCAAGCCGGACTTTCCAGCCTGCAGGGTCAAACGTGTACCCCGTGTCGGTCGAGACACCCCAAGCTCGGATATTTTGATCCGCGAAAGTCCCGAACTGGCCAAGTACCTCCCAATCCCAGTCCCACCCCCCAGCCGAGCCGAAGAAGCGTGAGCCGATGGTTTGTCGTCGTTCCTCCCCCCGCCCCGCTGCGAAGAGCGCCTGTTTATTTTCGAACCCCAGATAGTAGAGGTCGTGCTTCCCACCAGAAACGAAGCTCGCCGGTGTCGTGGCGTAGACGCCCCAGAAAGCCTGCCTCTGATCCGAGGGATCGTCGAAGATGCCGGCCTGATGCTGAACGGGGCGCGTGACGAAGGCGTCGACGCTGACGCCCTCAATGGCGCCACTCAGACGCGCTCCATCAAAGCTGCGGCGTACGTTCGGGGCATCCCGGATCGCAACCAGGCGCTGTGAGCCGTACGCCATCTCCTGGCGCCCTAGACGGAGAATCGGGTCCCGGTCGGCACTGAACGGCAGTCGAAAATCGACAAACGCCTGCTGAAAATCGAGCCGGTCGAGATAAGGAGGCGCTGCGGCGTCCTTCCAGGGGGCAAGATGATTGCCGACCTGAACGAACGCGCGAAAGTAGTCGCTCGCGTGCAAGTCGGCGTGCAAGAGAAGTCGGTGTAAGAGATAGCTGTTCGGCCCTTGACCCTGTAACCCAAGATTCGGGTGCGAGTAGAATTCGAAGCGCTCGCGGAGTTCGCCGCCGAGGCTGAGATACCAAGCAGGATCCGAACCCATGGGGATATATTTGATCGGGTCCCAGATGTCCGTGCGCTTGGTCGGATCCTGGAGATATCTGTAATCTTCCTCGAAGCGGAAAAGCTTGTAGGGGGGTGGCATATCCTGTTTCGGCGGTTGCTGCGCATAAGCGATCGAGGCAGAGCCCAGAACGAGCAAGCAGCAGGGTAGTTGTAGTGCTTGACGACCGTCCATGTCAGTCTCCTTGGCACTCGATTTTCCCCGATCTGTCGTGCGCAGAGATCCTAACCGCCGATGATCTCCAGCACAGCCTCAGCGCTAAAAACTTTCGCCTGCGTCTCGCTGAAGCCAGTCCGCAGGCTTGCGACCATCGGCCCTCCTAGTTCTATGCAAGGCGGGCCAGCATGTGCGCAAATTCGATCTGCTCCACATTCCTCGCGCCGTTCGCATTGAATTCCTGAATGTGAGCTCCCTCAGTGTGATGCTTGTGCTGAGCCTCGGGTGACGCCCAATGCTCTACGAACACGAAGCGGCGGGGATCGCTTTGGTCAACGAAGAGTTCGTAGCGGAGATTGCCCTCCTCACTCCGTGAAGGCTCGACGACGGCGATCAGATCACGCCGCAATTCATCTTCCTTTCCCGCTTTCGCGTGCAGCGCAACCACCATGAACAATTCGCTCATGTTTGAGGTCCCTCTTTCTGCTGGACAGCACATTGGCCGAAATGGCATCCCGGCTTTCACTGCCGGGATGCCATAACCGGTTTGTCATGCCGCACGGTCATACGAGAACTGGATGCCTGCGGTGCCCCCGGTTTCGATAAACAGGTTCATGAAGGCGGGGACCGTCTCCTTACGCGACCAGTCACGCTGCAACTCGCAGAAGAGTTGCGGTACGCTGATCATCTTGCCACCCGCCTGCTCGATCCGCCGCAGCGCCGCCTCGTGAGCCATGACGGATGTGCCCCCGACCGCGTCAGCGACGACATAGACCTCATAGTTTTCAGCCAGCGCGTCGATTGCGGGAAAAGTCAGGCAGGCTTCCGTCCAGAGAGCCGTCATGATCAGTTTTTTCCGTCCCGTTGCCTGCACCGCCTGACGAAATTCGACGTCTTCCCACGAGTTGATCGTGGTCCGGTCGATGGTCGGGATCCCCTTCAGCGCCTGTTGAACCTGCGAGATAGGCGGCTTGTTGAGCCCGGTCTTTACGTTCACCGTCGAATGAACGATCGGCAATTTGTAAGCGACGGCCGCCTTACACGCACCAACGACGTTATTGATGAGGAGCTGCCGGTCCATCGATGCAATCGAGTTCACCTGAACCGGCTGATAGTCGATGATGATGAAGGCAGAGTTCTGTGGCGTTAACAACCGATCCTTGGCGGGATCGCGAATGGTTTCACTGGTCATCTTGTCCTCCTTCAATGCTCGCGTCTACGGCCAGACGTCTGTCCGAATGTTGGGCGGTTGCGAGCCCAATCCGCCCGGTGAAAGTGCTCCAATCAACGCGCCCTGACGGCGGCTCGCCAGGGCGCCAGTTCATTTAGGCTGCGCGCTGCGAATCCAGCTGTTCGTGGTCCACGGCGACCTGTTGAGCCTTTGTGTAGCTTTCGATCAGCAGCTGATAGGGCGGGAAGATCTTCGTGTAGACCTCGGCCCATTCTTTGGCGTCGTCGCGGTGCCATGTCTTCTGCAACTCCGAAGCGACCGCAGCGGTGTCCATCGGCACGACGCCGGCCTGGACAACACGCATCAGCGTGATCTCTTCCGCCACTTCGAATAGGTCCCCGAGGCATCGACCACAGCGAACACTCTGTAGCCCTCGTGCACCGCGGCGATCGACGGGAACGCCATGCAAACACTGGTGATGGTGCCGGCGATGATCAGTGTCTTGCGGCCGGTGGCCTTGACCGCTGCGACGAAGTCCGGATTATCCCAGGCGTTGATTTCGCCTTTGCGCGCCACGTATTTGGCGTGCGGCGCATTCTCATGAATTTCAGGGATCAGCGGCCCATTCGGCCCCTGCGGCACCGAAGCCGTGGTGATCACCGGCATCTTGCACAATGTCGCCATTTTTGCGAGCGCCGCAGCACGCAAGCGCAATTCCGGAAACGGCATGTCGCCAACAGTTTGAAAGAGGCCACTCTGGTGGTCGATCAGCAACATAGCGGAATCATCCGGATCTATGACCGGTCGTTTGCCTTCGAAGTTGGCAGGACTTGCAATCGTGCTCATGACTTTCCTCCTTGGTTACAGGTCATTTTGCCCATGAGAGTCTCACGCTGCTGCGCGAGCCGAGCCGAAGGGCCGGCAGGCAGGGTCGGACTTCGGAATGGCTTAGACGTCGGCGCGGATCGCGCCAAACCTCCCGCTCTGAAAGTCGGCTATCGCACGCCTGATTTCGTCCTCGGTGTTCATGACGAAGGGGCCATACATGACGACCGGCTCGTCAATCGGCTCGCCGCTCAGGATCAAGACCGTCGCATCACTGGTGGCTTCCAGAGTCACATCGCCACCCCTTTGGTCAAGCAGCACGAAATGCGCCTCACTCGCGCTCTCGCTTCCATTGACGAGAACCGTGCCACGCAACACCGCCATGCCGACGGTGTGCCCCTCCGGCAAGGCAAGAGCTGTCCTGCCGCCCTGGCCCAGCCGCAAATCCCAGACGTTGATCGGCGTGAAAGTCCGCGCCGGTCCCCGGCTGCCCTGATACTCGCCTGCGATCACCCTAAGCCGACCCGCACTATTTGGCAAAGCCAAAGCAGGAATGTCTCGGTCGAAGAGCGTCTGGTAGCCCGGCTCAGCGTCTTTATCCTTGGCGGGCAGATTTACCCAGAGTTGGACCATCTCCAACGTCCCACCCTTGCGCGTAAACTCTTGCGAATGGAACTCCTCATGCAGGATGCCGGACGCCGCCGTCATCCACTGCACGTCACCCGGCCCGATCACGCCGCCTTTGCCCGTCGAATCGCGGTGCTCAACCTCGCCCTGATAGACGATGGTGACCGTCTCGAATCCGCGATGCGGGTGCTCCCCTACGCCGCGCGGCTTTTGCGCAGGCAAAAACTCCGCCGGGCCGGCATAGTCCAACAGAAGGAATGGGTTCACATGCTGGCCGTGGCTCGCGTTCGAGAACATCGATCGCACTGGAAAGCCGTCGCCCACCCAGTGCGGATTGGGACTTGCATAAACTCCGAGAATTTTTCGCATAGGAACCCTCCGTCCAAGGTTTCGAGCGCTCGTTTCCTTGCGATAGAGGATAGGAGCGCGACAAACCCTCGAATAGCCGGCATAATCGAGTCGCTATGTCCTATTGGGGGGACAATGGGCAACGATGCAGGACCTCAACGATCTCTATTTCTTCGCTCAGGTGGTTGAGCATAACGGCTTCGCAGCGGCGGCGCGGGCGCTCGGCATGCCGCGCTCAAGGCTCAGCCGGCGCATCGGCCTGCTCGAGGACCGTCTCGGCGTCCGTCTGCTGCAGCGATCGACGCGTCGTTTCACTGTCACGGAGATAGGCCTGGAATATTACCGCCATTGTGTCGCCATGCTGGTTGAAGCCGAGGCGGCGCAGGACGCGATCGAAAGAGCGCGCGCCGAGCCGAGGGGAATCGTTCGGTTAAGCTGTCCGTCATCGGTGCTTTATTTTCAGGTCGGTGACATGGTGGCGCGGTTTATGGCGTCGTGCCCGAACGTCGAAGTCCATCTTGAAGCCATCAATCGACCGGTCGATGTGATCCGCGAAGGATTCGACATCGCGATCCGGGTACGCTTCCCGCCACTGGAGGAAAGCGACCTTGTCATGAAGGTGCTTGCAGAGAGCACGCAACGCCTGCTGGCCAGCCCCGCGGTGATGAAGGACCTTTCCAGGCCGCTTGTGCCAGCCGATCTCAGCAAGCTTCCGACTCTTGCCTGGGGTCCGCCGCAACAACAAAAAGACTACGACTGGGTACTGGATGGGCCGAACGGAGCCACGGCCCGGATTCCTCACCAACCTCGCTTGATAACGGAGGACATGGTTACCCTGCGCCTAGCGGCCCTGCACGGCGTGGGCGTGGTACAATTACCGACCATGATGGTGACAAAAGACCTTTCCGACGGAACATTGATCGACGTGTTGCCGGGATGGTCCCCTCAGGCGGGCATCATCCATGCCATCTTCCCGTCGCGCCGGGGTCTGCTTCCCTCAGTTCGTGCGCTCCTGGATTTTGTGGCAGCTGAATATGCGATCCTGAGCCGAGCGGAGAGACAGCAGCAGCAGCAATGGTGAGGATCTTCTCTACCGATTCGTCGCCACCGCCTCTCGTTGCTGAGATCGGCGACTGGAAGGCGCGTTGGGACGCGGCGTGGCTGCTTGGATTGGGTTGGGGCCGAAGCAACACACCACCCGGCGGCAAGGACAACAGCACCACCAAGGGCGATCGATATTTGCGATGGCTGCTTGTGGCACAAAGCGGACATGGTGAACGCCAGCGCGGATGTCCGCTTCCAGAACATGGTGGACCTCGGAAGCCGCCCGCCCAGCAGTTGATGGGTTCACGTCCTGATCTCATCCCGCCTAATTCGGAAACTCGATCATCGCCTCGCCGGTCGCGACCTTTTCGCCCGCCTGGTTGCGCACCATGACGTCGATCAGCACCCAGCGCGAGTTCTTGGTCACCTGCTTGGATTTGACGATTCCGGTCGGCTGGATGGTGTCGCCGGGCTTCACCGGCTTGACCCACCGGGTTTCCAGCCGGCGGTGGATGGCGCCGGCGGGATAGGCCCAGTCGGTCAGCATCCGGGAAATCAGCCCGAAATTGTTCATGCCGTGCATGATGATGCCGCCGAAATTGGTCTTGCCGAAATTGCCCTTCATGTAGTCGTCGTCGAGATGCAGCGGGTTGTAGTCGAGCGAGGCATCGCAAAACAGCCGGATCGATTCGCGTGACACCGCGAATTTCGGGCCATCGATGCTGTCGCCGGCGTTCAGGTTTTCGAAGCTGGTGGTCATGACGCTCTCCGCTCATTCGGGCCGGATGGTCCAGCCGCGGCCGGAACAGATCACGTCGCCATGCTGGTTGAAGAAGACGTTGTCGTGCACCACGAACAGCCGCTCGCGCTTGATGAACTTGTCGAGCGCGCGGGCCTGCAATGTGATGACGTCGTTCGGCCGCGCCGGAATGTTGTAGCTCCAGGATTGCCCGGCATTGACGGTGCCAGGTGAGCGCATCCAGTCGTCCGCCGGCGTACAGGAAAACATCAGCAGGATGTGGATCGAGGGCGGCGCGATCAGTCCACCATAGCGAGTGGTCTTGGCGTAGGCCTCGTCAAAATAGATCGGGTGATCCTCGCCGACCGATCTGCAGTACAGCTCGATTGCCTCCCTGGTCAGCGTGTAGGGGATGGTCTTGCGCGGCTCGCCGGGCACGATGTCGTCCCAGGCCTTGCGCAGATTGGCGTCTTTCCAGAAATCGGTCTCGAAGGCTTGCCCCGGCGCCATGCCATCCTCCCTGTTTTTCCGCGATCTCGGTTCTGCCGCCTTGCGGAATTTGTTATATAGTATAATCAATTTTCCGGACCGAAAAATCAAGCCGCCGGGAACCCCAAATGGCCAAGCTCACATTGCCCAATATCGACGACGTCGTGGCGATCGACATCCACACCCACGCCGAAGAGCCCTGCGGCATGCATGGCGACGACGGCTATGACGATTTCCAGGCGCAGATGGCCGACTATTTCAAGTCGCCGCACAAGCACCCGCCCACGGTTCCGGAAACCGCGGCCTATTACCGCTCCAAGAAGATCGCCGCCGTGATCTTCCCGGTCGACGCCGAGCGCGAAACCGGTTTCCGCCGCTACAACAATTACGAGATGCTGGAGGTCGCCTCCGACCATCTCGACGTCCTGATCCCCTTCGTGTCCATCGATCCCCACAAGGGCAAGCTCGGCGTGCGCGAAGCGCGCAAGCTGATCGAGGAATACGGCGTCCGCGGCTTCAAATTCCACCCGACCATGCAGGGCTTCTATGCCAACGACCGCATGGCCTATCCGCTCTATGAGGCGATCAACGAGGGCGGCGCGATCGCGCTGTTCCACACCGGCCAGACCGGCGTCGGCTCTGGCATGCCCGGCGGCATGGGGATGCGGCTGAAATATTCCAACCCGATGTACATGGACGACGTCGCGGCGGATTTTCCCGACCTGAAGATCATCCTCGCCCACCCGTCATTCCCCTGGCAGGAAGAGGCGCTGTCGGTGGCGACCCACAAGCCGAACGTCTATATCGACCTCTCCGGCTGGTCGCCGAAGTATTTCCCGCCGATCCTGGTGCGCTACATCAACTCGATCCTGCAGGACAAGATGCTGTTCGGCTCCGATTGGCCTGTGATCACGCCGGACCGCTGGCTGGCGGATTTTGCCAAGCTCGACATCCGCGACGAGATCCGGCCCAAGGTCCTGAAGGCCAACGCACGGAAGATTTTGGGTATATAACGAGGCGTTCGCTTCGCAGGCGGACGGTTGAACAAGATGGTGGCCAGTGACCCAACTTGCCAAAATCGCCGTCCTCGTCACCGCGATCTCGACGGCAGGCATCGTTCAATGCTTCGCGGCTGAATCGCCGCCGATTGCCGTCGAGATCGAGAGCCCGCTCGCCAGCTCCCATCCGCTGCAGGGTTACCTGCGGCAAACAAGCAGCGCGGGCCCGTCGCCTGCCGTCGTCTTGCTGCATAGCTGCAATGGAAATTGGGGACGGCTGGACCAGCGCTGGGGTAAGCGGATCGCCTCCTGGGGCTATGTGACGCTCACCGTCGACAGCCTCGGCCCGCGCGGCCTGAAGCACTGCGGCGAACATCCCCCGCAGGATCTGATCCTGGATGGCTACCGGGCCCTGAAGTTTCTGGCGCGCCATCCATTGGTCGATCCTGCGCGGATTGCGGTGCTGGGTTTTGCGAACGGCGGCCGGGTGGCTCTCACGTCCGTCGAGCATGGCTTCCTGGAACAGGCTTCGCCAAACAAGTTTCATGCTGCCATCGCGTTCTATCCGCCCTGCCGTCATTTCAAGGGCGGCATGACGGTGCCGACGCTGATCCTGATCGGCGAGCGCGATGACGTGACCCCTGCCGAAGAGTGCCGCAAAATGGTAGACGGCCGTGACGCCTGGGGCATATCAAGGCAGAAGGATCAGGGCGCGCCGATCAAACTCATCATCTATCCCGACGCCTATCACGGCTTCGACGTACCCAGCGTCGCGATACCGGCCGAGCTTTCGGGGCGCCATCTCGAATTCAACCAGATTGCAACAGACCAATCGATCGTCGCGCTCCGCGAATTTCTCGACGCAACGATTGGCAGAAGAGAGTAAGTCACGTGACTATCAAAGCCGTCGTGTTCGATGCCTATGGTACGCTCTATGATGTCCAGTCGGTGGCGTCAGTTACCGAACAGGCGTTTCCCGGTTACGGCGAAATCATCACCCAAGTCTGGCGGATCAAGCAGCTGGAATATACCTGGCTGCGCTCGCTGATGCGGCGCTATGAGGATTTCTCTGATGTGACGCGGGAATCCCTGGCCTACACGCTGCGCTGCCTCGGCCTGAAATACGACAAGGCTGATTTCGCCGGGATCATGGACAAGTACCTGCATCTCGATCTCTATCCCGATGCGCTTGCCTCGCTCGCTGCGATGAGGGACAAGAAGCTTGCCATTCTCTCCAACGGCAGCCCGGACATGCTGGGCGCGCTGGTGAAGAACAGTGGCCTCGACCGCGTGCTCGATGCCACCATCAGCATCGACGCCAATAAGATATTCAAACCTAGCCCGGACGCCTACGCCTTGATCGAAAGCACCCTTCATATCCCGCCGCACGAGGTCCTGTTCATCTCCTCGAACCCGTGGGACGCCTGCGGCGCCAAGGCGTTCGGGCTCAACGTCGCCTGGATCGAGCGGGTGACGCCGGAAGCGATGGCGCTGGCCTGTCTTGAAAGCGAGACGATGCCGCCCTTGACGATGTTCAAGATATTGCGCACCCAGATGGACGAGTTCGGCGTTGCGCCCGATCATCGCATCCATGGTCTCGCCGAGCTTCCCGCCTTGGTGTCTGCCCAAAGGTCCTGAAATGAGTCTTGCCTCCGTTCGCGCCTTCTTCGCCGAGAAGGCGCCCGACATTGCGGTGATCGAATCATCGATGAGTTCAGCGACCGTGGCGCTGGCGGCCGAGGCCTATGGTGTCGAGCCGGCGCGGATCGCCAAAACGCTTTCCTTGCGGATCGGCGAACGCGTGGTGCTGATCGTGGCGGCCGGCACCTCGCGGATGGACAACAAGAAGGTGAAGGCGCTGTTCGGGGGCAAGCCGAAGATGCTGGGGCTCGACGAGGTCGCGGAGATCACCGGCCATGAAGTCGGCGGCGTCTGTCCGTTCGGACTGAAGACGCCGCTGCCGGTCTATTGCGATGTGTCGCTAAAGGCGTTCGATATCGTGGTTCCGGCGGCGGGCTCGACGCACAGCGCGGTGCGCATCACACCCGCGCGCATGGCCGAACTGACCTCGGCCGAATGGGTCGATGTCTGTGAGGTCAGAACCGAAAGCGAAGCGACGGCCTAATCGTCGTCGTCTTGATAGTAGGGTCTCTCTTGATAGGGCCTCGGCGGCAGCGGCTGGGGCTGTACCAGTGGTACTGCACGGCCGCGCGGCGCCATTTGCGGTTGCGGCCCCCGTCCGCCTGGTTGCGCATTCGCCTGCGATTCGAATACGGCGCGGCAGTTGTTCGAGAGCTGCGGCGTATTCTGCCGCAAACACGCCACGATCCGGCTGACATCCGGAACCTGATCGCTGCAGAGACGCCAGACGTCTGGCGTGCAGGCCATCTGTTGTTCCCAAGTTCCCCTGTATTCCTGGGCGAATGCGGTTGATTGCAGGGCGCCAACGCTTCCGATCGCGAGGGCAAGGCTGAGCACGATGCGTGGCGCGGCCGGGTCCGCTCGTTTCATGTCCGGTCCTTTCATTCGAGTGGTGTGGCGATGCGGGTTCCAACTCGCACCGCTCCCAAAACTCTCCAATGAATGCGGCCACCCAACGTTCGCTCAGACAAAAAAATGTGAATGGAGTTCCCTACTCCACCTTGCCGATCTTCTTCACCGCGGCGACCAGCCGCGCGCTGTCGTCGGCGACGAATTTTGCAAATTCCGGCGCGTCCATGTAGGCGACCGGACTGCCCGCGGTTTCGAAAGTCTTGATCACCTCGGGCGCCTTGACCGCCTGCGCCATCGCGCCGCGCAGCTGCGTCATGATCGGCGCCGGCAACGCGCTCTGCGCGAACAGACCCGCCCAGATGTAGAACTCGACGTCCTTGTAGCCGAGCTCCTGGAAGGTCGGCAGATCGGGAAAGCTTGCAATGCGCGCGGCGCCCCAATTCGCCAGCACGCGCATCTTGCCGTCATCGACCTGCTGCTTCAGCGTACCCGGCGCCGAGGCCACCGCCTGCACCGTGCCGCTGAGCAGCGCGGTCAACGCGGGCGCGGCGCCGCGAAACGGCACGTGCAGCAGTTTGATGCCGGCGCTCGCCGCGAACATTTCCATCGCGATATGGAGCGTGCCATAGGGGCCCGACGAGCCGTAAGGGATCTGGCCGGGGCGCCTTTTGGCGTCATCGACGAAATCCTGCAGCGTCTTCCATGGCGCGGAGGCCGGCACCGCCAGCAGCGTGGGGTCGGCCAGCACGCGCGCGACCGGCGCGAATTGCGATACTTCGTAGGCCACGGGGCGGTCGAATAGCCGGTCGGCTTCCGGCAGCACCGCCAGCGACGACAGCGTCATCAACAATGTGTAGCCGTCGGGTTCGGCGCGCGCCGCCGCCGCATTGCCGACCGAACCACCGCCGCCACCGGCGCGGTTGTCGACCAGCACAGGCTTGCCGAGGATTCTTTCAAGCGCCTGCGCCACCGGCCGCGCCGCCAGATCAGCCTGCCCGCCCGGCGGAAACGGCACGATCATGGTGATGTTGCGTGACGGATAGGCAGCTTGCGCAAACGCCGCATGCGAGAGCGCGGTTTGCGCCAGCGGCAGCAGCGCGGCGGCTTTGAGGAGTTCGCGTCGGTTCATAGGCATTTCCCCCGGAGTTTTTGTTTTGGTTGTTGGAGGTAGCCTAGCCTAAACTCGATCCCATGGGCAAAGGCCCCGTTCGTCGCGCCGCCTCAGGACGCTTTCCTCTTCCCCTTGGCGAAATGCTTCATCAGAAACTCTGCCAGCACCTCGACGCGGGCGGGGCGCGGGCCGCCGGGGGGCGTCACCAGATGCACCGCGCCTTCCGGCTGCTTCCAGCCCTTGAGGATCACCTCGACTTCGCCGGAGGCGATGGCGTCGCCGACGATGAAGTCGGGCAGATCGGCGATACCGAGCCCGGCAATCACCGACGGCAGCACCGCCTCGCCATTGTTGACGCGCAGCTGGCCGGCCGGGCGCACGCTGGCCTGCTCGCCAGCGGCGTTGGTGTAGTGCCAGACGCCGGGCGTCGAGAGATAGGCGTAGCCGAAGCATTTGTGCTGGGACAGATGCATCGGATGCGTCGGCCGGCCGTGGCGCTTGAGATAGGACGGCGCGGCCACCGTGTAGCGCGGCATCGCGCACAGCCGCCGCGCGATCAGCGAGGAATCCGGCAACCGCGCGATGCGCAGGCCGGCATCAAAGCCCTCGCCGATCAGATCCACCGTCGCGTCGCTTAAGTGCAGGTCGATCGAGACTTCCGGATATCGCTCGAGGAATTCCGGCAATAGCGGCGCTACTGATTTCACGCCGAACGTCATCGGCACCGCGAGCCGCACCAGCCCGCGCGGCGCCGTCGATTGTGACAGCGCCTCGTTCTCGGCCGCCTCGCCGTCGACCAGGAGCTGCGTCGCACGCTCGGCCAGCTTTTGTCCGGCGTCGGTGAGCGCCAGCCGCCGAGAGGTGCGGTTGAACAGCCGCGCGCCGAGCCGTTGTTCGAGCCGGCTTACCGCCTTCGATACCGTGGCCTTGGACAGCGCGAGCTCGGTTGCCGCTGATGCAAACGACCGCAGTTCCACGACCTTCGCAAAAATCGCGAGCGCTTCGAAATCCGGGAGTTTCGGCATTCGGCCGCCTGTCGGATGTGATTGGTCGGGCCTCGCCCAACTCAGGATGCAAGCTTGACGATACCATAGGGATTGAATTTGAAATCGCCTTCCGCGTAATCGGACTCGAAGGACAGTTTGGCGCGGCGCGACTTGAGCGTTGCCTCCAGTCCTTGCCGCGCGATCTCGTCAGCGACCGCGTCCATGGTCGCGACGGCTTGCCGTTCACTGCCATGGGATTTCGGCACGAACACTTCGGGCAAGCCCGCCAGGTGAAAACCGACGCTTTCCAGATAATCGTCCGAGGCCAGCGGCCGTTTGGCGAATGCCAGGCGGCAAACGCGGCGCAACGCGAAGTCATCATCGGATTTCAGCGCGGCACTGGCCTGAAGGATGAGTTCGTTCCACCTGACGAGGCCGTGCGCGACACCGGCGCTCTCGCCCTTGACGGCGGTAGCCCCCGCCTTGATGACCTGGTGGACGAGCATCAAGGCACCGGTGGAAACGACGATGGCGGTTTCCGTCGTCATGGGCGGACCGAGCACGTACAGCACCGATTGGTGATTTTCCACCGCGTCATCATCGGCGCTGGAGCGGGCATTGGGATGCACGCGATCCCAGGAAACCCCAAACGAGCGGCTCATGCGCGGATCCGGTTTGTCCTGGGAATAGGTCTGATCGATGCCAAAGCCGGTGGCAAAATCGCGGATGGCCATCGAAGCCGCGTCCGACAGCTTCGCCAGGCCCTGTTTGCCGCCGAGGAAACACAGAACGTGCCGGGGCTTGACGGATGCACGCCGCGCTTTCGCCGCGGCGTCCTGACCGGACGCGGCCGGCTTCTGGCCGCCGGCGTCTGACGGGCTCGCCATCAGCAATACTCCTATCATTCCCAATAGTCCGCGGCGAACGGCGTTCATGCCTCACTCCTTGATGCGGCGCCGAACGGCGGTGCCCTGACCCTCCCCGTAGCTGACGCCCGAGTGACTAGGCATCAGTGTGGTCAACCCGCCCGGCGGTTCGGTCTGGGAGACCGGATTCCGCTGCCTTGGTGATCGGAAATATGGATTTGCCAGCCCGGCCTCCCCTTCCGCCTAGATCATAAATAGAAACAATGTGTTTCGATAGTTTCTATTTATATACCACGTCGGGAGGCATATCCAATGGCCATCGGAATTCAAGCAACGGAGAAATCCAATGGCCGGGAAACTTTCGGGCAAGGTAGCCCTCGTCACCGGCGGCTCCCGCGGTATCGGCGCAGCCAGCGCCCGCGCCCTCGCGGATCACGGCGCCAACGTCGCCATCAGCTATGTCGCCTCCCCTGACAAGGCCGAAGCCGTCGTCAAGGAGTTGAAGGCCAAGGGTGTCGAAGCCCGCGCCTTCAAGGCCGACCAGGCTTCCACTGTTGAAGTCGAGCAATTGGTGAATGACGTCGCCAAGCACTTTGGCCGGCTCGACATTCTCGTCAACAATGCCGGCGTCGCCGTCAGCGGCGCAGTCGATGATGCCAACGCCGACACCGCGGCACTGGCGCGGCAGGACGCGATCAATGTGCATGGCGTCGTCACCGCGATCCGTACAGCCTCGAAGCTGATGGGCGAAGGCGGACGCATCGTCACCATCGGTTCGGGCATTGCGACCCGCGCATCGTTCCCGGGCCTCGCCGACTACGCCGCCACCAAGGCTGCGATCGTCGGCTACAGCAAGGGCGCATCGCGCGACCTCGGCCCCCGCGGCATCACTGTGAACGTGCTGCAGCCGGGCTCGATCGATACCGACATGAACCCGAAGGACGGCGGCGATTTCGCCGAAGCCCAGCGTACGCAGCACGCGCTGCAACGCTACGGCACCGCCGAAGAGATCGCAGCCGGCGTCGTGTTCCTCACCAGCCCGGACGCCTCGTTCGTTACCGGCACCGTGCTCAACGTCGATGGCGGCTTCGGCGCCTAGTTCAATTCATGCAGGCGAGGCCGGGCGCGTGGCGCCTGGCACCTCGCACAAAACTTAACAAGGAGTATTTCCCATGATCGAACTCAGACCTTTTGCAGAACTCGGCGGCGCCGACCACGGCTGGCTGAAGGCAAAGCATCACTTCTCCTTCGGCAGCCATTATGACCCCGACAATATGGGTCACGGCTCGCTGCGGGTGTGGAACGACGACGAGATCGCCCCCAATACCGGCTTTCCCGCCCATCCCCACGCCAACATGGAAATCATCACCTATGTGCGCGAAGGCGCGATCACGCATCAGGATTCACTTGGCAACAAGGGCCGCACTGAAGCCGGCGACGTGCAGGTGATGAGCGCGGGATCCGGCATCCGTCACGCCGAGTACAATCTGGAGCCGACCAATACACGGATCTTCCAGATCTGGATCGAGCCGACCACGCAAGGCGGCCAGCCGACCTGGGGCGCCAAGCCGTTTCCGAAGTCGGACCGTTCCGGCAAGCTCGTCACCATCGCCAGCGGCATTGCCGGCGACAAGGATGCGCTGCCGATCCGCGCCGATGCCCGCGTGCTCGCCACCACGCTGAAGGCCGGCGAGAGCGCGGAATACGAAGCCGGCAAGGCGCGGCACCTCTATCTGGTGCCGGCGGCCGGCAGCGTCGAAGTCAACGGCGTGCGCGTCAACGCCCGCGACGGCGCGGCGATCCGCGATGAAGCCAGGCTGACGATTACGGCGCTGGAAGACAGCGAACTGGTGCTGGTCGACGCGGCGTAGTCCCCACACTCACTCCTCGTCATGCCCGGGCTTGGCCCGGGCATCCACCCCGCTCCGCGAGAATCTTCGAAGCCGATGGATTGCCGGGTCAAGCCCGGCAATGACAGCTACCAATTAACAACCACCTACAACCTCAAAGGAAAGCCATCATGGCCAAAGTACTCGTGCTCTATTATTCCGCTTACGGTCACATCGAGGCGATGGCGAACGCCATCGCCGAGGGCGCGCGCGAAGCCGGCGCTACCGTCGACATCAAGCGCGTGCCCGAACTGGTGCCCGCCGAGGTCGCCAAGGCTTCGTATTACAAGGTCGATCAGGCAGCTCCCGTCGCCAAGGTCGAAGAACTTGCCAATTACGATGCCATCATCGTCGGCACCGGCACCCGCTTCGGGCGGATGGCGTCGCAGATGGCGAACTTCCTCGATCAGGCCGGCGGCCTCTGGGCCAAGGGCTCGTTGCACGGCAAGGTCGGCGGCGCCTTCACCGCGACTGCGACCCAACACGGCGGCCAGGAGACCACGCTGTTCTCGATCATCACCAATCTGTTGCACTTCGGCATGACCATCGTCGGCCTCAACTACGGCTTTGCCGGTCAGATGAAGCTCGATGAAGTCACCGGCGGCGCACCCTATGGGGCGACCACGATCACCGGCGGCGACGGCAGCCGCCAGCCGAGCGACAACGAGCTCGCCGGCGCGCGCTATCAAGGACGCGTGATCGCGGAGACCGCCAGGAAACTCCATAGCTAACTGCATGGCTGATGCGAGACGGGCGGCATTCTCATTTGAGATTGCCGCCCCATTTATCCATTGGGGACGATGGATTCAGCATGGTCGAACTTCTCTTTATGGCTCAACTGGTGCGCCGTCCGCTGCAGGCGATTGCACGGCGGTGGTGGTGCCGCAGTCTCTACCGCGCCTCGCGCGGCCAGCGGCGATGCCCGGAATGCACCAGATTGTGAAATCGGTCTGACGGTTTCGTGGTACGAAACGGATTCGTGATACGGAATCCACCACTCGCTTTTCACCGATACGGGGTTTAGGCATGAGCAATTTTTCGCAACCCCCGTGGCCGGAATTGCCGACCGCGGCGTGGCGTGACACCTATGCGACGCTGCATCTCTGGACCCAGATCGTCGGCAAGATCAGGTTGAGCAAGACCCCCTGGCTGAACCATTCCTGGCATGTGGCGCTCTATGTTACTCCGCGCGGGCTGACGACGTCGCCAGTCCCGGACGGCACGCGAACGTTCCAGATCGATCTTGATTTCATCGATCACGTCCTGCGCATCTCGACCAGCGATGGCGCGAAGCGGCAGTTTGCGCTTTCGGGAAAATCGGTTGCCAGCTTCTACGCCGCCACCATGATGACGCTGACCGAGCTGGACATTTCCGTCACCATCGACGAAATGCCGAACGAACTACCGGACCCGGTCCGGTTTTCGGAAGATAACGTCCACGCTTCCTACGATCCCGAAGCGATCAAGGACTTTCTGCAGATTCTCGTGAACTGCGATCGCGTCTTCAAACAGTTCCGCACCGGATTCCTCGGCAAGGCCAGCCCGGTGCATTTCTTCTGGGGCAGCTTTGATCTGGCGGTGACCCGCTTCTCCGGCCGTCGCGCGCCACGTCATCCCGGTGGCGTACCGTATCTGTCCGACGACGTCGCCTGCGAGGCCTATTCGCACGAAGTCAGCAGCGCCGGCTTCTGGCCGGGAAGCGGCGCGATCGATTATCCCGCGTTCTACTGCTATGCCTATCCGGAGCCTGCGGGCTTTCGCGCGACGAAGGTGCGGCCCGACGCGGCGTTCTTCAGCGAAGCGCTCGGCGAATTCATCCTGCCCTACGATGCCGTGCGCACGGCTGATGATCCCGACCAGGCGTTGCTGGATTTCCTGCAAAGCACTTATGAAGCCGCGGCGATTTCAGCGAAATGGGATCGCGACGCGCTGGAATGCGACTTGGGCCAACCCGGCGTGGTGCGGCAGGTCTAGGCGCGGATCAATTCTCGTGGACAGCGTCGGCTTCTGCCGTTGAAAGCCACCAGCCATCGCCGGCAAACCAGCAGGTGTCGTCGATGGCGCCATCGAGCCGGAGCGACCGCACGTCTTCCCACCCCTGCAGAAACGCCTCCGTCAGGCGGCGGCCGGCATCCTCGTCCTGAAGACCGATGCAGCCAATAAACTGTGCCCGGCCACGGAACCTTGCCGGCCAAACCGCACCCTGATCGGGACGTGTGACCAGCAGCATCCCGCCATGCACACCCGCGGGCGCAAGCGGAAACAACAGCCGGCCACCGCGACGCAACGCATCGAGCCACTGTTGGGCTGGCTGGGCCGCACCGGCACACACGTAGATCAAATCCGCTTTCGGCAGATCCGCCGCAATGCCCGATTTTGACTGAACATTCACCTGTGGCAGGTCTTTCAGGTTGTCGCGCGCGCGATCCGCCAGGCCTCCGTCAATCTCATAGGCGTGCACCTGCCCGCGCGGCCCGACGAGTTGTGCGAGGATCGCGGTGTAATATCCCGTGCCCACGCCAACTTGTAGAACCGTCTCACCTTCCTTCAATTCGCAGCCATCGAGCCAATAAGCATGCGCGCTGGGCATTCCGATATTGAGATGTTGCGCGCTATCCAGCGCGACCAGCGTATTTTGATAGATAAACGCCGGATCATCGTTCGGGGTCGTTACGTAATCATGCGCGCCGAGCGCAATCAGCCAGGGCCCCGGGCCCACAAACGGTTCGCGCTTGACTACACGAAAGGCCTGTTCAATCCGGGAATCGCGGACCTTGGCGGCGGCGCAGACAAGGCTGGCATAGAATGAATGCAGATTTTCCGACCGCTCTTGCATGATCAACTTCCGGCATTGCGATGCTCGATCCTATTCGAGGCTGTCGCCTGCAGGAAGCTTCGCACGATGGGCAAAAACCGGGAAGCGCCGCCATCACGGCGAAACGGGATCGCGATATGCGTTCCAAGTCCAATCGGAAATGAAGCGGCGCTAATGCTGCAATTGCGGCTTCACGACCGTCTGCCGAACTTCGGCGCCGCAGTCGGCGCATTCAAAGGTGAAGTCGATCTTCGCCATGCTCCAATGCGGCTCGACGTCCCTTACAAACATCGGAATCCCGATGCAGCTCGGACAAATGACGAAAGCTGGCTCGATGTCGTCGTGCTGGTGGATATAGGCTGGCATGTCGGCACTCCCCACGGAAGCATTCAGCTGTAGCCCTTGACCCGACCATCAGCATACGCCGCTGCACTAAAGGCGATCATGAACTCTTGCGAACACAGGTAGAACAGCCGCACAATCCTGCCCAGTGTGACAGATTTGCACGACCGTGTCGTCTCTGCCACAGCGCGTCAGTTCTCTTCGCGCGGCAAGGGTTTACCGGGCGCCCGCTTCAAATAGGCGCTGAGCTTCGGATAGTTGCGCAGCTCGCGCGCGGCGCGGTCGCGCAATGCGTAGGGCAACCCGCGCAGGCTCAAGGCGGCGCTGATGTCGACCAGCGGCAGCGGTGTCACGCCAAAACGCCGCTTATAGTCATAATCGCCCACGCTGAAGTCGAACTCGCGCACGCCGTCGCTGTGCAAGGCGGCCATGGTACGTTCGATGACCAGCCGGCCCGGCGAACAACTCGACCATTTGTCGCCGGCATTGCTGACCCGCAGCATGACGTAGCGTGACCCACAGCGAACGCCGAGCAAGGTCGCGACGACTTCCTCGCCGACCGTCAGCGCCGACAACACGGCATAGCCCTCGCCGACGCCATCACGCACGAGGTTTCGATAGAAATCGGCACAGGCCCCGTCGCCGAGGATGAAGTTTACCCCTAGATGTTGCATCCGGGCGCTCTGTTGCGCATCCAGGGCGGCAAGAACGCGCAAGGCTTCGTCGTTCTCTCCTGCGATCTTGAATGTAGCGCCGGGATAGGCCGTAAACGCGCGCCAGCACCGTTCGAGAACCTTGCGCACGTCGCGCTTCAGCGAACGCTTGTACTGGTCGAAATCCTCGCCTGTGGTGACGAGATTGCCGTTTAGCGAGCACGGCCCGGCTCCATCCAGCATCGCCAGCGGATTGGATCCGCCCTGCAGATCGAGCGGCATTTTCTTGAAGCGAATGAGATCAGCGCCGCCAGGCAACCGGCGCAACGCCAGTCGCAGCTCGCGCCACAGGATGGCTGCCGCCTTTGGTTCGCGCGGCGCGGCCGGTCCGAGCAGCGGCGCGTTGTAGTCGGTCAGTTCGAGGTCGGCGAACTCCACGACGCACATGCGCTTCAGCTTGCGCCTGATCAGCGGCAGCAGCAGCGCGACTTCCCCTGTCGCACGATCCCTGACGGTTGCAACGAGTGGCTCGATATCCGGCTGTCCGGCGAACGCGCCATACCATGCCGCGAGCCACTTCTCGTGCTGGAAGATGGTCGTCTGTCCGCGACGATACGCACCGTCCCAGTTACCTGCGACGGTATCCCAATTGTCGAACTCCACGGAGAACGCCGCAACCTGCGACGTGCGGTTCCGCCCCACGTGCCGTGCTGCGTCGTTTGTCAGTGTTGTCACAATCAAGCCGCCTTCATGCCGCCCTGGAAAGATTGTTGGAAAGATCGACCACCTGCTCCGGATGGTCGTGGTCGAGCCGGAATTCGATCTCGTTCCGCGCCTTGCGCTCGCGCTTGATCCAGGACGTGTTGCGCAGCGCCTTCTGCATCACCGCCTTGCCCCAGAACGCCGGCCCCTTGAGCGAACGGCTCTTGGGCGTATATCCGAAGCGATTGCGCAACAGACCGTTGGCCAGATTGACGATCCGGGTCCGCCTGATCTCTTCATTCTCGTAACCCACCGTCATGGAGATGTTGACGGTGCCGAGATTGTCGACGCGATGCGGCGCGTTCAGCGGCCAGTTCAGCATTTGCCCAGGCTCGAGATCGAGCACGGTCGCATAGCGATCGTACCATTCGTGATAGGGCATATCGAGTTCGAGCTCGAACAGCTGGATGTCCTCGAGGTTCTTCGGAGTCACGAAGGGAGGGTTCGACGGATAGATATGGACGCGCTTGCGGCCGGCGATTTGAATCAGGCTCTGGCCGGGAAGATCGGCGTGGTAGTGAACCTGCGCCTTCGGCGCCGAGAGCAGAATGCCGGCGTTGTACTGGTGCGGCAGCGCGAAGTGCGGGACCTTCTCGCCGATTTCGGCGAACATCTGAGCCAGCAGGTCGCTGTAGCGGGAGTCGATATCCGAAACCATGCGCAGGTTGAGCCACAGGTCGCCCCTGGAAATCGCGTCGATGACCTGATGGCCGCTGAAATTGCCGATATCGCCGTGCCGCCAGATACGCTTGTCGCCCTTCACGCCGGTCTGCATCAGGCTGTAATGCTCGCGCGGATAATTCTCAATCAATGCGGCAAGCTGATCCATCGAGAACAACGGCGACTTGTGCATGTTGTGCGCAAGCCGGATTGGTTGGTGTCCCCACAGCACCGAATGGGTGTCGTCCCAATTACTGAAAATGCGATCTGCCGCCATCGTCCAACTCCTTTTGACCAAATTTTTTTCGCCCGGATGACGACCGATTTCGGCTGCGTCCTGCACGCTGTCCCGAAATCTCAGATGGCTGCCACGCCGTCGGTCATCCGATGTCCCGTTATGAGACGGCCGGATCACCTTCGCGCTCCAACTGGCAAGAAGGATGCCGCAGGGGTGTCGCACCCACTTACCGGACGATAAGGTCTGGGATGTATGGCTAACGCTGGCATAACCGAGAGAGCGCCGGCGACCCCACGATGGCTTCAGAACCGCAATATCGGGCGCTGTTTCTCGGCGCGGGACCGCAAATGCAGTGCGGCGTCGGGCAATTCACGCGATTGCTGGGCGAGTGGATCGAAAAGGCCGAACCCGGCAGTTGCACGACGTTAACCCTGACGCGATCGGAAGGGTCATTCACCGAAATCTGGGGCGCCGTCGGCTCCGCACGGAGCGTGGTCTGCAACTTTCCGATCGTGGCCTGGAAGCGCGTGATGTTCACACCGCTGCTGGCGATGGCCATGGCGCGGCTGCGGCGGCGCAAAACTGTCCTGATTCAGCACGAATGGGCCGGGCTGCATTGGCTGCGCCGGATCACCTATATCCCGGCCCTCCTGCTCGCCAACACCATCGTCATGTTCTCGCCGCTGGTGCGGCGGGAACTCGCCGAGGATTCCCTGGTGGGCTGGACCGCGAAGAAATGCGTGCTGGCCCCGCTGCCGCCGAACATAGAGGCGCCTGCAGGGATGGCGGCTTCGGACTTGCGCCGGCGTCTCGTTGCAGCAAGGCAAGACGGCCGGCTGGTGATCGGTCATTTCGGCTCGATCTATCCGGCCAAGCAACCCAATGCGCTGCTGGAGATCGGCGCGATCCTCAAGCAGCGTGGGCTGCGGCCACTGATCGTCTATGTCGGCTCCTTCATCCGCGGCACAGACAATGTCGAGGAGGAATTCCATGCCCGCGCCACCGAACTCGGGATCGCCGATGATGTGATCGTGTCCGGCTTCGTCGCCTCCGATCACGAGGTGTTCGGGCTGTTCGGCGCGGTCGACGGGTTCTGTTATCCGCTCGACGAAGGGCTCACCGCGCGCCGCTCCAGCGTTCTTGCCTGCGTGCAGGCCGGCCGGCCGCTGATCGTGACCGGCCCCGCGCTGCCTGACGAATTCGACCATCATGCGCGCTTCAAGGAATTGATCGATCGCGGCGCCATCGTGCTCGTGCCGCGCGGATCGAGCGCGGACGCCTACGCCGATGGCATCGTTGCTGCGCTGAAACGGCCGCCGGTGCAGGCCGCGTTCGACTTCGATGGGTGGTGGCAGGACGTCGCGAACGCGGTTCGCGCCCAGCTCTAAGCCTCACTCCCGGACGCGAAATCGCGCCAGATAGTGCAAGCCGAACACCGCCACCAGGAAGGTGAACCACAGGGGATCGGCGCGGTCGAGGAAGAAGCTCTCCATCGCCGACAGATAGAGTCCGAACAGCCAGATGCGCAACAGCGCCATCGCCAGCGGACCATTGTTGCCGCCCTGATCGGCTTGCTGGAAATTCCGTAGCGGCACGATCACCAGCACGACGACGAGCAGGATCAGTCCGGGCAGGCCCATGCCGAGCGCGGTATCGAGATAACCATTGTGGCTGTGCGCCGCGAACGCGGCCCATTCCTTGCCCGCCGGCAACTCCTCGAACGCCTTGCTGCCCCAAAACGCCACGAAGCCGTAGCCGGTTGCCAGCCGCTGCCGCAGCGCGTCCAGCGCAAAATTCCAGATGTCGGTACGGCCGGTGAAGGTCGAATCCAGCGGCAGCAGCTTGGCGACCGCAGCCAGACCTTCGCTCATGACGGTGCCGACGCTGAGCATGTTCAGCAATAGCAGCGGCGTCAGGAGCAGGATCGCCCGCACCCAGAACGAGCGAAACACCGAGGTAAGCGAGGTCAGCAGCAGCACGGCGAAGCACAGCGTCAGCGAACTCTTGCCGGCGGCATGAAACAGAAACAAGGAACTAAGGCCGATGATGACCGCGCCGGACAGAAGTGCGCCGGAGCGCGCGATGTAGATACCCAGGAACAGCAGCATCGCCATCACGCCGGCTGCCACGTTCTTGTGACCGAAGGCGCCGCGCCAGTCGCCGGCAAGAAGCGGCTCCTGCGGATCGGTTGCCTGATGGATCGCAAACTGCGGCGCCAGCAGGATTCCGAGGTAACAGACCGCGAGCAGGATCAGCGCTGCGATGCTGAGCAAACGCATCAGTTCGCTTTGCGATTTCGGCAACAAAAACATGGTCGACGTGACGGCGATAACACACGCCGTCAAAACAAACCGCCGCATCGATGTGGCGGGATCGACCGACAGAACCACCGTCACACAGACCCATCCGGCAAACAGCAAGAACGATGGCGTCAGCAAAGTCGCCAGCCCGCGCATGTTGTTGCGCGCCGCGAGCGCAATCATCAGCACCGCGAGGGCGCCGAACACCAGATAGGTCGGCGCCTCATTGCCGGTACTGACTTCGCCGATTTGTATGTCGCCGAGATCGGCGAACGGCCGCAATGAAATCCATGCCAGCACCAACGCTCCGACGAACGCGGCGCAGCGAACGACATCCAGCACTTGCTGCCGCCAAACCCCTCCTGCGACGATACGAAGCTGAGACGTGATGGCGAGTTGGCTCACGTGATCTTCGAGGCCTTGTAGGGTTGAGGTTCGATGCCGATTGCGGCCAGCACGCTCCCGATTGCCACCGTCATCGGATGCATCGCTATGATGCGGTCGCGCTCCGTCAGGGCCGCCCGCGCGGCCTGGAGAAACGACAGCGGAAACGCCGCCAGCAATTTCAGCGTCAGCCTGGCGCGCAGCCAGAGTGTCGGTGTCGCCTTGCGCTGGACGTGATAATTGATCGCGCCGATCCGCAAGCCGCGGCTGATCAGCCAGCTGAGCCTGGTTCGGCTCGGTGGCACCGTCTCGCTGATCGTGGCCTCCGCCACCCAGTGAAACCGCATACCCAGACGCAGGCAGCGGTAGAAGAAATCGGTGTCGCCGCCGCCGAGGAAATTGAAACGCAGATCGAACGCCGGGGCGTCGACGCGCTCGAACACCGAGCGCCTGATCAGGCAATTGCCGCAGCCATAGATCACCGGAACCGGTCCGGACGTGTCGTAGGCCGGCGCGAAGGCCGGATGACGACGCAGCCCGCGCTTTCGCGCGTCATCGAAGTCAGGCATGACCGGCCCGCCGACGATGTCAGCCCCGGTGGCTTCGGCCGTCAATATCATGCGCTCCAGCCAGTCCGGCGAGGCAATTTCGTCATCGTCGATCATCAGGAAACTTGACGCTGCCGGGAAGGTTGCCAGCGCCGTCTCGAACGCCGCGTTGATCGCATGGCAATTGCCCTGCCGTGGTTCGACCACGCAGAGACCGGGGAACTTGTTCGATGCCAGGAACTCGGTCGCAACCGGAACGCTCTCGCTCCGCAGCGCATCGTTCTCGACCATGACAACCGCAAAGCGGTGACCGGTACGCTGGCCGGCGAGCGATTCCAGGGTCTGCCGCAGATGCTGCGGCCGGCGAAAGCAGGGAATGCAGACGACGATCCCGATCGAAGCAGGATCGAGGGCCGGCGAGATCGCCGCCAGGGCGCGGGCGGCGTTCGGCATGGTGTCAGCGGTTTCCATCGGCGGGCAATCCGTTCAAACTCTGGCGCATGACGTTTGCTATGGGTCCAGACGATACAAGAGCATTGCTGCGATATCCGGTCCGACAGGATGCCTGGTGGTGGCGAATTGTTCCCGACGGTTAATGGACGGGGTTAAGTTTGAATTAAATCAGGTTCAGGCTCGGGGCTCAGCGGCTGAACAGCTTGCCGAACAGCTTCTGGGATTTGGGAAACTGCCCGTTGGAGATCCGCGTGGGCCACAATCCGTCGACGTCGAAATAAGCGGCGTAGGCGATGTTGTTCCTGTTCTTCACGAACCAGTCATGCATCTGCTGAATGAAGTACGGATTGTCGCCGAAATTGCCGACGCCCCATTCCGGATAGCTCATCGGCTTGCCGTGCCTGGCGGCAAAGTCGCGGTGCCATTCCAGGCCGAACGGCGCCTTGAGATAGAAGGTGTTCCACCGCTCTTCCGGCGAGCCCTCATGTTTGAAATCGTAGATATCCAGACCGATGTAGTCGACGACATCGTCACCCGGATAGGCCAGGTCCGCCGGCGTGTCCTGCGTTCCCCATCCCGGACACCAATCATATTTGAATGTGTCGGAGTGGCGACGGAAGATCCCGACCACGCGCCGGAACGCCGCGATGTAATCGGCTTCATGATCCTTGGCGAACCACGCCATCTGCGACAGATTCATCTCCCAGCCGAGACGGATGATCGCCCTTGGCTGCGCATCGGCAATCGCACGGGCAGCCGCCTCGAACTCGCCGTCGTGCACGCCATTGGCGACGTCGACGAGCGGCGTCCCCGGAACTGTCAGCGGCACCGACCAGACGACATTCCGCGACGGGTTGAGCTTCTTCCAGATGCCGGGAACCCAGGTCAGCTTGTGGAAATCCTCCCAATTCGCCTGGCCGTAGAAATCGACGCCCACCACCGACGATGGCGGCTGTTTCAACCATTTTTCCCAGGCCTGCAGGGTACGCTCGCGCCCAACGGGGCCCCAATCGACGAAGGCTCCGGCGAATTTTGCAGGACTGGAGTTGACGCGCGGAGCGGCGTTGCTGTCGACGCGGGCGAGCAACAGCAGGCTCAACACAAGGGCCACCAGGAAAAATACCAGGCGCCTGAGGCCAACCCGGCGGCGAGGCGCGGGACGCTCAGTTCGAAACATTAGACGTCCTCGTCAATTTGTTACCGAAGACAGCAGACAGCCTTCGGCCGACTTCGGCTGCGCCCTTGTCAGTGAGATGCCCCTCGTCGAACTGCATCGGAATATCGGCTTCGACAAACTCGTCGCAATGACCATCTCGGCAGACCGCGTCGTAGACGGATGAATAGCTCGCGCCGTGCGCCTTTACCAAGGCGCTCATGACGCGATCACGCTCCCGAATTCCGGGTGTGCGCTTCGTGCTGGCAAGGGCTGGATGGTCGCGAAGAATCCCGTCGATCAGGAGGCGTGGAAGAGCGGCGGCGTATTCGACGATCGGTCCAAGTACGACGACGTCGATTCCCCTGGATTTCAGGGTATCCAGCGTGGCCGACAGGTTCGGCAGATCCTCATCCTTCCATGAGGCAGCGAGTACGACCTTGTCGACACGGTTGTTGACGAGGAAGTCGTTGAACGCCAGTTCCATCACATCGCGGCAAGCCTTCAATCCGCCTCTCGGCTCCCCCGGAACGGCCGGGCGGCATTCGCTTGCAGTCGCCTGCAAGATGTTCACCTGCGGCATGGCGGCGGATAGCCCGGACCAGAGATGCGCGGCATGGCTGTCGCCAATGAGCAGATAATTCGGCCGCGCCGGATCCAGTTTCAGGCAGGTTTCGACATCGAACCGCTGGCGGTTGGCCGATATGAAGCAGCGTCCGGTCCGGAACGCGGCGGACGAATCGTAGGCAAGATAGGTGCCGATATCCACCACGCGTTGCGGAAAACGGTATGGCGCGCCGCCCACGACGAACACCAGGGCGCACAGCGCGAACGTCGAGCCCATCGCGGCTGACGCGGCGCCGAACACAGCGACCTTCGATGTCTGCCGCGCCATCGAACGGAACGGCAATTCGACCAGCTTCCACGACAGATAGGCGAGCCCCACCGCCAGCGTGATCAACGTCAGTTTGGTCGACGCTGCGGATTCTGCGCCGAACAGCAAATCGGTGCGCTGGAATACGATCAACGGCCAGTGCCACAAATAGAGCGAATAGGATATCAACCCGATCGCGACCAGAGGCGGCAGTGACAGCAATCGTCCGGCCATCGATATCCCGCTCTCGCTGGACGCGATTACCAGCACCGCACCGAGGCAGGCGAGTGACGTCATCAGCAGAAGCGGCACTGATGCCGATCCAAGCAGGATCACGCCAATCAGCAGCAGCAACCCGGCTCCGCCACAAATGTTCTTCCAGAACGTGGTTTCCGGCACCGGAATGAATTTGATCGCCAGCATCGCGCCCAGCGCCAGCTCCCAGGCGCGGAACGGCGTGAGATAGAATGTAAAGTTCGCATTTCTCATGCTCATGGCGATGGCTGCAGCAAACGAAATCGCAGCGATAACCGCAAACAGCAATCTGGCGCGCTTCGGAAACCGCCGATAGACAAAAAGCATCAGCAGCGGGGCGATGAAGTAGAACTGCTCCTCGACGCTGAGCGACCAGGTATGCAGCAGCGGTTTTGTTTCGGCCGGCGCATCGAAGTATCCAGAGGTCTGCGCAAAATAGGCATTGGAAACCGAGCCGATCGCGCTGGCAAGGCTCTTTGCATAGCCAATCAATTCGGCCGGCAAGAAATAGATATAGGCGAAGACGCTCGTCACCAGGAACATGACGAACAGCGCCGGCAGGATTCGCAAGATTCGTCGCTTGTAGAAATTGCCAAGCGAGAACGATCCGTTGCGGATGTCCGCATCGATCATGCCGCAGATCAGGTAGCCCGAGATGACAAAGAAGATGTCGACGCCGACGAAGCCGCCTGCGAAACCGGGCACACCGACATGGTAAAGAACCACCGGAACAACAGCGAGGGCCCGCAGCCCGTCAATATCCGCACGATACTTCATTGCAGGAACCTCGCGACGCTGCCGCAACCGCGACCGGCCTTCACCGTTTCAAAAGCGGACACTCTGGACAATCCAGGTGTGCCGAAACGGGCTGATGCCACCGCGACCTCCGCGGGCAACGGGAAATTGGCTTGGAATGGCGGACAATCTGTCATGGGGCACACTTCTGGCGATGAACATCGGCGATGCGGAGTAGCCTTCTGCAATATCCGGGCAACCTCGCCAAAAGCGCCGCTTCGCGCACGTATTGCGTTTCCATCGTGGTTACCGCGCGCGGTTAACCGGCTTGCGACGGTGAGACAAACACAGAATTAACCACATCAAATCGCGGCGACCGTTAGCGGAACCGTCCGGCACCGATCTTGCTCAAGGGTCAGGCAAAGGGATTCCGAGTCCAGAAAGCGCCCGCCTTGAACGTCATCGTCAACGAGATTTCCGAGATCGACCGAGTAGCGTCGTGCGACGCCGTGCTCGGGCGCGGAGTCACGGGCAAGCCCGCGGGGCTCGCAGCATGCTGATCGGACAAGCCAGCATCAATTTGACCGCCAATATCATCTCGGCCTTGCTGGGCCTGTTGAGCGTGTTCGTTTTCACGCGGCTGTTCTCGCCGCATGATTATGGCGTCTATCTGCTGGGCATCGGTTTTGCGTCCGTCATCAGCGTTTTCCTCGTCGGCTGGTTCCGTAATCTCATCCTGAGCGGTCACGCCCGCGACGACGGCCCCGACGTGCGCGGCCGCGTCATCTCGGGCTACCTGATCTGCTGTCTCACCGCGCCGATCGCCTATGTGCTTGGACGATTGGTTGGATTGGACACGCATGCGGCGCTGGCGGCAGTCGTGCTTTCGGTCGCGATCGGCCTGTTCGAACTGACCCAGGATCTGGTTCGCGCCCGGCTGATGGCATTTTCGGTCATGAAGGCGACGCTGGTCCGCGCCGGCGCCGTGCTCGCCCTCGGCATGATCGTGGCACTGGTCAGCCCGTCTGGCTTCCTGCTGCTGCTGTCGTCCGCGCTCGCCTACCTGCTTGCGGTGCTGGTGCAGTCGCGCACCGCCTGGCGCGGTACCAAGGTCAAGTTCGACGGCACCGGCCTTGCGGCGCTGGCGAAGACCGGCCTTCCCCTTACCCTCTCTCTCACTCTGCTCGCGATTTCCAGCGTCACCGATCGCTTCATGATCGCCAATCTGGTGGGTGCGGCGGACGCCGGCAAATATGTCGCCGCGCTCGATCTGGTCCGGCAGACCCTGATGATGCCGGCCATGAGCGCCGCCGCGGCGTTCTTCCCGATGGCGGTGCAGATTCACGCCAGCAAGGGCGACGCGGCGGTGCGGTCGCATCTGTCCGAATGCGTCGAGTTGCTGCTCAGCATCACGCTGCCGGCCTGCCTCGGCTTCGCGGTGATTTCCGCTCATGTCGCCAATATCATTCTCGGGCCGGATTTCCGCGAACTGGCGGCGCAGACCATGCCGATCATCGCGGTGGCCGTGGTCTTCCAGATCCTGACCCAGCAATATCTGCACGCCAGCTTCCTGCTCTCCGGACGCAACTCGTTCTATCTGATCAACACGGCTTCGATCATCGCGGCCAATGTGATCCTGTCCTACATCTTGGTCAGCCTTTACGGCACGGTCGGCGCGGCCTGGGCGCGGCTCGGCGCCGACGTGGTCGGATTTTCCTGCGCGCTGATCCTCAGCCGCTTTGCCTTCAAGGTCCCGCTGCCGCTCGGCCGGCTGGCGCTGATCATGATCGCCGGACTGGCGATGGCGCTGACCGTCGCGGCGCTCGACAGACACCTGCACGTCGCCGATCTCGCCGCCTGCGCCGTGCTGGCCAGTGCCGGACTCGTCACCTACGCGGCCCTGTGCTGGCTGTTCGACATCTCCCGGATTCGCGGCCGTCTGAAAACCGGCTTCGCGATGTTCCGGGCCAAATTCGCAAACATCAACGGATAAGAACAAATGACCAAGACATTTGCCCTCGATCCCCTTCATTCGGCTTTCACTGACGCCGCCGACCGGCCGGCCGCGCAGCATCCGCAGTCGCTGCTCGACCTGCCGCCCGGCGAGGCCCGGCAGAGTCTGCTGACCGTTCACAGCATTCTCGAGGCCAAACTGCCCGCGACCGATCTCAAGATCTATGAGGCCGGCGGCGGCTCGACCAGCTTCCTGCCGCTCAGCGTGCTCCGACGCGCTCATGTCACCGTGGTCGATATCGACGAAGACCAGATCCGCAACAATGATTACGCGCAGGAGACGATCCTCGGCGACATCCAGATCCATCGCTTCGCGCCCGACAGTTTCGATCTCGTGATCTGCTACAACGTGATCGAGCATGTGCCCGACGTGGAAGCGGCGCTGCTTGGCTTCTGCCAGGCGCTAAAAGAAAACGGACTGATCCTGATCGGCGCGCCGAATCCAAGGTCGCTGTCCGGCGTCGTCACCAAATATTCGCCGCACTGGTTCCATGTCTGGTTCTACCGCCATATCCGCGGCGACAAGAACGCCGGCTTGCCCGGCTGCGCGCCGTTCCCGACTCATTTTCATCCGCTTGTCACGCTGGCGAACCTGGAAGCCTTCGCCGACCGGCACGGGCTGCAGATGATTTATTGCAAGCAGTATGAGAGCCCGCGCTATCCGGAGATGCGCCGGCGCAAGCCGCTGTTCGCAAGCCTGATCGACGCCGCCGCCAAGGTGATGAACGTCTTCCTGCCCGGCAAGACCGACGTGCGGCACGGCGACTATCACGTGATCTTGAGGAAGCGCTGAGAATGAACGCTATGTTCTCAGAGGCGCGAGTAAAAGTCAGCCACCGGCTGGCGATGCATCTGCACGCCAATTCCTTCCGGATGCGCAATGCCACGCCGATGGTCAGCTTTACCTTTGACGATCTGCCGAAAAGCGCGGCGACGACCGGCGCGGATCTGCTCGAGGCGCACGGCGCGCGCGGCACATTCTATGTGTCGGGAGGCCTGGTTGGCGTCGAAAAGCGCGAATGGCCGGCCGGCGACGCCGACGACCTGCTTTCGCTCTACCGCCGCGGCCACGAGATCGGCTGTCATACGTTCTCGCACCTGCGTGCCAGCGATCTCGACGTGGCCTCCCTCGCCAGCGAGATCATGCGCAACCGGGGTTACCTCCGCGCGCTGGACGCCTCTATCGAGACTGAGACCTTTGCCTATCCCTACGGCCTGGGATCGTTCGGCCGGAAGAACCAGCTCAAGGACCAGTTCCAGACCTGCCGCAGCATCGTACCGGGTATCAACGGCGGCGAAATCGATCTGCAGTTCCTTCGCGCCGTGCCGCTGATCGACGGCCAGATGGACCGCGCCAGGATCGAACGCATGTTCGACGAGGCCGAAACCAATAACGGATGGTTAATTTTCTACGGCCACGACGTTGCTGAACGGCCGAGCCCCTGGGGCTGCTCGCCAGCCCTGCTCAACCATGCCCTGGAGGTGGCAGCGCGCCGGAAAATTCCGGCTTTGACAATGGCGGAGGCATTGCGATGCGCCCGCGCATAAACGCTTTGTTTGCCATTTCGGTGAATAGTCCCTCAATGAGTATGGTTAATTTTCCCTGTTGCGTTTTTGGCGCGTTGAAGTCCCGCGCGCGTGGCGTAAGGCGAACAGTAACCCCTCAGCCGATGTGTGCGGCAGTTGGAATGGAAGCTGGGGTCGATGCTTATCTATGACGAGCCGATAAATCAGGCCAAACCTGACCCCCGGCCCGCCGCAACGCCGGCATTGGGTGGCTTCAGCGTGCTCGATCTGGTTCAACTGCTGTGGCGGCGGAAGATCGCGATCGCCTCGGCGGCGCTGCTCTGCGCCTGCGTCGCGGTGGCGATCGGCAAGAGCCTGACACCGAAATATACCGCAACGGCCCAGCTCTACGTCGATCCCCGCGAATTGCAGCTGGTCGATCGCGAACTCACGCCGCGCGCGCCGGACCTGTCCGGCCTTGCGATGGTGGTCGAGAGCCAGGGGCGCGTCATCACATCGAACAACGTGCTGTTGCAGGTGATCCGCGAGACCCATCTCGAGAAGGACCCTGAGTTCGGCGGCGGCAGCGGCAAGGGCCTGTTCGGATCGCTGCTCGGCCTGTTCGGGATCGAACTGCGCCCGACCGCCGAGCAGCGCAAGCTCGTCGAGATGGCGGCGCTGGAAACCCTGATCCGCCACATCAATGTGAAAAAGACCGACAAGACCTTCATCGTCGACATCGAGGTCTGGTCGATCGACCCGGTGAAGGCGGCGATGCTCTCGAATGCGATCGCCAAGGCCTATTTGACCGAGAATACCCAATCGCAGGCCGCGCGGGTCCGTCGCGCCACCAGCGATCTTTCCAGCCGGCTCACGGAATTGCAGGATCGGCTTCGCACCGCCGAGAATACGCTCGCGGTCTACAAGGCGCAGAACAATTTCGTCGGCACGCAGGACACGCTGATCAGCGACCAGCAGCTCTCCGCCAGCAACCAGCGGCTTGCCGCGGCGCGGGCGCTGACGCTCGACGCGCAGGCCAAATACGATCAGATCGCGGCCAGCCGCAAGACGTCGGCGGACGCCGGCGCCATTCCGGAGGCGCTGCAATCGCCGACCATCGCCAATCTGCGTTCGCAATATGCCGAAGCCAGGAAGCGCCAGGCCGAATTGCAGAGCGAATTGGGGCCGCGCCATCCCGCCCTGCGCCAGATGGAGAAGCAGGTCGAGGATCTGCGCCGGACCATCGGCGAGGAAACCGATCGCTTTTTGCAGGCGGCGAAGAATGACCTGACCCGCGCCCGGGATTACGAAGCTTCCCTGAATAAGGCGCTCGAGACCCAAAAGCGCCAGAGCGTCCAGATGAGCCAGGCCGCGGTCAAGCTGCGCGAACTCGAACGCGACGTCGAAGCCAGCCGCGACGTCTACCAGTCGTTCCTCAAGCGATCGCGCGAGACCGAGGAGCAGGAGACGCTGAACACCTCGAGCGCCCGCATCATCGGCGACGCCACCGTGCCGCAGCGGCGCACCTTCCCGCCGGGCATGGCCTTGTTCGCCATGATCGGCTTTATGCTGGGCGGGCTCGCCTCGGCTGCGTGGATCATCGCTGTCGACCAGCTGGCGCCCGGCGCCAACCCGGTTCGACCCAACACACCGGTCAGGACATCGGCCTCGTCCGCCGCGCAAAATCGGACGCCTGCCGCGGCCACGAGGCAACCGTCGGCCACCCCGCAGCCCGCCGTCAGCCTGATCGCGAAGCCGTCGATCACCCGGCTGCAGGAATCGGACGTTGTACGCACGCTCGGCGGAATCCTGGCGACGGGCGGCACCCCCGATGTCGTCAGCCTCGGCTGGCCGACGCTCCGGGCCGGCTTCCCGCTGATGACATTCCTCAACACCATGCGCGAAATCCGGACCGCACTGGCGACGCGCGTCGCCAAGGACACCGCGCCCGTCATGGCCGTGATCGGCGCCGGCGATGGCGAGGACCGCAGCATTGCCGCGCTCAATGTCGCGCTCTCGGCCGCCCGCGATGGCGCCAGGGTGCTGCTGATCGATGCCGATCAAAAGAACTATACGCTGTCGAACAAGGTGGCCCACCTGGCTAAGGAAGAGACCGGCCGTCTCGGCTGGCTCAATATTGCCGCCAAGGCTGCGCGCGTCGTCAGGACCGCGAACGGGATTTCGATCCTGCCGGCCCTCAAGGCCTCGGATACCAAGGCAAGCGACACCATCCGCAAGGCGATTGCGCAGGCGCGCATCGGCGGCGACTACGATCTGGTGGTCCTCGACGGGCCTGCCATGCCGTGGAGCCCGGCCGACCACGCGCTGTTCGACGCCACCGTCGGGCTGGTCGCGATCCTTCCGGTCAAGCTCGACATTAACGAGAGCATGGAAGACATCATCACCGCGCTCGGCGAGACCGAGCGCAAGCTGGTCGGTGTCGTCATCAACGAACTTACCCCCACGGCCGTCAACCGTCAGCGAGACAAACAGTATGCGTGAGCGTCGCTTGAATCCCCTCGGGAGAGCCGCTACTGCCGGCGTTCCCCGAATCACACTGGGCGGGCTGCGGCTTGCCGTGCTCGACCTTGAGCAGACCGCGGACTTCATGATCGAGATGGTGTTCCCGCAACGCCGGCTCGCTCGCCCGCTGTATCTCACCTCGGCCAATGGCGAGGTGCTGGCGCGCTGCTCCACCGAACCGATGACCGACCGGCTGTTTCGCTCCGCCGATCTGATCAATGCCGACGGCCAGCCGCTCGTGACGGTGTCGCGGTTGAAATCGTCGACGCCGCTCCCCGAGCGGGTCGCGACCACCGACCTGTTCCACGTCGTCGCCCGCAAGGCGCAGGCGGCCGGCTTGACCTTCTACATGTTCGGCGCCGATGAGGCGGAGAACGCCGCTGCCGTCGCCAATGTTCGCAAGCGCTATCCGGACCTGAAGATCATCGGACATTCGCACGGCTTCCTCCGCGGCGACGCGCTGCGGGCCAAGGTCGACGAAATCAACGAGCTGGCGCCCGATTACCTCTGGCTTGCGCTTGGCGTTCCCTATGAGCAGGCCTTTGTCGAGGAATACACCTCGCGCCTGTTCAAAGTCGGCGTGATCAAGACCTCTGGCGGACTGTTCAACTTCCTGTCGGGCAGCCGGGCCCGCGCTCCGTATTGGATGCAGGCGGTAGGGCTCGAATGGGCCTGGCGCATCTGGCTGGAGCCGCGCCGGCTGTTCTGGCGCTATTTCACCACCAATCCGCGCGCGCTCTATCTGCTGTTCAACAAGAGCCGGCCTTCGGCCACCGAACGGGCCCGGGACTGATGGGCGCCGGTCTGGCGAGCGATCGTCCGGCCATCCTGGTCACGGGCGGCGCGGGCTATATCGGCTCGCATTGCTGCCGGGCGCTTGATGCGGCCGGTTATCTCCCCGTTTGCTACGACAATTTCTCGACCGGCCACCACAGCTTCGTCGCGAGTGCGCTGGTTACCGGCGACATCGCCGACAAGGCCACGCTGGCGCGCGCCTTCGCCGAGCACGACATCGTCGCGGTCATGCATTTCGCCGCATCCAGCCTGGTCGGCGAATCCGTGGTCGACCCGCAGAAATACTACGTCAACAACCTCGCCGGCACGTTGGCGCTGCTGGATGCGATGCGCGAGGCCGGCTGCAGCCGCCTGGTATTCTCGTCGACCGGCGCGGTCTATGGCAATGCCGACAGCAAGGCGCTGCCCGAAAATTATCCGTGCGCGCCGATCAATCCCTATGGCGCCTCGAAATGGATAATCGAGCGGGTGCTTTCGGATTATCGCGGGGCCTACGGGCTCGGCTCGTTCGCGCTGCGCTATTTCAACGCCAGCGGCGCCGATCCCGCCGGCGGCATCGGCGAGCAGCGCGAGGTGGAAACCCATCTCATTCCGCGCGCGATGATGGCGCTGCAGGGCCACGTGCCGGATTTCGCGGTATTCGGCGACGATTACGCGACGCCGGACGGCACCGCGATCCGCGACTACATCCATGTCACCGACCTTGCCGCCGCCCATGTGCTGGCGCTGAAGCTCTTGCTCGAAGGGCATTCCGGCGGCGTCTTCAATCTCGGCACCGGCAAGGGATTTTCGGTGCGGGAGATACTCGCGGCGATCGCGAGCGAGACCGGGCGCGAAGTACCGCACGTCGTCAAGCCACGCCGCGCCGGCGACCCGACCTATCTGGTCGCGGACGCTTCCGCCGCGCGCGAAACATTGCACTTCCGCCCCGCTTATTCGGATCTAGCGACCATCATCCGCACCGCCTGGGCCTGGCACAAGACAGCTCACCCGCTCAAGACCGGCTGAGTTCGCACAAAAGCGGTCCACCGGCGGCAATGCCGCCCGGCTGTTGGGCTAACCGGCGAAGGTCTAGGTGGAAACTGTTGCAGGGACGGCCGTCCGACGCCTCAGACGGCTTCCCTGGTCATGACCGCGTTCGCGCCCTGCGTCGAGGTGGGACCTTGCGGCTGCAACGGCGCGTCGTTATTCGACAAACCCGCGACCTTGCGGATAAGCGATACCGGGGTTGCCGAGAACGACTCGATGCAAAGTGCGACGACGTCAGGCGGCGACTTCTCGATCATGGCGACCACCGCTTTTTCATCCAGCTGATCCGGCTCCCAGTAGGAAGTCGCCAGGCTTTGCGTGGTCAGCCGGTGTGTCGCCCGGTGGGCCGGTGACTGGCTCACAAAGTACCCATAGAGGATGTATTCGGAAAACGAGCGCGTCTTGCCAAGCGCTACCGCCCAGGGCATGCCGGTGACGGCTTCGATCGTGGCGGTCATGTCGCGCAAGGTCGATCTGTCCCAGACGAGCACATTGCCGATATAGTCGTCGGCCGGGAACGCGGTGGCGCTGCCGCCCAAAAGGCGATCGCTGTTTCGGACCCAGACATTATGCGACGGCTTATCGGCCGGAATCGCCAGACGATCGACATAGAGCGGGGTCAAGTCAGCGCCGGCATAGGCGGCGACATCGAACGGACGAAAGAACGTGTTATCGGAATCGACGATGCAATAGCGCTGATGCGGCAGGTGCAAGGCGCCCGCGATCTTGAGAAGCTGCTGGATATGCCAGCCGTGCAGCGGACCCGACCGGAACGACCACCACGTCCTGCGCCCCTTGCGCGAGACAAAAGGCGGCAACGCCCTCAGCCAGGACGGCAAGAAGCGCGAACTCGGCAGCACGGTGCGGCGGCTATTTTCGAACCGGGCAAAATACGGCAGGTCGTCGTCATTGACGATGACGTAATGCCGTTCGTATCCGCTGACGAACCGATCGAGACTCTCGCAGAGCAATTCGAAGCGATCGAGATCGCCGCGATAGGTCGGGGTCATCAATGCTATGCTTTTAGTCACGCCACTTCCCGTCATGATGTCTTGTGTGACCGGCGATCGAGATCGATCCCGATCAGGTTGATATAATAGATGATCGCTTGAGGGCTTCAAACAACGCTTCGCTGTTAAGATAAACAGTGATTGATGAAACCCGCGCTCGATCCCATGACGAAGCCATGAAACGGCAGCGGCATTCCGGCGATCAATTTCGTGCAAGTGATGCCTGTGCTCCCGTGGAACCATGGATAAGCGAAGCTATGGTTACCGAACGGTTAAGGTGGCTTGGGAACATTTGTTCAAGAGCCACAGGCATCAGCAACCTTTCCGGAATTGGCGCGTTTCAAATGCCAGTTCATTCAACGGAGACGCAACATGGCGGTCGCTTCGCAGATCAAGGAACATATGGATGTCATCTCGTCCGACAAGAAGACCGTCGGAAAGGTCGATCACCTCGAGGGACCCGACAAGATCAAGCTGACCAAGCAGAGTTCGCCGGACGGCCAGCACCATCACTTCATTCCGGTGGATTGGGTCGATCACGTCGACCAGCACGTTCACCTCAACAAATCAGGCGCGGATGTGACGTCACACTGGCAACACGGCAGGCAGTAACCCTGACCATGTATTGTGCCGGCTGCGGATGAAGTTATCATCGGCAAGATAACAGGGCCTTCCGATGCATCCGGCGGCAAAACTGCAATTTGAGCGCGTTGTCGTCGAATTTGGGCGATGGCGCGCACTCGCTGAGGATGACCGGCCGCCCGCTCCAGCCTGGTGGTGGGGACCGGCGGTCGAGGTACGGGATATCGCCCAGGCGCTGCCGGCGCGTTGGAGCGCCAGATTGGGTTTGCCCGATGGCGCGACTTACGCCGACGGCGCGGGCGTCCTGTTCCATTCCCTGGCTGGCCAGGTCATCCAGCCCTGGCCCTATGACTTTTCGCGCAAGGTGAGGTCCACGGACTCCGACGTGCGCGATTTGCATGCGCAGCCGTCAGATGACAGTGCTTTCCAGCCTTGAAGGCGAAGCCGATTGGCGCGCATCGCCGGCGTCCGGTTGCAGCGGCGGCGAGGCCAGCAGCGGCTCGGCTCGAAGCATATCCGCCATCTGCTGCGGCGGCAGCGGTTTTGAGAACAGGAAGCCTTGCATTTCATCGCAGGCATGATTGCGCAGGAACGTCTGCTGCTCGATGGTCTCGACGCCCTCGGCGATGACGGTCATCCCCAGCGCCTTGCCCATACTGATGATCGCCTGCGTGATGGCCTGGTCCTCTGAATCAACAGGCAGATCGCGCACGAAGGAACGGTCGATCTTGATGGTGTCGATCGGGAATTGCTTCATCAGCGACATCGACGAATAGCCGGTGCCGAAATCGTCGATTGCAAGCCGGATGCCGCGGTTCTGGATCGCGTCGAGCACCTTGATCGCCCGCGAAACGTTGCGCATCACCATGCTTTCGGTGACCTCGAGCTGCAGCAGCACCGGCGACATGCCGCTTGCCAGCAACGCCTCGTCGACATCATGCAACAAATTAGCGTCGGCGAACTGCCGCGGCGACAGGTTGACGGCCATCGTCACCGGCCGCAGGCCGCGGCGTTGCCAGGCCATGTTCTGCGCGCAGGCTTCCGTCAGCACCCAGCGGCCGATCGGCACGATCAGCCCGGTCTCTTCCGCCAGCGGAATGAATTGCCCCGGCGATACCAGGCCGAGATCGGGATGGTTCCAGCGCAACAAAGCCTCGACGCCGGTGATCTGACCGCTCGCCATATCGACCTTCGGCTGGTAGTGCAGCGAGAACTGGTCACGCTCCAGCGCGCGGCGCAGGGCGCTCTCCAGCGTCAGACGCTCGATCGACTGCGCCTTGATCTCCCTGGTGAAGAAGCGGAAGCTGTTCTTGCCGTCCTCCTTGGCAAGATACATCGCCATGTCGGCGTTCTTGGTCAGCGTCTGCATGTCGGCGCCGTCAGACGGATACATCGCGATGCCGATCGAGGCCGTGGTGTGGCACTCGTGGCCGCTGAGCTGCAGCGGCTGGCTCAGCACGGACAGGAGTTCGCCGGCGATGCGTTCGACTTCGTGACGTTCGGCGGCTTCCTCCAGGATCACGACGAATTCGTCGCCGCCGAGCCGCGCCACCACGTCGCTCGAACGCAATGCGTTGCGCAGCCGGCCGCCGATTTCCACCAGCAGCATGTCGCCGGCGTCATGGCCCAGCGAGTCGTTGATGACCTTGAACCGGTCGAGATCGATGAACAGGACCGCAAACGACCGCTGATAGCGCTCCGCGGCATCGATCGCCTGGCGCAGCATCCCGTTGAACATCTCGCGGTTCGGAAGGTTGGTCAGGCTGTCATGCGAGGCCAGATACTCGATCCGCTCGTCCGCTCGCATCTTTTCGTCGGCGCGGTCAAAATTCTCCAGCGCCAGCGATACATTGTCGATGAGCCGCTGCAGCAGTTCGGAGAACTCCGGCGTGAACGTATCCTTCTCGATCGCAACGAAGATCATGACGCCGGCGACCCGCCCCCGCACCAGCAGCGGGTAGGCGGCGCTCGCACGGGTCCCATCCCTGCGGGCGCGCGCATGGAACACCTGGCTACGCGGGTCGGCCAGGTAGTCGTTGATGATGCAGGGCTTGCCCGAGCGGATCGCCATGCCGGCGGACCCGCGTCCTTCCGGATGGGCCTTGTTGGCGGACACCCGCACCTCGCGCGAACTGGCAGCGGTCGGTCCGGCGGCTGCGACAATGTCCAGATAATCGCTGTCCGTTCTCGTCAGCGCAATGGAAGTAGCGGTAAACTTGCCGCCGTTTGCCGTGGCCTGGCACACCAGATCGAACAACTCAGCGCGGGTCGTCGCCCGCACGATCGCTTCATTGGTCGCGCTGAGTGCCGCGAGCATGCGCGTCAGGCGTTCTTTCTGCTCCTCGGTCCTCGCCTTTTCGTCGGCCCGCTCGAACGTCTCCAGCGAGAACGATACGTTGTCGGCGAGCCGTTGCAGGAGCTCGGTAAATTCAGGCGTGAACGCGTCCTTGTACAAGGAGACGTAGAGCATGACGCCGACCACCTGCCCTCGCACCAACAGCGGAAAACCGGCGCCCGATCTGGAGCCCTCCCGGCGGGCCTTGGCGTGGAATGCCGCGGCCCTCGGATCCGCAAGATAGTCGTTGAAGATGCAGGCCTGGCCGGTGCGGAACGTGATGCCGCAGACACCGCGCCCTTCCGGATGCGCTTCATTGATCGACAGGGTGACCTGACGCGCGCTCTGGCCGGTCGGACCGGCGCCGGCCACGATATCCATGAAATCGCTGCCCGGCCTTGCCAACGCGATGGTGGTGGAGGTGAACCTGCCGCCTGTTGCCGCCGCCTCGCAAACCAGTTGATACAGTTCGTCGCGCGATCCCGCCCGAACGATCGCTTCATTGGTCGCGCTCAGCGCCGCGAGCATGCGTGTCAGGCTCTCCTTCTGCTGCTCGGTCTTCGCCTTCTCGTCGGTGCGATCGAAACTTTCGAGCGCAAAAGACACATTGTCGGCCAGCCGCTGCAGCAGCTCGGCAAACTCCGCGGTAAACGTTTCCGTCTGCGAGGAAATGAACAGCATCACACCGACGATCCGCTCCTCGACCAGCAACGGAAACGCGGCGCCCGACCTTGCACCGTCGCTGTTGATGACCTGATCGAACGCATCGTTCCGCGGGCCTGCCAGGAAATCGTTATTGATGCAGGCCTGCCGGGAACGGAACGCCGTCCCGCAGACCCCGCGACCTCCCGGCACAGCCGCGCTGGTCGAGACCTTCAGACGGCGGGCGTTTTCCGCCGTCGGCCCGGCCGAGGCAACCATGTTGAAGGAATCGCTGTCAGGTCTGACGAGAAGGATGCTGGTCGAATTGAACCGGCCACCGTGTGCCGCGGCCGTGCATACCAATTCGAACATTTCGGTGCGCGACCTGGCCCGCATGATCGCTTCATTGGTCGCGCTGAGCGCCTCGAACATCCGCGTCAACCGTTCTTTCTGTTCGTCGGCTTTCGCCTTGGCGTTGGCGCGTTCAAAGTTTTCGAGGGCGAACGAGACGTTTTCCCCGATCCGCGCCAGCAGCGCGATGATCTCCTCATCCGCCGCCCATGCCTTGCCGACAAAGAACATCACGACGCCGACGCTCTGTCCGGCCTTGATCAGAGGCACGGCGACGCAGGCGACGACGCCGGCCTCGCGTCCGGCCTGCTGCCACGGGCCACCCTGCGAGATGTCGTGGTTGACGCAAAGCCGCTGCGTCCGGTACGCCTGACCGGCAACGCCCTTACCGTAGTCATTGTCGGCATCGATCGAGAAGCGCGTCCGGGTCAGCAGATCCAGGCTCTCGCCGCTGCCGGCCGCAGGCTTCAGCCAGATCGAATGCGGCTCGGACAGCAGGACCACCGTCGCGACCGACTTTCCGCTGTAAACGGCGGCATCGCAAACGCGCTGGTAGAGCTCCTGTTCGGTCTTGGCGCGAAGGATCGCTTCATTGGTCGCGCTGATGGCGCCGAACATCCGGTTCAGACGCCGCATCGTCCGCTCGCCATCCTTGCGCGCCGCTTCATGATCGAAATTGTCGAGGGCGAATGAAAGGTTCGCCGACATGCGTTCGAGCAATGCGACGACGGGGGCATCGATCGACCCGGCTTCGCGCCGCGTGACGAGGAAGACGCCGATGCTGCGGCCGTTGCGGGTCAGCGGCAACCCGACGGCCGCGCCGACCTGCCCGGCAGCGGCACCCTGGCGCCAGGCCAGCGAATGCGCGTCGTTGAGATAATCGTTGCTGACGCAGAGCTTCTGATCGCGAAAGGCCTGCCCGCAAACCCCGGAGCCCTCAGGCGTATCCGCCACGATCGAAATGTCGATGCCGCGCAGCCTTGCGGTGTCCTCGCCGAAACCGGCCGCAAACCGCAGCAGATTGGTATGAGGGTCCAGCAAAAAGACGGCCGTCGCCAGGAAGTCCCCGCTGGAGAAAGCGGCTTCACAGACCTTTTCGTACAGTTCTTCCGGCGATTTTGCGTACAGGATCGCTTCGTTGGTCGCATTCAACGCTGCAAATGTACGCGCGATACTGGTCTTCACGGCTCTCGAGCTCCCAGCAGACAATACGGGCCTGCTGCCCCACGGAAATTTATGCGCGAAAGACGCCTAAATGGTCGTTATTGGCGGCCGGAAGTTGCGATTCAGAGTAAATGACCGCCCAACATCGCAAGCCCGTTCTCCGAAGAACTACGGTTCCGTTCACGATTTGTCAGCCATGAGAGCGACGGCGCGTCCGCGAGTAACGCCCTCTGCGACGGTAGCCAATTTTCGTCAGATGAAATCCGAACCGCGCGAGCCCGCCTCACGGGCATGCCGGTACGGACATTCTGCCCTTGCTCTCATGCCACTGCTTTGAGACCATGCTTCGACAACAACAAGCAAGACCCGCTGCTCGCGGGCATTCGATGAGGAAACCCATGCCGATCGTCCAGGCCGACCGTCTCACACGCATCGGCGCGGCACTGCTCAGGGCTGTCGGCGCATCGGACGAGGAAGCCAAAGCGGTCGCTATCGGCTGCGTCAACGCGAACCTCGCCGGCCACGATTCCCACGGTATCATCGCAATCCCGACCTATATCGACCGCGTCAAGGCCGGCCACATCGTGCCCGGAGCGAAGTGGACCATCGTGCAGGAATCGCCGACCACGACCGTGATCGACGGCCACTGGGGTTTTGGGTTTCACGTTAATGCCAAGGCGATGGCGCTGACGATCGAGAAGGCGAAGACCGCGAACGTCGCCGCCTGCACGGTGTTTCGCCAAAGCCATGTCGGTCGGCTCGCCGCCTATCCATTGATGGCGATGCAGGAGGGCATGATCGGCATTGCGACCGCCGACTCCGGCCGCTCGCCGAAGATCGTGGCGCCGTTCGGCGGCCGCGAGGCACGGCTCGGCACCAACCCGATCTCGATTGCCGTTCCCTCCGACCTCGACGCGCCGTTTTATCTTGACATGGCAACCTCCGCCGTCGCCGCTGGCAAGATTGCGCTGGCCGTGTCGCGCAACGAGGAAATCCCGAAGGGTTGGATCGTCGATGCCGAGGGACGGCACACCACCGACCCCAGGGAGTACAGGAAGGGCGGCGCCCTGCTGCCGCTCGGCGGCAGCGAGGGTTACAAGGGCAGCGGCCTTGCCGCGATGGTCGAGGTGTTGTGCGGGCTGCTCACCGGACTTGGCTTCGGCGTCGAGCCGACCGGCCGCCACAATGACGGATGCTTCATGGCGGTGTTCAACGTCGCGGCGTTTCGCCCGCTGAAGGATTTCAAGAAGGAAGTCGCCGAATTCGCGCGCTATCTGAAAGAGACGCCAACGTCCGAAGGTTCCACCGGCGTGTTCTATCCGGGTGAGGTCGAGTATATCCGCGAGCAGCAGCGCAAGGTTTCCGGCATCGAAATCGAGGACGCGACCTGGGACAAATTGCGCGCGCTGGCCGGCGAGTACAAGCTCGCGGCCGAACTCGATCTGACATGAAGCCACGCTTGGCCGATACAGGGAGAACGATATGACACGGCAAATGGCGATGGTCGGCTTCCTGCAGGCGCAGAACTGCACCAATTTGCCGAGTTCGTGGCGGCACCCGGAATCGCGCGACGATTCGATGTCGACCGATTACTATCAGGAGATCGCCCGGATTCTGGAAGCCGGCAAATTCCACATGGCGTTCTTCGACGATCGCCTGGCGATGCCGGACCGCTACGGCAACGACCACGCCCACACGGTCGAATACGGCATCCGCTGCGTGAAGATGGATCCGATCGTGGTGCTGACCACGATGGGCATGGTCACCGAGAAACTCGGATTGGCCTCGACCTGCTCGACCACCTATTTCGAGCCGTTCGACGTCGCGCGCCGCTTCGCCACGCTCGATTTGATGACAGGCGGACGCGCGGGGTGGAACGTCGTCACCTCGCTCAATGACGGCGAAGCCCACAACATGGGCAAGGATGCCCATCTCGAGCATGACTACCGCTACGACCGCGCCGACGAATTTATGGAAGTCGTGCTCGGCCATTGGGACACCTGGGAAGACGGCTCGCTGATCATGGACAAGAACAGCGGCCGCTTCGCCGATCCGGCCAAGGTCAGGCGGCTCGACCACAAGGGTCAATTCTTCAAGTCGCGCGGTCCATTCACCGTGCCGCGCTCGGCGCAGGGCCATCCCGTCATCATCCAGGCCGGCGCGTCCGGCCGCGGTCAGCGCTTTGCGGGACGATGGGGCGAGGTGATTTTCACCGCCGCGCGCAACGTCGCCGCCGCCAAGGAGGGCTATGCCGCGGTCCGCAACGAAGCGGCGAAGGCCGGCCGCGATCCCGACCAGATGTTCCTCTGCAACCTCACCACACCCGTCTGCGGCGCGACCAGGAGCGAGGCCGAGGACAAGATGGCTGTCATCAACAAGCTGCCGCTGCAGATTGACGCGCTGTCGCTGCTCGCGGAAGCCTTGAATTACGACTTCGCCTCCAAGCCGCTCGACGAGCCCCTGACAACAGAAGAGCTCAAGAGCATGCAGGGCATCCTGGGCATTCGCGACGGCGTGCTCAAGAATTCAGGCAAGGCCAATCCCAGCGCGCGCGACTTCGTCACCTTCTCCGGCCGCGGCCAGGTGCAGGACGCGATCGTCGGCGGCCCGAAGGAGATCGCGGACAAGTTGGAGGAGATGTTCGTCGAGCGCGGCTGTGACGGCTTTGTCATCGCCGCCACCATCGTGCCCGGCTCCTACGCCGACTTCGTCAAGCATGTGGTGCCGGAACTGCAGCGCCGCGGCCTGTTTCACAAGGATTATGCCGGCAAGACGTTGCGCGAGAATCTCGGCCTGCCGCGCACCAAAGCCGGCGCCTGGAAAACCAGGCCTCAGGCCGCAGCCGAATAAAACAAAGGACACTTCATGCGTTGGCTCAAATTCACCGCCGCCGGCAACACATCCTGGGGCCTCGTCGAGGGCGACAAGGTCATATCAGTTAGCGGCGACCCGTTCGGCGAATGGCAGCGCGGCGCGCAAACCCATGCACTCAGCGAAGTGAAGATCGAATTGCCGCTGATCCCGCGCACGTTCTATTGCGTCGGGCTGAACTATCTGAAGCATTTGAAGGAAGCCGCCGACAAGGCCGGCACGGTTCCGAACGTGCCTGATCGTCCCGAGATCGGCTACCGCGCGCAGAACGCCCTGATCGCCCATGATGAAGACGTGGTGATTCCGGCAACCGCGACCGAGAAAATCCACTACGAAGGAGAACTGGTCGTCGTCATCGGCAAGAAGGCAAAACACCTGACCGAAGCCGACGCGATATCCTGCGTGTTCGGCTACACCATCGGCAACGACGTCAGCGAACGCACCTGGCAGAAGGCCGATCGCTCGCTGTGGCGATCCAAGAACGCCGACACCTTCAAGCCGATGGGGCCCTGGATCGAAACCGATGTCGACCTCGACCGGATGGAAACTGCGATCCGGGTCAATGGCAAGGAGACCGGCCGCTTCCGCACCAACGAGATGATCTTCGGCATCGTGCCGTTCATCGTCGAGCTGACGAAATATTTCACGCTGTGGCCGGGCGACGTGATCTGGATGGGCACCGACGGCGCCTCGCCGGATCTGAAGGCCGGCGACGTGGTCGAGATCGACATCACCGGCATCGGCACCCTGCGCAACAGGTTCGTGGCGGATAAACGTTAGCGCGCCTACTCGATCTTGATCCCGGCGTCCTGAATCACCTTGCGCCAGCGCGTTTCCTCGACGCTGAAATAGCGGTCGAGTGCCTCGGGCGGCTCCGCCACCATGACAAGCCCTTCGTTGACGCCGAGCTTCTTGAATGCCTCCGACTGGACGGCCTTGGCGGCCGATTTGTTCAGGAGGCCGATGATGTCAGGCGGAGTTTTGGCGGGCGCGTACACGCCATACCAGGCCTCGGCCGCGTAGCCGGGAACGCCGGCTTCCGACACCGTCGGCAATTCCGGGAAGGCCGGCGAGCGCTCGGCCGACGTCACCGCGATTGCGCGCAACTGGCCGGCCGCGACCAGCGAGGCGGCGCTGGCGACCGTGGTGAAGATCACCTGGATCTGTCCGCCGAGCAGGTCGGTGATCGCGGGCGCCGCGCCCTTGTACGGCACGGCGGTCAGGTTGACCTTGGCCATGTGCTTGAACAATTCGCCGGCCAGATGCGCCGAGGTGCCGGTGCCATAGGTGCCGTACGACAGTTTATTGGGCTCGGCCTTGGCCACCGCAATCAGGTCGGCAATCGATTTGATCCGCGACGCCGGATTGACCACGACGAGGTTGAAGGAACGCGCGATCAACGCCACCGCCGCAAAATCCTTATGCGCATCGTAAGGCAGCTTCGCGTTCAGGCTTGGATTGACCGCATTGGCGAAGGTTCCCATCAACAGCGTGTAACCGTCTGGCGCGCTGGCCGCGACCGACTGCGTACCGACGATGGTGCCCGCGCCCGGCTTGTTCTCGATGATGATGGAGGCGCCGAGATCTTTTGCCATCTCCTGCGCCAGCGTCCGCGCGATCACGTCAGTGCCGCCGCCCGGTGCAAACGGCACGACGATCCTGATGGTCCGGTCGGGATAGGCTGCGAAGGCCTTCGCGCTCGACGGGACGGAAACCGCGACCAGCGCGAGCAACGCAACAAGGCTTTTCGTGTGGCGCCGAATTCTCATGTTCGCATCCACCAAAGTTCGCGGTCGATCAGGGCCGCATACCCATAAACCTGGCGGCGCCCCACATCGATATTGAAGCCGAAGACCGGTAGCGCCTAAACCGCGGTCGCCTTGGCGAACTCGACATAGATTTCGCGCAGCCGATCGGTCATCGGGCCGGGCTTGCCGGTCGCGACTTTCTTGCCGTCGATCGATACCACCGCCTGCACGAACACGGAGGCGCTGGTGATGAAAGCTTCCTTCGCGGCCAGCGCTTCTTCCACCGTAAAGGCGCGCTCCTCGATCCGGAGCTGGCGTTCTTCGGCCAGCTTGACCACCGCCTTGCGGGTGCAGCCCGGCAAGATCTCGCTGCCGTTCTGCCGCGTCACCAGCACATCGTCCTGCGTCAGGATGAACGCTGAAGACGAGCCGCCCTCGGTGACCTTGCCGTCCTCGATCATCCAGGCTTCGCCGGCGCCGGCCGCGGCCGCCGCCTGCTTTGCCAGCACCTGCGCCAGCAGCGCCACGCTCTTGATGTCGCGGCGGGTCCAGCGCAGATCGGGCACGGTGATGACGGCAATGCCGGTCTTGGCCGACGGTGCGTTGATGATGTCTTTCACGGAGGTAAACATGACCAGCGTCGGCTTGACGCCCTTTGGAAACGCAAAATCGCGACCGGTGTCGGCGCCACGCGTCACTTCCAGATAGACCATGCCGCTGACGAGATTATTGCGCGTCACCAGTTCCTTCTGGATCTCCTGAATCCGTTCAATGGTCTCCGGCAGCGCCAATTCGATCTCGCCGACCGAACGCTCCAGCCGCGCCAGATGCGAGGCATTGTCGATCAGCTTGCCGTCGAGCACGGCCGCGACCTCATAGATGCCATCGGCGAACAGGAATCCGCGGTCGAGAATCGACACCTTGGCGTCGGCCATGGGCACGAATGAACCGTTGACGTAGGCGATCTGTTCCAAGCGAAGTCTCCTGAGAGCGCGAAGAGGGGTTGAGGACTCATATACGCAAATTGTTAATGCGGATAAACCCTCACAGCGTCATTCCGAGGCGCGCCCTTTGGCGCGAGCCCGGAATCCATACTCCCGACCGTGGTTATGGATTTCGGGCTCGCGCTTCGCGCGCCCCGGAATGACGGTCAGGCTTAATGCGACAGAATCTTCGACAAAAATTTCTGCGCGCGGTCGCTGCGCGGCTTGCCGAAGAAGTCGTCCTTCAGCGCATCCTCGACGATCTCGCCCTGGTCCATGAAGATCACGCGATGCGCCACCTTGCGGGCAAAGCCCATTTCGTGGGTCACGACCATCATGGTCATGCCCTCGCGGGCGAGGTCGACCATCACGTCGAGCACTTCGCTGATCATTTCGGGGTCGAGCGCCGAGGTCGGCTCGTCGAACAGCATGGCGATCGGGTCCATCGCCAGCGCGCGTGCAATCGCCACGCGCTGCTGCTGTCCGCCGGACAATTCGGCCGGGTATTTGTTGGCATGAACCTTCAATCCGACGCGGTCGAGCAGCTTGGCGGCCTTGGCCATCGCCTCGTCGTGGGACCGGCCCAGTACCTTCTCCTGCGCCAGGCACAGATTCTCGATGATCTTCAGGTGCGGGAACAGTTCAAAATGCTGGAACACCATGCCGACGCGGGCGCGCAGCTTGGGCAGGTCGGTCTTCGGATCATTGACCTTGATGCCGTCGAGGATGATGTCGCCCTCCTGGATCGGCTCCAGCGCGTTGACGCATTTGATCAGCGTCGACTTGCCCGAGCCCGACGGGCCGCACACCACGACCACTTCGCCCTTGGCGACCTTGGTCGTGCAGTCCTTCAGCGCCTGGAAGGTCGACCCGTACCATTTACTGACGTGATTGATTTCGATCATGCGCGTTCCCTAACGAACAATACTGATACGCGCCTGCAGGCGCCGGACGCCAAACGAGGCGACGCAGGAAATCGTGAAATAGACCACCGCCGCGAACAGGTACATCTCGACCAGCCGGCCGTCGCGCTGCGCAACCTTGCTCGCAGCGCCGAGGAAATCCGGCATCGACAGCACGTAGACCAGCGAAGTGTCCTGGAACAGCACGATGGTCTGGGTCAGCAGCACCGGCAACATGTTGCGGAACGCCTGCGGCAGCACGACGTAGCGCATGGTCTGGGCGTAGGTCATGCCGAGCGCATTGGCTGCGGCAGGCTGGCCCTTGGAGATCGACTGGATGCCGGCGCGCATGATCTCGGAAAAATACGCCGCCTCGAACATGATGAAGGTGACGAGCGCGGAGGTGAAGGCGCCGACGCTGATCGGACGCGACGCGCCGGTCAGCCATTGCCCGAGATAGGGCACCAGAAAATAGAACCAGAAGATCACCAGCACCAGCGGCAGCGACCGCATGAAGTCGACGTAAAGCCCGGCGATCCGGCCGAGCACCTTGAAACCGGACAGCCGCATCAGCGCGATCAGCGTACCGAAGATGATCCCGCCGAGCGCAGAGAGCGCGGTCAGGGTCAGCGTAAACGCCATGCCGTCGAGAAACAGGTAGCCGAGCGAACGGCGGATGACGTCGAAATCGAAACTGGCGAACATGCGCTATTTCCCCGTGATGTAGCCGGGGATCGCCAGGCTGCGTTCGAGGAAGCGCATGCCGGTGACGACGACGATGTTGATCAAGAGATACATCACGGTCGCGGCGGTGAAAGCCTCGAACACCTGGAACGAGAATTCCTGCATCGATCGCGCCTGGCCGGTCAGCTCGATCAGGCCGATGGTGATCGCGACCGCCGTGTTCTTGATGGTGTTGAGGAACTCCGAGGTCAGCGGCGGCATGATGATTCGAAATGCAATCGGCAGCAATACGTAGCGATAACCTTGAAACGTCGTCAGCCCGAGCGCAGTCGCGGCCTGTTTTTGTCCGCGCGGCAGCGAGGCGATGCCGGCGGCCAGTTGCACGGCGACGCGCGCCGACATGAACAGGCCGACCCCGATCGCCGCGGTATAGAACGGCGCGTTAGGCATCTGCTTCAGCCACAGCCCCCAGCTCCGCGGCAGCAGTTCCGGCAGCACGAAGAACCAGAGGAAAAGCTGCACCAGAAGCGGCATGTTGCGGAAGAATTCGACCCAGGCGAAGCCGATCCAGTAGGCGGTCTTCGATGGCAGCGTCCGCAACACGCCGACGATCGAGCCGAATATCAGCGCGATGATCCAGGCGAAGATCCCGGTCTGGATGGTCAGCCACAGCCCCGACAGCAGCATATCGAAATAGGTGCCGGTCCCGCCCGGGGCCGGCTCGAAGAAGATGCTCCAGTTCCAATTGTAATTCACGAAGGCCTACCGTCCGCTACGTCGCCGAAACGTGCCCATGCAATGGTTGGGCCATTGCATGGGCAGAAGCACCTGTTTGCTTATTTGTAGGCGTCCGGATCCGGCGAATCCGACGGCTTGGCGTACTGGTTCTTCAGCTCCGCGCTCATCGGCGAGTTCAGGTTCAGGCCCTTCGGCGGGATCTTCTGGGTGAACCACTTGTCGTAGATCTTCTGGCCCTCGCCGCCCTTATAGAGCGCTGATGTGGCGGCATCGACCACCTTCTTGAAGGCCGGGTCGTCCTTGCGCAGCATGATGCCGTAGGGCTCCGGCTTGGAGAACGCGTCCTTGGAGATCACATAGTCATCCGGCGCTTTCGAGCCGGCAACCAGGCTCGCCAGCAGGATGTCGTCCATCACGAACGCCACCGCGCGGTCGGTCTCGACCATCAGGAAGGCTTCGGCGTGGTCCTTGGCCGGAATGATGTTGGCGCCGAGCTTCTTTTCCGCATTGGCTTCGGTCAGCTGCTTGATGTTGGTGGTGCCCGATGTCGAAACCACCGCCTTGCCCTTCAGATCGTCGATCGAGTTGATCTTGCTCGACTTCTTCGAGACGTAGCGGCTCGCGGTCAGGAAGTGGGTATTGGTGTAGGCGATCTGCTTCTGGCGCTCGGCGTTGTTGGTGGTCGAGCCGCATTCCAGATCGATGGTGCCGTTGGCCAGCAGCGGAATCCGGGTCGACGACGTCACCGGATTGAGCTTGACCTCGAGCTTGTCGAGCTTGAGCTCCTTCTTCACGGCATCGACGATCTTGTAGCAGATGTCCATGGCGTAGCCGACCGGCTTCTGGCTGTCATCGAGATAGGAGAAGGGAATCGACGAATCCCGGAAGCCGAGCGTGATGGCCCCGGTATCCTTGATGTTCTTCAACGTTCCGGTGAGTTCCTGCGCCATCGCCGGCGTGGCGCACAACGCGCCGGCCAGCAGACAGCCGATAATATGACGGTGTTTCACGTAACTTCTCCCTCTATTGGTTTGAAATTCATCATCCACTCGATCTCGACGACCTGGAAGGTGATTTGGCCGACGATCTCGAGGCGGTCCTTTCCTGATTGCCCCCATCGTGTCCGGCACTATACCTGCATAACTCGGACCAAAACAGATTTAGCGACCGCTGGCTATTCGTCCTATCTCTAAAGGCGACCATTGACAAAGGCAGCGCCCATTTGTCACCGCCGACCGCCGTCAGCCCCTTGCGGCCGGAGGCTGCCACCGTGCTCTCGCAAAGCCAGGCGACGCCGCGGCCGGCGAGCGCCATTTCGCACAGCACGTCCGACATGTCGCTTTCGATCACCCGGGTGCCGGAAACCGGGGCATTTTCCAGGATGAGATCGACCAGGCGCGCAAAATACACGCCCGGCGAGTACATCAGAAGCGGCACCGGATGCGTCGGCCGGCCGGGCAGCGAGGCACTCCCCTTCGTCACCAGCGCCTGGCTGGCATAGGGCCGCAGGAATTCGGTGCCGAGGATCGCACGTTCATAGCGGTCCGGATCGAGATGGATCGGCTGCTGGGCGTGGTGGTAGCAGATCATCAGGTCGACATTGTTCGAGACCAGCGAGGTGACGAGGTCGTGGATATTGCCGACCACGACCGAGCAGCTCAGGCGCCGCTCCTGCGACCAGAGCTGCCACCAATGCGGCAGGCGGGAAGTCGCCATCGCAAACGGCAACGCGATCCTGATATGTTCGTGACGCCGAACCGGCTTGCCGCCAAGCTCCACCCGCGCGTCCAGCATCTGCCGCAGCAGCTCGCCGGCATGTTCGCGAAAGCGCTCGCCCTGCGGCGTCAATTGGGTCGGATAGACGCTGCGGTCGATCAGGTCGAAGCCGAGCCAGGCCTCCAGCGATTTGATCCGGCGGCTGAACGCGGCCTGCGAGGTATTTCGTCGCTCGGCCGCCCGCGTAAAGTTGCCGGTCTCGGCCACCATCAGAAAATCCTGCAGCCAGCGCAGCTCCATCACGCACCTTGCCTGGACGCGTGGCGCCGCCGCGCCGGCCTGCGGCGCCTCTCCAGGCGGCGCAAGGCAGCGAACAGCGTCGGGTGCTCGTTGCCGGTCAAGAATGTGATCCCCCATGCGCGGAACCTAGCCAATCGGCATGCGCCTTGACCAATGCAAGCTTTGCATCGCGGCGCCCGGCCGTCGCCGAAAGGTCCATCCCGATCAGTCGGCGCCCTGTCATAACCCGGCCCGCAACCCGCCCAAAACCGCCACCCATCGCTAGCGTGCTACGCCGCGGCCGATGATGCAAGTTTTGCATTATGCGACCTTCGCATCAGTGGCGGCGAGTGAACGCCCTAGTCTGGCGGTGCCCACACCATCCAGTTCGTCCCCGGTCAAGTTACGTTTCGATCGGGCGGCCGTTTCAAAAAGAGACATCGAAATGAAAATTTGCGTACTCGGCGCCGGCGTCATCGGCCTCACCACAGCATGGCGCCTCGCCGAAGCCGGACATGATGTCACCGTCGTCGACCGCAACGTTTCCACCGGAGCAGACGCCAGCGCTGCGAATGGCGGCCAGCTCAGCTACGCCTTCGTGGCGCCGCTGGCCTCGCCGGCGCTGCTGATGAAGCTTCCATCGCTATTGATGTCGAAGGGTTCGCCCATTCGCATTCGGCCCGGCCTGGACCCTGCTTTGGTGGCATGGGGCGCGCGTTTCCTGCTGGCCTGCCGCTCGAACGCCGTGCAAGAGACCATTGGCGCCCAACTTGCGCTCGCCGCCTTGAGCCGGAGCGAGTTGGCGCAGCTGTCCGAGGCCCTTGGGCTCGCGTTCGGATTGAGGACCGCGGGCAAGCTCGTCGTATTCCGGACAGGCAAGGAATTCGACACGGCGCGAGGCGCAATCGCCAGGATGGGCACGAGTGATGATCAGCAACAGGTCCTGACACCTGCCGAGTGCCTGGCGCTGGAGCCTGGGCTCAAACTCGACGTGCGCGATCTCGCGGGCGGGGTCTACACGGCCTCCGAGCAGGTCGGCGATTGTGCGGCATTCTGCGCCGCACTCACGGCCCGCATGAAGCAGCGCAGCAACATCGAATGGCTGCTGGGCGCGCCGGTGGTTGGGCCGGTCAGGTCCGGCGGCCGCCTCTGCGCGGTCGAGACCACGAAAGGGCGTGTGCAGGCGGACCGCTTTGTGCTGTGCATGGGCGCGGCATCGCGTGCCTTTGCGCGCGCTTGCGGATTCTATCTGCCGATCTATCCGGTCAAAGGATACAGCATCACCCTGACACCGCCTGACGGTACCCACGCGCTGCGCCACAGCGTCACCGATATGGAACGCAAGCTGGTGTTCGCGCCGCTCACGTCCGGCGAAAGGACGACGATAAGGGTCGCGGGCATCGCCGACCTCGAGAGTGATGATGCCAGGATCGATGTCGGGCGCATCGACACGCTGCGCCGCGCTTCAGCCGAGTTGCTCGGTATCAATGCTACCGGTGACGTCCAGCCCTGGTGTGGGCTGCGCCCGATGACGCCCGACAGCCGGCCGATCATCGGCTGGTCGCCGCTTGATGGCCTGTTCATCAATTCAGGCCACGGCATGCTCGGTTGGACGCTTGCCTGCGGCAGCGCGCGGCTGACGGCGGATTTGATTGATCGCAAGCGGCCGGCGATCGAAGGCGGACCCTTCGCCTTGCACCGCGCGGCTTGAAGCGGCAACGGCTGCTAGCCGGTGACTTTAGCCGACGCGACGATCTGGGCCAGCACCGGCGCAATGTAGCGACGAAACTGTTCGGGATTCTCGCTCATCGGAAAATGGCCGAGCTGCTCCATGATGGTGACATGGGCACCCCTGATCGCCGCCGCCGTGCGCTTGGTGTCTTCCGGCGTGCAGGAGAAGTCATATTCGCCGGTGAGCAGAAACAGCGGGCAGACATCAGTGTCGATGTTCTCGACCCGGCCGCGCAGATCGCCGTCGACCCGATAAAAATAGAGATCGCCCTTGAAGACGCCGGGTCCGCCCTGCTTGTACCCCCACAGCGTCTCGGTCCGCGCCGCTTGCGGGCCCTGCGGCGCAATCAGACCCGACACCAGCGCCGCGCAGACTTCGCCGCCATGGACGTCGGGGCGGTTGAGCCATGTGGTATCGTACCACGGCGCCTGGAAATCAGCCGCTTCCAGGCCAATCAACGCCCGGAATTCGGCGGCGTGATCGATCGCCAGATTGAGCACGATGCGGCCGCCGATCGAGCAGCCCATCACCACCGGCTTGTCGAGCTTCAGCGCCTTGCAGAAGGCGCGGATGGTTTCGGTGTAGCGCGCCGTGGTGAGCTGATATTCGTCGCCGTTCCAGCTGGCCGGCGGATTGGATTTGCCGTGCCAGGGCATGTCGAACGCGATGATCCGAAAATGCTTCGCGAACTCCGCGTCGGCCAGCAGATGCCGCCATTGCCGCGCATCGGAACCCGCGGTGTGCAGGCACACCAGCGGAATGCCGGTGCCGTTTTCCTCGAAATAGATGCGATGCATTTCGGCGCCGATGTCGACATGGACATAGCGGCCGATCATCGGCTCGACATAGCCGCTCATGATGCCGCTACCGCGAAATGCTGCCGCGGTAACGCCAGCACATCCTTGAAATATTGCAGATGCGTCATGAAGGGATGCAGATCGCCCTCGATAGCGGCCTCGCCGCGCTTGGTCAGGGCGAGCAGATCATGCCAGCCCGGCCGCGGCGCGGGCTGCCAGTACGCCGCCCAGGCGGCCGGCGAAGCGCGATAGGCAAACCGCCAGGAGCGCATCAGCACCGGCGCCGATGTCAAATCGACGATACGGCCGGCACGGATCGAGGCGTGAAGAGGATGGCCGGTCGGTCCGAGCAGACACTCGCAGTCGAGAAACCGGCCGCGAACGATCAGCTCCGGCGCCTGTTCGAGCAGCGCGGGGATTGTCGCGAATGCTTTGAGGACCGCATTGTCGGTCGCGTTCGAAGCTGAACTCATGCGCTCCAGGGGGTTTTCGGCAATAACGGCATCGGGAGAACGGAACCCTGCCGTCATATCGTGATATGATGGCCCGAACGTTCCATGGTCGCAAGGTTGGCGGCACGGCGTTGACGCCGTGCAACCATGCTTGCCGCACACGTGCGACCCGGTAAATTCCGTATCTCGGGATGCCGCGGCAGACCAATTGTCGCAGATGTCAATTCCAGCCAATTGCTGAGCCGATTGCATAGGTTAGCGCGGTCAATGCGCTTTTCTTCGCCTGCGTTTTCAGAGAAGATTGAAGGCATCAAAGAGCAACAAAGCGGCCTCGCTTCCAACGGGGCCGCAAGGGAGAGTTTGAGATGTCGAGACCAAGCCGTTTGATGTTCGCTGTCGCCGCCGTCGGCATGCTGATTTCCGCCGCCGCCGGCGCGCAGGAATATCCCACCAAGCCGATCACCCTGATCGTGCCGTGGCCCGCGGGCGGATCGACCGACCTTACGATGCGCGCAATCGCCGAAAGCGCCTCCAAGATTCTCGGCCAGCCGATCGCGATCGACAACAAGGCGGGCGGCGGCGGCACCGTCGGTCCGGCCACCATGGCGGCCGGAGCCAAGCCCGATGGCTACACCATCGCGCAGCTACCGATCACCGTGTTCCGCCTGCCGCTGATGCAGGAAGTATCCTGGGATCCGTCCAAGGATTTCTCCTACATCATCCACCTCACCGGTTATACCTTCGGTGTCACCACCAATGCCGAGTCGCAGTTCAAGACCTGGAAGGACGTCGTCGACTTCGCCAAACAGAATCCCGGCAAGGTGACCTACGCGACCCCGGGCGCCGGAACCTCGCTGCATATAGGCATGGAACAGATCGCGACGCTCGCCGGCATCAAGCTGACGCAGGTGCCGTTCAAGGGCGGCGCGGAGACCAACGCCGCCGTGCTTGGCCAGCACACCATGCTGCAGGCGGATTCGACCGGATGGCGTCCGCTGGTCGACGCCGGCAAGTTGCGGCTGCTGATGGTGTGGACCTCGGCGCGCTCGCCGAATTTTCCCAACGTGCCGACGCTGAAGGAACTCGGCTATCCCATGGTCTATGACTCGCCGTTCGGCATCGCCGGACCGAAGGGCATGGACCCGAAGATCGTCGCCAAGCTGCACGACGCCTTCAAGAAGGCCCTCGAGGACCCGGCCGTGATCGCAACGCTCGCGAAATACGACATGGTGCCGAATTACAAGAATACCGAGGACTACAAGAAGTTCGTCGTCGAGGTCACCAATTCCGAACGCAAGGTGATCGACTCGCTCGGGCTGGCGAAGAAGTAGCATAGACCATCCTCGTGTCCGGACGCGGTGCGGCGCAAAGCGCTGCTCCGCAGAGCCGGGACCCACAACACAGCAAGACCGACCTCGGCTCTGCAGCGCCGTCGCCATAGCGTGTGGAAACCACACGTAAACGCGCTTATGGTGCTGCGCAGTCCGGGGAACGGCTGAGAGAACAATCCATGAGCAATAACAGCAACGTCAAATTCCGCTTCAACAATTCCGAATTGTGGGGTGGATTGATCGGGCTCGGGCTCGGCCTTTTCGTCATCCGGTCCGGGCTCAAGCTGAAACTGGGCACCATCAACGATCCCGGCTCCGGCTACGTGCTGTTCTACACCGGCATCCTGATGTGCCTGTTCGCGGCATCGATCATCATTGCGTCGCTCACCGAGGGCGGACCGACATTCGGTTCGCGCTGGGAGAATGCGCGCTGGACCAAACCGTTGATCGTCATCGCCTCCCTCACCGCATTCGCCTTCTCGCTCGATACGTTCGGCTTTCTGCTGTCGTCGATCCCGTTGATGGTGCTGCTGTTGCGGCTGATCGATCCGGTGCGCTGGTCGCTGGCGATCCCGATCGCCGTCATCGCCCCGCTCGGCATGTGGTGGATTCTGAAACGTTTGCTTTTGATCCAGCTGCCTTCGGGCATCTTCGAAATCGGTTGACCGCGACATGGACACGATCATCAACGTCGCGCACGGTTTCGGCATCGCTCTGTTGCCGGTCAACCTGGTCTATTGCTTCATCGGCGTCTTCATCGGCACGCTGGTCGGCGTGCTCCCCGGCATCGGGCCGATCTCGGCCATGTCGCTGTTGCTGCCGGTCACGCTGTCGGGAACGCCGGAATCCGGCATCATCATGATGGCCGGCATCTATTACGGCTCGATGTATGGCGGCTCGACCACGTCGATCCTGGTCAACATCCCCGGGGAAGCGGCTTCCGTCGTCACCTGCATCGACGGCCACCAGATGGCGAAACAAGGCCGCGCCGGGCCGGCGCTCGGCATCTCCGCGTTCGGCTCCTTCATCGCCGGTACCTTCGCGCTGATCGCCTTGATGCTGGTGGCGCCGTCCCTGGCCAGCGTCGCGATCGCGTTCGGGCCGGCTGACTATTTCAGCCTGATGGCGCTGGGCCTCGTGGTGCTGACCTTCCTCACGCAGGGATCGATGGCGAAGGCGCTGCTGATGGCCTGCATCGGCATCGTGCTTGGCCTGATCGGGCTGGACAGCATCACGGCGCAGCCGCGCCTGACCTTCGGCCGGATTGAATTGATCGACGGCATCGGCCTCGTCCCCGTGGTGATGGGCCTGTTCGGCGTCGCCGAGGTGCTGCTCAATACCGAGCACATCATCAAGCGCGACATCATCAACGCCAAGATCACGCAGCTGTTTCCGAGCAAGGAAGACTGGAAGGCCAGCACCGGGCCGGTCGCACGCGGAACCGTTCTTGGATTCTTCCTCGGCATCCTGCCGGGCGGCGGCGCCGTGATCTCGTCATTCGCGTCCTACGCGCTGGAGAAGCGGCTGTCGAAAACGCCGGAGCGTTTTGGCAATGGCGCGATCGAAGGCGTGGCGGGACCCGAAGCCGCCAACAACGCCGCGGCCGGCGGCGCCTTCATTCCGCTGATGACGCTGGGCATCCCGCCAAACGTGGTGATGGCGCTATTGTTGGGGGCGTTCGTGATTCACGGCCTGCAGCCCGGACCGCTGCTGATCACGCAGAACCCGGGTCTGTTCTGGGGCATCGTCGCCAGCATGTATATCGGCAATTTGATGCTGCTGGTGCTCAATCTGCCGCTGATCGGGATGTGGGTTCAGCTGCTGAAGCTGCCGTACAACATCCTGTTTCCGCTGATCGTCCTGTTCACGATCATCGGCGTCTATTGCTCCAGCAACAACGTGTTCGACGTCTACGTCATGATCGCGTTCGGCGTGATCGGCTATTTCATGCGCAAGCTCGGCTACGAGCCGGCACCGCTGGTGCTGGCCTTCGTGCTCGGACCGATGCTGGAGAACAACCTGCGCAAATCGTTGATCCTTTCCCAGGGCGACCTGATGACCTTCGTGACACGGCCGATCTCGGCTACCTGCCTGGCGCTCGCGGTAGTGCTGCTGGTCGGACCGCTGTTGCCCTCGCTGCGCAAGAAGCGCGAGCTGGTCGCGCTCGATGAAGGGGTTTGATCCCTAGCTCGGCTTGATCACCTTCAGCGCACCCGGTTTCACCGGCTGCGCCATTGCCCGTGTCAGGATCAGCGCTTCCTTCTTCAGCATCTCCGCAAGCTCGGTTTCGCGCCGCCTGATCCGGTCGCTGGAGGCGCCGACGCTCAGCGCGGCAATCACCTGCCCGGCATCGTCGCGGATCGGGACGCCGACCCCGCCCATGCCGGGAAGGGCAACGTCGATCTGCACGGTATGGCCATGCTTGCGGGCAGCTATGATCCGCTCGCGCAGATATTTCGACGTGATGCGCGGCGATTTCGCCAGCCGCGGCATGATGACTTCGATGATGGCGTCGATCTCGGCGTCCGGCAGCCACACCATCAGCGCAAGGCTGCCGGCGCCGACGCCGAGCGGCCGGCGGCTGCCGATCTGCAGGTAATTGGGCTGCAAAGGATGGCTGCCGACGGAACGCGCCAGATACAGCGCCTCGACGCCGCTGCGCACCGACAACAGCGCGGTATCGGCGGATCGCTCCGAAAGCCGCAGCAGGCTCGGCTGCGCCAGTTCGGCGATGTCGACGGTGCGGCGCGCGCTGACCGCCATCACCCGCGCCTCCTGGCCGAGCTCGTAGGTTTTTGCGCCGGTCACGCGGGTGACGAAGCCCTCCTCGATCAGCGAGCCGAGGATGCGCAGCGCCGTCGCCTTGTTCAGCGAGGTGGAGTCGGCGATCTCGGTGAGCCGCAGCGGCGAGTTCTGCGCCAGCACGCGCAGGATCGCGCAGACCTTTTGGATGGCGTTGAAGTTGGCCGGCTGCCCGGCGACGGACAGCGCTGGCTTCTTCTTAGGTGACGTCGCGTTCATGCCGCCCTTCCCCGCATCGCGCTTCCCCCGATCCTAGAGAGCGCGGCGCGCGGGCGACAGAGCAATATTTCGCCTGACGATACGCAGAGCTAAATTTTTATAGCATGAAACGGCGTTTTCGCGCCGCAGCATCGTTCTTATTCCGTCACACGAACCATTAACGGCATCACGGTTTACGCGGCACCTCGCCGAGATCCCAGAACAGGCCCGCCATGATGGCCAGCGCTTCCTCGGTGACCGGCAGCAGGATGTGTTCATCCGGCGCGTGCTGCGAGCAGCCGGGATAGGAATGCGGAATCCAGATCGTCGGCAGGCCGAGCCCTTCGGCAAAGACGCCGTTGGGCAGCGAACCGCCGATATTCGGCAGGATCGCCGGCGCCTTTCCGGTGGTCTGCCGGATCGAGTTCGCCGCCCAGTTGACCCAGGGGCTGTCCAAATCGGTACGCGACGCGCCAAACCTCTGCTGCCCGCTGACATCAACCATCGCAAAGCCATTGGCGTGCAGATAGGTCCTGACAGCGTCGACCACCTTTTCGTATTCGGTGCCGACCACGAAGCGAAGCTGCAGCACGGCGCGAGCCACGCCTGGAATCGCGTTCGCCGGCTCATCGATATTGCCCGATGACATCGCCAGCACTTCCAGCGTGTTCCAGGCATAGACGCGTTCGGCGGCGGAGAGGCCATCCTCGCCCCAATTCTCGGAGACCTGCGGCTCATCCGCCATCGGCTCGACCTCGACATCGGCCAGTGCCGCGCGGATCTGGTTCGTGATGCGCGGCGGCTTCATGATGTCGAGTTTCATCCGCCCCCGGTGATCGACCAGCGCGGCGATCGCGTTGGCCAGGATGGTCGCGGGGTTGGCAAGCAGGCCGCCCCAATTGCCGGAGTGATTGCCGCCTTCACGCAGGTTGACGTCGAGATGGATGCGCACGCCGCCGCGGCAGCCGAGGAAGATGGTGGGACGATCCGCCGACAGCCGTGGGCCGTCGGATGCGAGCAACAAGTCGGCCTTGAGTTCCTGCTGCAGCGCCTCGCAGACCTCAGCCAGGTCCGGCGAGCCGATCTCCTCGCTGGTCTCGATGATGAACTTGGCATTGAAGCCGAGCTTGCCGTCGCGGGCTTCGCGGACGGCGCGCAACGCCGCCATGTTGATGCTGTGCTGCCCCTTGTTGTCGGCGGTGCCGCGGCCGTAGACGCGATCGCCCTTGGTCGTGGTTTGCCACGGATTGAGGTTGTCGCGCCATTCACCGACCATGCCACCCACAACGTCGCCATGACCGTAGGAGAGAACCGTCAACAATGACGGATCCTCGCGATAGTCCGCCAGCAGATACGGGCCCTTGCCGAGCGGCGACTCGATCAGCCGGGTCGAGAACCCGAGCTCTTCAAAGGCAGGCTGCAGTCCTTCCACCAGATAGGCGCGCAAGGGATCGCCCGGCAGCGGCTCCTGGCTCTGCGTAGGGAAACCGACCCGGCGGTTGAGCTCGGCGAGGAATTCGCCCGAATGAAACTGCTGACGGACATTTTCAATCGCGTCGGCTCTCGTCGTCATGCTGTTTCCTTTTGCGTTCGCGAACGTATCACTGGTTAGTGTAGTTAGACAACTCATCTACTGGAAGTAGTATCAGTCGGGGCGAATAAGGCCTTGCTAAGCCTCATGCAATGCAACAATTTCCGCCAGCAGCCCGGCATCCGACCGGGCGGCGTATCCGGGAATAGCCAAGGTTCCACCACCATGAAAAAACAGATCCGGCTCAACGCCTTTGCCATGAACTGCGTGGCGCATCAATCGCCCGGGCTGTGGACCCATCCGCGCGACCGTACCCTTGACTATAACCGACTGCCCTATTGGCTGGATCTCGCCAGGACGCTGGAACGCGGGCGTTTCGACGGCTTGTTTCTCGCCGACGTGCTCGGCGTCTATGACGTGTTCGGCTCCAGCCCCGACGCGGCGCTGCGCAACGGCGCGCAGACCCCCTCGAATGAACCGCTGATGCTGATTCCCGCGATGGCGGCGGTGACGAAGCATCTCGGCTTCGGCGTCACCAGCAATCTGTCGTTCGAGCCGCCCTATCCGTTCGCGCGGCGGATGTCGACGCTCGATCACCTTACCGAGGGACGGCTCGGCTGGAACGTGGTGACCGGCTATCTCGACAGCGCCGCGCGCGGCGCCGGCAAGGACAAGCAGACCGCGCACGACGACCGCTACGAGATCGCCGATGAATATATGGAGCTGGTCTACAAGCTCTGGGAAGGCAGCTGGGAGGACGCCGCCGTGCTGCGCGATCGCGCGCGCGGCGTCTTCGCGGACCCGGCGAAGGTGCACCCCATCGCGCATGAGGGCAGTCATTACCGGCTCAATGCGATTCATCTGAGCGAGCCGTCGCCGCAGCGCACGCCGGTGCTGTACCAGGCCGGCACCTCGCCGCGCGGCCGGCAGTTCGCCGCCCGGCACGCCGAATGCGTGTTCATGTCGGGCCCGTCGGCCAAGATCATCGGTCCGCGCGTCGCGGCGATCCGTGACCTGGCACGCGAGATCGGGCGCAACCCGGCCGAGATCCTGATGTTCAGCATGATGACGATCATCCTCGGGCGCACCGAGGCGGAGGCGAAGGCGAAATACGCCGACTATCGCAAGCACATCAATCCCGAGGGCGCGCTGGCGCTGATGTCGGGCTGGACCGGCGTCGATTTCTCCGGCTACGACCTCGACCAGCAGGTCCGCCACGTCCAGAACGACGCCGGCCGCACCGCGCTCGACAACGTCACCCGCGCCGATCCGGATCGGGTCTGGACCGTGCGCGAAGTCATCGAACATGTCGGCATCGGCGGCGCCGGGCCCGTCGTGGTCGGCACGCCCGAGAAGGTCGCCGACGATATCGAGGCCTGGTTCGAGCAGACCGACGTCGACGGCCTCAACGTCGCCTTCGCGACCTCGCCCGGCGATTTCGAGGACATCGCCGACATGCTGGTGCCCGAACTGACCCGTCGCGGGCGATACAAGAGCGCGTATGCCGAGGGCACGCTGCGCGAGAAGCTGTTCGGCAAGGGCCGCGCGCGGCTGACGGCGCAGCATCCGGCGAGCCAGTATCGGCCGGGTGCGCGGGTGAAGGCGGCGGAATGACAACGCTGCTACTTCCGTCATCCCCGCGCAACGGCTTCGCCGTTGTCGCTGGAGGTGCGAACCCTGCGGTGCACTTGCACCGCTGGGCGAGCCTCGAGGGATGAATCGGCCACAGCCGGGCCGTCGTGCTTCGAGGCGCGCAAGAGCGCGCACCTCAGCATGACGGGGATAGTTTGCATTACCTCTCAATTCACCGAATTGCTCACCACCACCTCGATCAGCTTGGTGCCGGGCCGACCAATAGCTGACGACAGCACCGACTTCAGTTGCCCTGGATCGGTGACACGCATAGCTTCGAGCCCGAGTGATTTGGCGACGCCGGTGAAATCGACCGGCGGATCGACGAAGTCCATGCCGACATAATGATCGTCGCCGTGGAAGGCGAGCAGACGCTGCTTGATGATGCGATAGCCGCCATTGTTGACGATCACGAAGGTCAGCGGCAGCTTGTGGTTCGCGGCGGTCCACAGCGACTGGATCGAATACATCGAGCTGCCGTCGCCGGAATAGCACACCACCGGGCGCTCGGGATTGGCAAGGCTGACGCCGACGGAAGCCGGCAGGCCCCAGCCGATGCCGCCCGAGGCCAGCGCGTGATAGCCGTAGCGGTCGCGGTGCGGCCGCAATGCCAGGATCTGCCGCGACGACGTCAATCCTTCATCGACCAGGATCGCATTGTCGGGCATCGCCTCGACCACTTGCAGCGCCAGCCAGTCCGGATCGATCGGCGATTTGGTGCTGGCCTTCGATATCTGCTCGATCAGCGGTTTGCGCTTTGCGGTCCAGTTCTTTGAGGCCAGCGCGGCCACGCCCTGCTTGGCGCGCGTTTCGAGCGCGCCGCCGCCGGCCGCCTTCAGCGCCGGCACCAACGCGCGCAGGGTTTCCTTCACGTCGGCCTTGAGCGCGATCTCGGCGCCGTAATTCTTGGCGAGATCCCAGTCGACCAGACCGATCTGCACGATGCCGAGCCCGTCGGGCAGCGGATCGACTTCGCTGTAGACCGACATCCGCAACGGATCGGCGCCGAGCACGATCATCAGATCGTAAGGCGACAGCACTTCGCGAACCTGCTTCTGCAGGCGCGACAGCGCGCCCATGAAGCACGGACTTTCCGACAGGAAGTGCGCGCCGTAGGGCGTCGAACATTGATAGGCCGGCGCGCCGATCGCTTCCGCGAACTGCGCGGCTTCCTTCAACGCGTCGCTCTTGACGATCTCGTCGCCGGTAATGATCACCGGCCGCTCCGCTTTGAGGATGCGCGCGACCAACGCCCCGAGCGCTTCGTCCGATGGTTTGACGCGGGTATCGACGCGGGTGGAGCGGCCGAGCTCGATGCCGGCTTCGGCGTTGAGGATGTCGCCCGGCAGCGAGATGAACACCGGCCCGGTCGGCGGCGTGGTTGCGATCTTGGCGGCGCGGCGCACGATCCGCGGCAGATCCTCCAGCCGCGTCACCTCGACGGCCCATTTCACCAGCGGCTCCGCCATCTGCACCAGCGGGCCATACAGCACCGGCTCCATCAGCCCGTGGCCCTGCTCCTGCTGGCCCGCAGTCAGGATCATCGGCGTGCCGGTGAAGGCCGCGTTGAACAGCGAGCCCATCGCATTGCCGAGCCCGGGCGCGACGTGGACGTTGCAGGCGACGAGCTTGCCCGAGGCGCGGCTGTAACCGTCGGCGATCGCGACCACCAGGCTCTCCTGCATCGCCATCACATAGGTGAGGTCAGGACGATCCTTCAGGGCGTGCATGATCGGCAGTTCGGTGGTGCCGGGGTTGCCGAACAGATGCGTGACGCCCTCGTCCTTCAGCAGCGCGAGAAAGGCCGAGCGCCCGGTAATGCGATTTTTCATACTTCCTCCTGCCCGAGGTTCGTTGACCTCTCGGGATCAGGCCATCATGACGATCGGCAATGGTGAGATCAAATGGAGCGCGGTCATGGCTGCCCTGCGTGATCAGGCATGAAGCTGGTTATGGCTAGAACATCCCCTCGCGATCACTGCGCTTCTTCTTTTTCGAGCGCTGCCAGACCACGCCGGGATAACCTTTCAGCGGCACCAGCGGTTCGCCGGTATAAGCCCATTCCTGCAGCTCCTCGATCGCGATGTGGTAGAGCGGCTGGCGGCCGGTGCGGCCGGTGAACAGCGCGCGCGGAATGTTGACCATGTGCGGCGAACGCGGGCGCTCGTAGGCGATCGGCGTGCCGCAGCTGCTGCAGAAGCTGCGCGCGGTCTTGGTCGCGTTGTCTTCATAGCGCGTGATGGAGGTCTTGCCCTTGGTGATGCGGAAGCGCTTGCGCCAGCTTCCGACATAGGTCGCGTAGGCCGCGCCGTGGGCGCGGCGGCTCGACGGCGTATGATCGTGCCAGGCCCAGCGCGCCGGCACGTCGATTTCGAAGCAGACTTTGCCGCAGAGGCATTGGCCGGCGGCGGGTTTTCCCACCGCCACCGGTTTTGCCTTTTTCTTTTCGGTTTCTTCGAGCTCGGGAAACATGCTCGGTCCTCACGTTTCGTCATTGCGAGCAAAGCGAAGCAATCCATTCTTTCGTTACGTTGTGAGATGGATTGCTTCGCTTCGCTCGCAATGACGGTGGAGTGCTATGCCTGCGCCAACTCGTCGTGTGCGGGGTAGTCGGTGTAGCCGGCGACGTCGCCGCCATAGAAGGTCGCGCGGTTATAGGGCGTCAGCGGGAAGCCGCGTTGCAGGCGGCGCGGCAGGTCCGGATTGGAGATGAAGATCCGTCCGAACGCGATCGCATCGGCATGGCCGGCCGCGATCGCGGCGTCAGCGGTCTCGCCGGTGAAGCCGCCGGCCGTGATCAGCACGCCTTTCCAAATGGGGCGGAACAGCACCATCGCCGACGGCACGTTCTGATGGTTGACCTCGGCGCGGCCGGCGCCGCTGGAGCGCGGTTCGATGAAATGCAGATAGGCAAGCCCGAACGGATTGAGCGATTGCACGACATGGCTATAGAGCGGCATCGGGTCCGGCTCGCCGCTGCCATTGGCGATACCGTACGGCGACAGCCGCAGGCCGACGCGGCTCGCGCCCCAGACCTCGACCACGGCCTCTGTCACTTCCATCAGAAAGCGCGTGCGGTTTACGATGGAGCCGCCATATTGATCGGTGCGCAGATTGGTGTGCGACTGCAGGAACTGCTCGATCAGATAGCCGTTGGCACCGTGGATCTCGACGCCGTCGAAGCCGGCGGCAAGCGCATTCTTCGCCGCCTGCCGGTAGGCATCGACCACGCCAGGGATTTCGGATGTCTCGAGCGCGCGCGGCGTCTCGTAGGTCACGGCTTTGCCGTCGGCCGTCCCGGTCTTCAGATCGGGCGGGATTGCAACCGCCGAGGGTGCCACCGGCAGCACGCCGCCGGGCTGGAACGAGGAATGCGAAACGCGGCCGACATGCCAGAGCTGCAGGAAGATCACGCCGCCCTTGGCGTGAACGGCATCGACGACCTTTCGCCAACCCGCGATCTGCTGCTCGTTATAAATTCCGGGGACGCCGGGGCTGCCAAAACCCGTCGCCATGACCGGCGAGGCTTCGGCAATCAGCAATCCGCCCGGCGTCGCGCGCTGGGCGTAATATTCCGCGTTCAGCGGCCGCGGCGCGAGGCTGGGCTTTTCCGCCCGCATCCGCGTCAGCGGCGCCAGCGCGAGACGATGTTTGAGCTGGTAGGGACCGATCTGCAGCGGAGAAAACAATGATGGATGATTCATGCCGGTGGGGAACTCCAAAGTATCCGTATTCATACGAGTATGTAACCGGTTCCGCTTGCCCGTAAAAGACTGGAGCAGCTTTTGTTTTGAAAGCGAAGCGGGCGCCCGCTCGAACCGATGTAGTGAGCAAGTATTTTCATGCCGAAATCGAGTGCCAAATCGCTTCCTTCGCTCAGCGTTCGCATCGATCTGGATGCGAACGCCCGGATCGGGCCGGGCAAGATCCAGCTGTTGGAGAACATCCAGACCTGCGGCTCGATTTCGGCTGCCGGCCGCGCGATGGAGATGTCGTACAAGCGGGCATGGGATCTGGTCGACGAGATCAACCGCATCTGCCGGCAGGCCGCCGTCGAGCGGCAGACCGGCGGCAAGAACGGCGGCGGCGCGGTGCTGACGTCGTTCGGCATCTCGCTGGTCAAGCGCTACCGCAAGATCGAACGCAACGCCGCGAGCGCGGCGCGCAAGGAGTTGCAGGCGCTGCGCAGCGAGATCGGCCGGAAGAAGCGGGCGGGGTGACGACCGATTTTTAGTAGTCGTCGTCCCGGCGAACGCCGGGACCCATACGCCGCAGCGGTAATTATTGAGCACAATGGGAGACGGCTTCTTTCAACAACAGATGACCGGGGTTATGGGTCCCGGCTCAAGGCCGGGACGACGTAAACCCTACCCCGTCTTGATCCAGACCGCCTTGACGTTGAGATACTCCTCCAGGTGCTGCTTGCCTGACTCGCGGCCGTAGCCGCTCATCTTGTAGCCGCCGAACGGCACTGCCGGGTCCATCGCCTGGTAGCAATTGACCCAGACCGAGCCGGCGCGCAGCGATTTTGCCACCTGATGCGCCTTGCTGACATTGGTGGTCCAGACGCCGCTGCCCAATCCGAACGTGGTGGCGTTGGCGCGTGCGATTAGTTCGTCGGTGTCCTTGAACGAGATCGCCGAGATCACCGGGCCGAAGATTTCCTCCTGCGCGATCCGCATATTGTCCTGCACGTTGGCGAACACCGTCGGCGCCACGAAATAGCCCTTCGACAGCGCGCCTTCGGTCAGCGGCGTACCGCCGGTCAGCGCCTTGGCACCCTCCTGCTGGCCGATCGAGAGATAGCCGGAAACGCGCTTCATCTGCTCCGCCGACACCAAGGGTCCGATCTGGGTGTTGGGATCGAGGCCGTTGCCGACCTGCAGCTTCTTGCCGAATTCGGCGACGCGGCCGACGAAGTCGTCATAGATCTTGTGTTCGACGAACAGGCGCGTCCCCGCGCTGCAGATCTGGCCGGAATTGGCGAACACCGCCATCGCCGCGCCCGGCACCGCCGCATCGAGGTCGGCGTCGGCGAACACGATGTCCGGCGATTTGCCGCCGAGCTCCAGCGACACGCGCTTGAGGTTGCCGGCGGAGGCCCTGACGATGGCTTGCCCGGTGACATGCGAGCCGGTGAAGGCGACCTTGTCGACGCCGGAATGCGAGGACAGTGCCGCGCCCGCGGTCTCGCCGTAACCAGGCACCACGTTGACGACGCCGGGCGGGATGCCGGCCTCCATGCAGAGCTCGGCCAGCCGCAGCGAGGTCAGCGGCGATTCCTCGGCCGGCTTCAGGATCACGGTGCAGCCGGTCGCGATCGCCGGACCGATCTTCCAGACGCTGGCGCTGAGCGGGCCGTTCCAGGGAATGATCGCGCCGACGACGCCGACCGGCTCCTTCAGCGTGTAGGAGAAGATGTCGCCGGGCAGCGAGTTCTCGATCGTCTCGCCATGCAGCGCGGTGGCCTGGCCCGCATAATACCTGAGCATACCGAGCACGCGCAGCCGGTTGCCGCGGGTGCGGCTGATCGGCGCGCCCATGTCGAGCGTATCGAGCTGCGACAGCTCCTCGAAATTCTTCTCGACGAGATCGGCGAGCTTCAACAGCAGGTTCTGCCGCTCGAACGGCTTGACCTTGCTCCACGGACCCTCGAAGGCCCGCCGGGCTGCCGCCACCGCACGGTTGATGTCCTCGGCGTCGCCCTCGGCTACCGTGGCGAGCAGTTCGCCGGTCGCCGGGTTATGGGTCTCGAACTTCTTGCCGGAGGCCGCATCGACCCATTGGCCGTCGATCAGCATCTTCTTGTAGGAACCATCCGCATAGGGGTGGCGCGTGATCGGAATTGCCTGTGATACAGCCATGTATTTACTCCCTTGGATCGATAGCCGTTCTTGTGATGAAGATCGTTATATATGGATAACTATAGCGTTGGGCTCCGAACCGTAAAGCGGAACGAGCCTCCGGAAGCGGGACGGGAAATGAAGACCTGCCATGCCGGTTCGTACGTGCCGATATTGTCCTGATGAAGATTTGCGCTGATAAGTAGTGTAACCCGATTTGTGTCCGGAGGAAGTCTGCATGCCCCACCCTGCCATGTCCACCAATCATGTCGCCGTGATCACCGGAGGCGCGTCCGGCATCGGGCTGGCGGCCGCGATGCGGTTCGCCGGCCTCGGCATGAAAGTCTGCATTGCCGATATCGGCGCCGCGCGGCTGGCGGAGGCTGCCACAAAACTGTCGTCTGTCGCCAAGGGCGGCGACGCCGATGTGATGACCGCCGAGGTGGATGTCAGCCGGTTTGAGGACGTCGCCAGGCTCGAAGCTGCGGTGCAGAAGCGGTTCGGCGGCACCGACATCCTGATGAACAATGCCGGCATCGGCCCCGACAGCAACAGCTTTGGGCCGCTGGAGAACTGGCAGCGCATTCTGAACGTCAACCTCTGGGGCATCATCCACGGCACCCAGGTTTTCGCGCCGCACATGATCGAACGCGGACGGCCCGGGCTCATCATCAATACCGGCTCCAAGCAAGGCATTACGACGCCGCCCGGCAATCCCGCTTACAATGTCTCCAAAGCCGGCGTGAAAGCGCTGACCGAGGCGCTGCAGCATGAGCTGCGCAACACCGAAGGGTGCCAGATCAGCGCGCACCTGATGATCCCCGGTCACGTCTTCACAGCCCTCACCTCCCGCGGCCGCACCGAGAAACCTGATGGTGCCTGGACGCCGGAGCAGACCGTCGACTTCATGATTGAACGCATCGATGCCGGCGATTTCTATATCCTGTGCCCCGACAATGACGTGCCGCGGCAACTCGACGAACGGCGCATGCTGTGGGCCGCCGGTGATATCGTCGAAAACCGCCCGGCGCTGTCGCGCTGGCACAAGGATTACGCGGAGGCGTTTGCGCGGTTTGTGAAGGGGAAGTGATAAGACTCGGTGTCGTCCCGGCCTTGAGCCGGGACCCATACCGCGTGATGCTCATTGTTGCAGAAGGTCGCTAACGCCAGTGCTCTCATCGATGGGCCGCGGCGTATGGGTCCCGGCTCAAGGCCGGGACGACGGCGGTGTTTGTATCTGCACCGTCATCCAAACGCAGTTTCGCATTCTCGCGACGCATTGCGCCCGAGCTATGCCAGACACTTCCCGCCCTCCAATGAGAGGGCGCAGGGAAGACCGGGTGCGCGCTGCACCCGCGGTCCCGTGTGCGGTTAGCACAAGAAATGCTGCACACGAGCATACAGGGCAGCGGAGAACACCCGGCCTTCCCTGCGCAATGGCTTTACGGCTTATGCCGTGATCTCCCCGGAGACGAGTTCTTGGTTGACTCCGTCGCTGTCGTTCAGCTTTCGCCTACCCGACAGCTTGACACCTGCAACGGGTGCCAGGACCACACGGTTTTGCCGTACGCTTAATCCACGCCGTCGTCAGACGTAAACAAGCGTCCACCGCAACCCGTCCAACGTCCGTGACGACGGCCGACGCCCTTCTGAGTAGGACGGGATGGGCAAAGATATGCACCTGATTTTCATTCTGGTAAACAGAAATATTTTTTATTTCGGGGCTTGACACGTTTTCCGTAAATCAGAACTGATTTGCCCGTCGGGTTGAATTGTCGCACCCAACAATCAGCGCGGGGCACCGCGTAGGATGGGTGGAGCGAAGCGATACCCATCACTCGTAGGCTACGAAGGTGATGGGTTTCGCGGAGGGCTCAACCCATCCTACAATTTCTGCTCCCTTAACTGACCTGGCGATAAGTGATAAGGATCATAGGCCAACTCGCACGGGAGCAGGTTGTGAAAGCATTCGGTCCGGCTGTCATGCTGGGCGTCATGGCGACGTTGTGGCCGGCGCGCGCGCTCGAGGTGAGCGGCACTTCCGGCTTTCTCGGGGAATGGGAAGTGACTGCCACCGTCACCGAAACGGCATCCGGGCGCATCAGGGACTACCGTGGCCCGCTCGTGCTGAAGCATATCGGCCTGTGCACGCAGGACGGCCCGGTGGAGAAAAAGGGCGAAATGCGGCTGCAGATTTCGGCTTCGTCCCAATTGAACGCGACATTGTCGATGCCGGGCACCGAATGCACGGCCAGCGGACCATTGTCTGATGGCTACAACGGCACCATGACCTGCTCCGACCGGCAGGTGATCCCGCTCAAGCTGCGGGTGAAATAGCCGCTTGCCTAGCCGCCGGTTATGCCGGCGACGCGCAGGCCCGCGATGAACCGGTCGATGAAGCCCTGATCATTGCAGAAGAAGAGCTCCTGCCGCGCGGTATCGGTTTTGTAGCCCGGCTTGCGTTGCAGGAGTTCAGCGGCCACCGCTTCGGCCTGCGCCTTTTCGCCGAGACGGCCGAGCGAGGCTGCCAGTGTTGCAAACGCCCGATACGGGACATTGGGCTGCCGGGTTGCCCTGCGGGCAAACTCGACGGCGATGTCGTACTCACCGAGCGAGAAATGCGCCCAGGAGCGCACGTGGTGGAAACTCCAAAGATGGCTGTCGCGCGGACTGAGCATGGTCGCTCGATCGAGCAGCGTTTCCGCTTCGATCTCCCGCCCGTACCACAGTAGATTGAACCCTTGCGCAAAATACCCTTGCGCAAAGCTTGGATTGAGTTCCAGCGACAGGTCGATCGCTGCCAGCGCTTCATCATTCTGACGGGTCAGGCACAGCGCGCGGCCGAGAACGCAGTGACAAAAACAATCGAGGTCGTCGAGCGCCACGGAGACACGCGCCTGACGCAACGCCGTCTCCAGCCGCGCCGGGCGATCCCTGGGATCGTCATACAGCGAGCGCTGAACATTGACGTAGCCGAGCGCGCCATGGCCGCGGGCGAAATCCGGATCGGCTTCGATCGCGCGCTTGAAATAGGCCTCTGCCTGGTCAAACCCCGGCGTGGTAAATCGCCATAGATTCCATAGGCCGCGCTGGTAGCAATCCCAGGCATCCAGGCTTTCCGGCGCCTTGCGGGCAGCCAGCTGCTGCTCGACCTTCGACAGCTCCGGTTCGATCGTGGCCGCGATCTGCCGCGCCATTTCTTCCTGGATGTCGAAAATATTCTCGAGCTGAAGATCGTATTTGTCGGACCAAAGCTGTTTTCCGTCTGCAGCACGGGCCAGTTCCGCCGTGATCCTGACCGCGTCGCGACTCTTGCGAACGCTGCCGGACATCACATAACTCACGCCGAGCTGGGCACCGACCTCACGCGCATCGACCACGCGCCCCCCGAATCCGACCGTTGAGTGGCGCGAGATCACGGAAAGCCAGCGATTGCGCGCCAGCAGGCGGATGATGTCTTCGGTCAGGCCGTAGCTGAAATAGTCGTTCTCCGGGTCATTCGACATGTTCTCAAACGGCAGCACCGCGATCGACGATCGCGCGATGGCTTCCGCCTTTACGACTTCCGAGACGACATCGTCGAGATGAGACACGTCGGTGGCAATCGAGACCCGCGCGGGAGCGACACTCGCTGACGCGGTATCGTCAGGCGCAAGCCTGACCGCATCGGCATCCGACGCGGCGATCGCCTGAACATCGCCGACGAACCGGAAGCCGCGCCGGTGCAATGTCCTGATAAAAAGCTGATCCGTTCCGTTGTCGCCAAGCACGCGTCTTGCGCCATTGATGCGGCTGGAGAACGCGGCTTCCGAGATCACCCGGCCATGCCAGACCGTGTCGATCAACTCCTCCTTGCTGACAACCCGGTCATGGTTGCGCACCAGATGGACAATGACATCGAAGACCTGAGGCTCGATGTGGACGGACACGCCCTCGCGGCGCAGCTCGTGTTGGCCAAGGTCGATCTCGAAATTGGAAAATCGGTATTTCATTACCACCTCAGCCGAGGCCGCGCCACAATCCTCAGCATTGCAGATCGAAATCAACCTCTGGCGGAGGAAAAACCAACGTCTCCTGAAGGAGTCCGCCAAGCGTGAGGGCGCAGTTCAATTTACAGACGGGTCAAGGATCATACAACCGGAGACGACCCATGATCGGCTCATCTGATTTCCACGCTTACGGATATTCCGCCAGACGGCCCGTTGCCGCACGGCAACGCGGCCAGCATCATGCCATGCGGGCGCTTGCGCCGTTCCAATCCACGACGACGCCAACCCTGCTGAGGAAGATCCTCGTCCTGGCCGCGCGCCTGAGGCGCTTCCTCAATGGCCAGGTGGCGGCCGCGATCGCCCACCATGAGCGAGAGGCCGCGTCGATCGCGCAGCGCAAGCTCGATCAACGCCGACTGGACAAGGCCCGCATCTACTGCGGCCCGCTCGACCAGGTCCTGGCTGCAGCGAGGCAGCGCAAGCGCGCCGCCTGACACGGCTTGAACGAAGCGATTTCCGAGTAACTGCATATTTCGAAGGAGACTGAAGATGTCGATTACGATGCAAACAGGTACGCCTCCTGCCATCCCTTCCTTTGCGATGAGAATGCTGGCCCTCTGTTACGGCGGCCTCGCCTATCTGATTTTCCTCGGCACGTTCCTGTACGCGGTCGGCTTCGTCTCGCAATTGGTCGTGCCCAAGACAATCAATAGCGGCCCGGCCGCTTCGCTGCCGACGGCGTTGCTGATCAACCTGATCCTGATGTCGATCTTCGCCGTGCAGCACAGCGGCATGGCGCGGCAGGGCTTCAAAAGACTGTTCGCGCGCTTCGCCTCACCGGCGATCGAGCGCTCTACCTACGTCCTGCTCGCCAGCCTCAGCCTGATCCTGCTGTTCTGGCAGTGGCAGCCGATGCCGGCGGTGGTCTGGAACATCGAAGGCCCCGTGTTCGCCGGCGTCGTGACCGCGATTGGCTTCATGGGCTGGCTTATCGTGCTCTACAGCACCTTCCTGATCAGCCATTTCGAGCTGTTCGGATTGACGCAGGTGGTGGCGCATTTCGCCGGACGCCTGACCGCGCCCATCGCGTTCAGGACGCCGGGGCTGTACAGCCTGATCCGGCATCCGATCTATCTCGGCTTTATCATCGCCTTCTGGTCAACGCCTGTCATGACGCTGGGGCATTTGCTGTTCGCGTCCGTGACGACGGCCTACATCTTCGTCGGCATCTGGCTGGAAGAGCGCGACCTGGTCGCGTTCTTCGGCGACGAATATCGCAAGTATCGCGAACGGGTCGCCATGTTGCTACCGGGCGTGTTCTGAGCCAAGCATGTTGTCTTCGTCATTGCGAGCCACCGGGTCGCAATGACGGCCTAGCGGCGTCAAAGCGTCTCCTGCTTGTGGCCGCATTGCTTGCAGGCGAATTTGACGCGGGTGGCGCCTTTTTCGGCCTGCAGGCGGTTTGGCGCGCCGCATTTGCCGCAGGTCGTCTCGATCCGCGTATTGCCCTGCTTGATGGTCAGGTTTCTCTTTTCCATGGTCTCGCGGATCAGGCGCTCGGCCTCCTCGCGCATCGCTTGCTTGTCCATCAGCCGCACCTGTCATGAAGAACGCTTGCCGCGTAACATGTCAGGCACCTAACACATTTTGATGTCGCCAGTCACGCCGCTTCCGGCGTCAATGCGAGGATGCGCCGCACCAGCGCGAGCGCGGTTTCGGTGGCGGGATCGGCGGAAATGACGGGAACGGCCAGCACCAGCAGATCGACCGGCTCATGCGACAAAATAATCACATGCGTGGCATTGCCGGCCTTCATCAGCGACATCAACCGTTCGACTGCGGGATCCGTCGCGGCAAGCCCCCATGGCGCTTCGGGACGGCGCAACACCCGGCGCGTCGAGAGCAGGTTCCGCAGCAGTGGCGGATCGTAGGCGGCAAGGTCGCTTTCGCGGTAGCGCCGGGCACTTTCGAACATCGGATGGCGCGCCAGTTCCTCGATCAATTCGTCGCGGGTACGGGCCGCGGACGCCGCGACGGAATTCAAAACGCCGGGCACCTGCGCTTCGAACAGCGCGCGCAGCGTATCGGTCATCAGGCCGATGGTCAGCACGCCCGCAATCGCGATCGCGCAAAAGCGCATGATCTGCGCGGCATCGACATCCGGCGACACGCAGGCGGCTGCCGCACCCAGCAATGCGGAACTCACCAGCCGCAGCGCCGTCATCAGGATACCCTGCCGCCGGGTTTCGGTGCCGCTGCCTGCGATCAGGACGGCGGTGACGACCAATAGCGCGCCGAGCGCGCCGAGCCGAACCGGCATATCAGGCGCGAGCGCCTGATAATCCGTGACGATGAAGGGGATCACGATCAGCGCGCCGGCCGCGAGGCGGCCGATGCTGCGGTTTTCGGAGGCCAGCAGCGAGGTACGATCCCGCGTCGCCAACAGCCACGCGCAAACGACAAATCCCGCAAGTTGGAATATCGCCAGCGCGATCGCATAAGGCGTCGTGTAGCTCTCCAGCCCGAACACGCCGCCGAGGCCGATCACGACAGCGCCCGCCAATGCCGCGATCTTGGCCGCACGCGGCGCGTGACGCCGCAAAATGCCTTCGGTGACAATCAGCGCGCCGAGCGGCAGCAGCGCTGCCGGAATCAAAGAGAGCCGATCAAGCAGCGCGCTGCCGGTCCACCAGGCAATGCCGCGTGTGAAGAACAACAGCGCGACCACGCCAAGCAGCAGGAGCAGGCGCAGGGTCAATGGGCTCCTGGGATCGCGCCGATACAGCGCGAACATGGCGACGCAAAGCCCGAGCGCGCCGCAGAGATTGACGATGGAATCGGCGATCACGCCTGATGACATCGGGCTCATCGGCCGCTCCCTCGCGGCCGCAGGGTGCCGAACGCGCGCGTATCGTCCATCCAGTGCATCACAGGAAGCACCAGGCGTTGCAGCGCCAGCACGGCCGAGGCCGCCAGCAGCGCCGGCATCGAACCGGCCGGCACCTCGCGCTGCAGGTAGCGCCGCGCGCCGGCGAGATCGACGCGGCCGAGCTGCAGCACATCGTCGCCCCTGGCGTAGTCGAGCTCGCGCAGGCAATACGCGTTGTAGTGCTCGTCGCGATGCTTTGGCGCGACGTCCCAGGATTTCTTCAGCGCGTCAGATCCGCCGGTATAGGCGTCGGTGATGACGAAGCGCGTCTCGTCGAACCCGGCCTCATCACCGACGCCGAACACCGCGCGATGGTGCCGCATGATGCCGCGCGCCAGTTGCAGATGGGCAAAGCTCTGCCGTGCGCCGGCATCGGCCGAAGGGTATACATCCGAAAACGTGTCGCAGACCATGCCGAACACGGAAGGCACCTGCGTGACGTTCGAGATCCATTTCGGACGAAACCCGTCGCGGGCGAACAGCACCAGCGTGGTCAGGCCGTACAGAACCCAGGACAGCCCCTGCCCCTGCACGTCAGGGTCGACCATCACGAGGCCGAGATGGGTGACCTCTTGCTCCTCGCCGTCGAGCTCGACGGACATCACCGACAGCGCGTTGAAGGCGATCGGGCGGCCGGTGGCTTCTTCACGGATCAGCGTGACGATAGCGCGCGACAGGCGTTCGCGCTCGCCGGAGAAGATGCCGTAGGTGAGGCTGCCCGCCGGCAGGGTCTTGCCGGCGACGGTGCGCAAATCCGCGACCAGTGCGTCGAGATCCTGTTGCGATAGCGACAGACCCGGGCTTTCGACGATCCGCGTCTGCAGGCCGGTATGGGTGCGCAAGGTGAGATCTATGGTTTCCTGCGAGAACGCCTTCAGCCAGAACGCGCCATAGCTGCGCAGGCGCCCGGCCGCGGAGCTGATCTGCCCGAGGCCATGACGGATCGCCGAATTGCCGCTCCCAGAAGACGCCATGCCACCTGCCCGCACCCGATCCGGATTTGTGCGCCGGGCCCGTTAAGGAGCCATGAGTGCGGCACGTTGCGGTGGCGAGAGGGTAAACGATGTGTTGGCGGCGTCAAACAATCCGCGAGGCAAACATCAAGGCAGACATCGAGGCAGACATCGTGCCAGGCAGACAAACGGCGGATGCCGAAGCACCCGCCGTCTGCCTTCGCCAGCCACGGCGCTCAGGTAAAGTGGACCGATTACGTTGATTTGGAAACTTCCATCAGCAGCCGCTCGGCCTTGGCGTCCTCGAGACGGTTCACCATCCGGTCGCTCTCGTGCATGTCGCGCACCGTCTTGGTCAGGGTGACGCAGCACTGCACGAGCATCAGGATGCCCATCGTGAGATAGCCCTTGATCCAGAGATCGACGGGGAGGAAGTAGACGCCGACGGCGACCATGAAGGCCGAGGCCGCGAACGAGACATAGGTGAAGGTGACCCACGCGTTGCTGTGGTGCTGGACGTTCTGGTTCATGGCGTCATCCTGCTGATGCGGCTGAAATGAAGGACCGGTCCCGGCCCGGTGACGTGAATCCCGTTGCGGAACTTATCCGCCGGCAGATTTCTGCGCCCGCGTCAGTTAAGGAGCTATGATTAAAGCACCCTCAGGTTGCGCAAGGGTAAACGATAGATTGAGCGGCCATTTCAAATGATTCATGACGTGGAACCGCTGACGTCGTCGGGCCGGGTTTTGTTGGCGTTATAGTCGTGCGCAAGCAACGAGCACACGCCCATGCAGAATGCGCCGCCGAGCCCGAACGGCACCGACATGTCCTGCGGCATCGGTCCAAGCAACGCGCGCGGCAGCACCATGGCGGCCGCCGCGCCGACCAGCGCCGTCAAGGGCGCCCTCAGCAGAAGCGGGATCGCGCGGGCCAGCTGTCCATCGAGGATCCCCACGATCGCCGATACCGGCAAGGTGAAGAAGAACAGCGCCAGCGCGATGGGCGGGACAAAGCTTTCAAAGGGCATTCCAACCGCGACCCAGGTCGTGAGAACGACCGACAACGGGCCCAGCAGCAGGAAGACAAACGGTCGGCTCATTGAAGTCAGTCCTTCATTGCAGATGGCTACGGCCATATTCGTGCGACAGCACTGAGCATACGCCCATACAGAATGCGCCGCCGATCGCAAGCGACACCGACATCTCCTGCGGCAGCGGTCCGAGCAAAGCGGCCGGCAGACCAATGGCGGCCACCGCGCCGACGATCGCGGTCAGGGGCGCCCGCAAGAAGATCGACAAGGTGCGGGACAGGATGCCGTCGACGAGCCCGGTGATTGCCGATACCAGCAGGGCGATGACAAACACCTGCTTGCCGATAAGCACGAGCCAGGCGTTAAGTCCCCCGCTCGCAACGTCGGGTGCCAAGGCGACGAGAACTCCAAGGATCGGACCCAGCAACAGGAACACGAGCGCCCGTCGCGGCGACGGTGGATCGGCCCATGCCGGCCCGCCGCGCATGCTATCATCATCGAGAGAATTCTCAGAAGATACGTGCATCGTCGTTACCTTTCTCATGCCTTGGCGTGGAGTTCGCGCGGGATACGGCTTCGACACAATCGTTGATAGGCCGGGGCGCCCCCGGGGGAAACGAGCGGCGGACGCTAAAAGCATCCACCGCCCGCCTTCGCCAGCACGCGCCACAGGTTTACGCGGCCTTCGAAACTTCCATCAGCAGGCGCTCGGCCTTGGCATCTTCGATGCGGTTCACCAGCTTGCCGCTTTCGTGCATGTCACGGACGGTCTTGGTCAGGGTGACGCAGCACTGGACCATCATGATGATGCCCATCGTGAGATAGCCCTTCATCCAGAGATCGATCGGCAGATAGAACAGGCCGACGGCGACCATGAAGACGGAGGCGGCGAACGAAACATAGGTGAAGGTGACCCAGGCATTGCTGTGGGGTTGGACATTCTGGTTCATGATAATCTCCTGTGTGTGGACGTTTGAAGTTGGGTGTTACGGCACTGAGTTCGATTGAGCTCGGTTCACAAAGTAAGTTCAGGTCGTTTGCGCACGCTTGGCGTTCAGCCGCGCGAGCACGTCGTCAGCGGTCGACTTCAGTCGTGGTCCAAAGCCCTGTTCGGCGAGCTTCTCGGCGGTCGCCAAAGGTCCAGAGGCGGCGTCGAGTTCGATCAGGGCTTCGTCGGCGGCCTGGGCTTCCATCTGCCGTTCGCGCAGACGCTTCAGCGTCCGCTCGGCTTCCGGCAGCGTGGCCTCGTAAGGCCGCGTCGCTTCCACCCCGCCGCGGCGCATGGCGCGAACCGCTTCGGACGCACGGGCGATGCGGCGACCGCGATCGAGCTCGGTGATCCGCGACTCCGCACCGGCGACCTGGCGCTTCATCCGCGTGATTTCGGACGCGAACAGCGTGCGCGCGGTCATCGCGGCGTCGCGGTCGGCTTCGAGATTGGCGATGGCTTGCGCGGCCTCGCGGGCGAGATCTTCCCGGCCGGCATCAAGCGCCGCGGTGGTGCGCACTTCGAGATCGGCGATCCGGGCGTTGGTGGCGTCGAGCCGGCGGCCCTCCTGCTGATCGCCGGCGATCGCCAGCGCCAGCGTGCGCTTGGACCGCTCGACAGCCGCGGCGGCGTCGCGCATCTGCTGGTCGAGGATCAGAAGCGCCGAGCGGTCCTCCAGTTCTTCTCCCGCCGCAGCCACGCTGCCCCGGAAAAGCGTCAAAACAGTTTTGAACATTTGCAGCTCCCTGTGTTATGAGCGTTGCTCACGAACGTGTTGTAGCACATCTTGAGCATTGCTCAAGAATTATTTTGAGCATTGCTCAAGAAAAATGGAAGGCATGTCTAAGGCACTGGAAAGACGAGCAAAATTACGCGAGGATTTGATCCTGGCGGCGGAACGGAGCATTTCCGCGGGCGGTTTGGGGGCCCTGAAGACGCGAGAACTGGCGCGGGAAATCGGCTGCGCCAATGGCGCGGTCTATAATCTGGTCGACGATATGGACGAACTGGTCCTGCTGGTGGGATCGCGCACGCTGCGGCGGCTCGATGCTACGCTGAGCGAGGCCGAAAGCGCGGGTCCCCCCTCGCCGACCGAGACGCTGGTGCGCATTGCGGTGGCCTATTGCGATTTCGCCGCCGAAAATCTCGAACTCTGGCGCGCGCTGTTCGAACACCGCATGACGCCGGGCAAACCGATTCCGGAATGGGCGGTCAGCGAGCAGATGGAGCTGTTCCGTCACATCTTCCAGCCGCTCGCTTCGTTGCTGCCGTCACGATCTCCAGGCGAACTCGGCGTCACCGCGCGCAGCCTGTTCTCCGCGGTGCACGGCATGGTGCTGCTCGGCCTCGAACAGAAGCTGATCGCGGTGCCGGTCGAGGCGCTGCGCGCGGAGATCGCAGTGATCGTGCGGGCGATGGTGAAGGGGCTGACCTAGGCCGCGTACTCATCAATCACGGCGGTTAAACGGCGCAATGGCGGATCAATTGGCCCTCGTCGAACAGGCCTTTCGCGATGCGGTCGCGCGGGCACCAGATCGAGAGCCCGTACTCGTGCTCCGATTTTGTCTCGAGCAGCTCATCGGCGAAGATGCTGATGACGCAATCCTGCCCGCGCAAATCTTCCCAATTGTTTGAAAACTCCGGCTCGATCCCGAACAGCCGATGGCCGCGCCAGCCGGTCTCGCGCATCTCGACGAAGGGACGGTAACACGACGGGAGTTCGTCATAGCCTTCGCCGTGGCGGAGGCGCGGATGCTGCCGCAGGATCGCGTCCCAGACCGCCACGGCCCTGCCCGCGAGCATGTGCTTCGACATGTGCGGCTGCATCTCGTCATGCAGCTCAAGGCGCAAGCGCATGATTGCGTGCAATGAATCCTTGTCGATGGCCTCGTCCTGGGGCTTTGAGAGCGCAAGGCCGCGCCAGGCTTCGAGGGCCGTATCACATTCGGCGCCTTACGCTCGAGGACGCCGTAATGGGCCGTCTTGTTGCGGATTACCTCATTGGGATTCTGTTCGCCGGCCGGGCCGGGGTAGCGGCGCAAGAAATCTATCCCGTCCTTCAGATCGAAACGCGGCTGTCATTCAGCTTGCGGCGATGCCGACAACGCCAGCTGCGGCGCCCATGCCCGGCCGAGGAAAGCCAGCGCATGGAACAAGCCGCACACGAACCAGCCCAGCGTCAGCGCGAGGAAGGACAGCGGCCTGAACATCGCGAGGATGTCGGCCAGCGACAAAGCATGTCCCGCGATCGAGCTGTTGTAGATCTGCGCTGAAACCGCCAGCAGAAGCGCGCCGATCAGGACAAAGAATGCGGCGCGTTGCGATCTGGTGAACCACCGCATCACGAGGAAATACAGCGGCGACACGAACGCCATCAAGCCGCCCACGATCCAGAAATCCGTCATCTCAGCCCCCTGAGTTCTCGCAACCAGAGATACACAGGAGGCGTTGAAGGGCGGTGCGGAGCTGGAGTCGGATTTTAGTAAAGTTTTACGTGGTCGGTCAGACCAACGAGGAACGCCGTCATGCCCGGGCTTGACCCGGGCATCCACGACTTACTTTTGTATACCGGCAAAGTCGTGAATGGTGGTCAAGTCCGGCCAAGACGAAAAGCGGCAGCCTCACACCGTCAGAACCGTCGACCCGGTGGTCTTGCGCGCGGCGAGATCGGCATGGGCCTTGGCCGCGTCTTTCAGCGGATAAGTCTGGCGCACCTCGATCTTGACCGCGCCCGATTTCACCACCTCGAACAGTTCGTTCGCCATGGCGACGAGATTCTCGCGCTTGGCGGCGTAGGTGAACAGCGTCGGGCGGGTGACGTAGAGCGACCCCTTTGCAGCCAGCAGGCCGAGGTTGAGCGGTTCGACCGGGCCGGAGGCCGCACCGAACAGCGCGGCGACACCGAGCGGCGCAAGACAATCGAGCGATTTCAGGAACGTGTCCTTGCCGACGGAATCATAGACCACAGGCACCTTGGCGCCGCCGGTGATTTCGTCGACGCGTTTCACGAAATCCTCTTTGGTGTAGACAATCGTGTGGGCGCAGCCATGGGCTTGCGCGAGCTTCGCCTTCTCTTCGCTGCCGACGGTGCCGATCACGGTGGCGCCGAGATGCTTGGCCCACTGGCCGAGGATCAGGCCGACGCCGCCGGCGGCGGCATGCAGCAGGATGGTATCGCCGGATTTGACGCGATAGGTCTGGCGGATCAGGTACTGCGTCGTCAGGCCCTTCAGCATCATCGCGGCCGCGGTCTTGTCATCGATCCCATCGGGCAGTTTCAGCAGCCGATCGGCCGGAATCAGCCGCGCCTCGGAATAGGCGCCGAGCGGCGAGGCGCCATAGGCGACGCGATCGCCGGGCTTCAGATCGGTGACGCCGCTGCCGACTTCCTCGACTACGCCGGCGCCCTCGCTGCCGAGCCCGCTCGGCAGCTGCTGGGGATAGACCCCCGAACGGTTGTAGATGTCGACGAAGTTCAAACCGACCGCGGTGTGGCGGATGCGCGCCTCGCCCGGACCGGGCTTGCCAACCTGGACTTCCTCCCAGGTCAAAACTTCAGGACCGCCGGTCTTGTGAAAACGGATGGCGTGCGTCATGGGATGCTTTTTCCTTCGGTGGGATGAAAAAGAGAAAGATGTTGCGGCGGTTCAGGTCTCGATGATGACGTAGCTGTCCTCGACATGGACAGCGAACGTCTCGGCCACGTAAGGGCCCTTCTCGAGGTCTTCAAGACCTTTGGCAAGTTCTTGCGTAAGCTCTTCGCCGCGTTCGATCGCGACCGGATAGGAGCGGATCTTGACGCGCTTCGGATCGAAATAGGATTGGCCGTTGCGCATGTCGAATTCCCAGCCGTGCCAGGCGCAGCGGAGTAGTTCGCCGACCCGCGAGCGCTGATAGACGCCGGGCTCCGGCGAGGTCAGCCGTGCCACGCACGCCGCTTTTTCCAGCGGCGCACCGGCATGCGGACAGCGATTGAGCAGCGCAAAGAACTCGCCATTGACGTGGAACACGACGATGTCGCGGCCCTCGACACTGAAAACCTTGTTGCCGCCGGGCGGGATGTCTGACGTGCGGGCGACGATGTGCCGGGTCATGTCTCGCTCAAACCATCATAACTTATAGACCGCGCGGGCATTGCTGCTGAAGATTTTCTGCCGCTCGATCTCCGACAGCGGTGTCCTGAACGCGAAGCGCGGATCGTCAAAGTCCCAGTGCGGGTAATCCGACGAGAACAGCAGGCGATCGACGCCGACCCATTCGATCAGCGAGCGCAGATGTTTTGTTTCATCCGGCTCGTCGATCGGCTGCGTCGTGAACCAGAAATGCTCCTTCACATATTCCGACGGCTTGCGCTTCAGATGCGGCACCTCGCTGCGGAAGGTTTCAAAATGCCGGTCCATCCGCCACATGGCAGGCGGGATCCAGCCGAAGCCACCTTCGATGAACACGATCTTCAGTTTGGGGAAACGTTCGGGAATGCCTTCGAGCACGAGGCTGCAGAGCATCGACGCCATCGTATGCGCGTTGCTCTGGTGCTCCTCGGCATAATAAGACGGCCAGCCGCCGCCGGTCGGCGCATGCCCGCCATAGCCGCCGACGTGAATGCCGAGCGGCAGGCCGAGCTCCTGGGCGCGCTCATAGATCGGCCAGTAGCGGCGCCGTCCGAGCGGTTCATTGGCGCGCGGGCAGACGTTGATCTGCACATAGCGGCCGATCTTGGCGCAACGCTCGATCTCGGCGATCGCAAGCGCCGTGTCGTCCTGGCCGGCGAGGATCGAGGCTTTCAATCGCGGATCGCGATCGGACCAGAAGGCAAGCTGCCAGTCGTTGATGGCGCGCTGGATCGCGGCGCCGAATTCGAGATTCTGCTGCGAGAAGATGAAGAGGTCGAGCACCTGCAAAATGCCGTACTCGACATCGAGGGGATCGAGGTGCTGCTTCTGCATGAAGGCGAGATCGGATCCCGGAGGTCCGCCGGTCGGCGGCCACGCGTCACGCCGCGCGATCAAGGGCGAGGAGCGCGGATAGGGCGTGGTGCCGATATAGGGCGTACGCAGATGGCTGCCATATTCCCTGAAGTGCTGTTGCCAGCGCTTCGTCATGAACTGGTCGAGGTCGGTATGCGCATGGATGCTTGGATGCACGTCGCAATCGATGATGCGCAGCCGGCTCTGGGCGGCGACTTCCTGTTCCAGAATCGGGCGGTCGATGACGTCGCTCATGCGATCCTCCTTATGAGGTAGTTCAAGCCGCAAGCTTCAGCCGCGGAAACGTTTCAAGTGGATTGTCGACGCACATACGCGAAACGATACTGGCCGGCAGATGCGGCGGCATGGCGTCATCGCCGTCGAACTGCCAGTGCGGATAATCGGACGCAAACAGGAACATCTTGTCGGAGCCGATCTGCTCGATGATGTCGGCGACGCCAGCCGCATCCGGCGGGCCATCGAACGGCTGCATGGTGACGCGAAAATGGTCGCGGATGATCGAGGCTGGCTCGCGCTCGACCCAGGGCACCTCGACGCGCACGCCGCGCCAGGTCTTGTTGGCGCGCCACATGAAGGCGGGCAGCCAGCTGACGCCTGATTCCATCAGCACCACTTTGAGACCGGGGAATTTGCCGAACACGCCCTCATAGACCAGACTCAGTATCTGGGCCTGAAACGCCTGCGCCTCCATCAAATAAAATTCGTAGCGGTAGGACGGCCAGCCGATCGAACTCGGCGCGCCGCGATACTGGCTGCCGGCATGGATGGCGATGGGGAGTTTGTGTTTCTCGGCCGCCTGGTACACCGGCCAGAAGTGCCGCTTGCCGAGCAGCTGATCGCCCTGCGCCAGCACCAGCACGGAGACAAACCGCTGATCGCCGGCAAGCCGCTCGATTTCCTCGACCGCGAGATCCGGCGCCTGCATCGGCACGACGATCGAGGCGCGCAGCCGCTTGTCCTTCGACAGCCACTCGGCCGCGATCCAGTCGTTGATCGCCTTGCAGAAGGCGGCGGCCATATAGGGATCGAACACCGCCTGCGCGCCGTAGAGCACGTTGCAGATGGCGTGGCTGGCGCCGAGCTGGTCGAACGCACCGCGCTGCACCATCGCCAAATCACTGCCCGGTTTGCCCGTGGCGGGGCGCCAGTCGGCGCGGCCGGACAGCGGCATGCTCGGCGGATAGGAATTGAGATCGAGGCCGTCGATGGCGCGGCTGACGACCTGCTCTTTCCAGTGATCATCGAGATAGGGCAGCAGCGTGGTGCGGGTTCCGCCCACCGCGGGATGGATGTCGCAGTCGATCCGCGTGGCCGCCATGGCGTTTCCCTGGGATATCTCGTTATTGGCGACCGTTCCGCCGCGCCGCAAATGTGCCGCCGATGCCCCGGCAGCGCAAGGGTCGAGCGTGGAAACCGACCGGGTGGCAGACATTGGGTGGACGCATAGCGAGCGATATGCGCGGCCTTGCGGCACGGCGGCAAAGCGCAAATACTCGCGTCAAGCGGGGCCGGGAAAGATTCCGGCTGAACCCGCAAGAAACAAGGACCGGGGGAGAAACGTTATGACGCATACGGAGCGAAAGGCCGCCAGCAGCGAGAACAGCATGCAGATCGATCGGCGCAGATTCCTGGGGACGACGGGTCTTGCTGCCTTCGGCGTCACCCTCGGCATTTCCGGCGGCGGCGCCGACTTTTCCGCCGCCTATGCACAAGGCACGGCGCCCGCGGCCGCCGCGCCGAAGGGGCCGCAATATCTGAAATTCCCCGGCAAGAATGAAAAGCTCATCCTGCTCGGCGACAAGCCGCTGGTGGCGGAGACGCCGGAGAGCCTGCTCGACGACGACACCACGCCGATCGAGAAATTCTTCATCCGCAACAACGGGCAGCTGCCGGAAGAGACGAAGAATCCCGATGCCTGGAAAATCACCATCGACGGCGAGGTCAACAACAAGATCGAGATCACGCTCGGCGAGTTGAAATCGAAATACAAGGCGGTGACGCGGCGCATCGTGCTGGAGTGCGGCGGCAACGGTCGCGGGGCATTCTCGCCGCCGGCGCGCGGCAACCAGTGGAGCAATGGCGGGGTCGGCTGTGCCGAATGGACCGGCGTGCCGCTTGCCGATGTGCTCAAGAGCGCGGGGCTGAAGCCAAGCGCAAAATACACCGCGCATTATGCGGCCGACCTGCATCTGTCGGGCGACGCCAGCAAACCGAGCATTTCGCGCGGCGTGCGGATCGAGAAGGCGATGGATCCGAACACGCTGATCGTGTGGGCCATGAACGGCCAGCCGCTGCCGAACATTCATGGCGGGCCGGTGCGCCTGATCGTGCCGGGATGGCCGGGCTCGGCGTCGCAGAAATGGCTGACCAAGATCACTATCCGCGACAAGGAGCATGACGGCCCGGGCATGACGGAATTTTCCTATCGCGTTCCGATCAAGCCGATGATCCCCGGCGACAAGGGCGATCCGGCGAATTTCCGGATCCTGGAATCGATGCCAGCTCGCTCTGTCATCACCAGCCCGGCGAACGGCGCCAAGTTCGCGGCCGGGACGAAGGAGCTGAAACTGCGCGGCGCGTCATGGGCTGGTGATCTCACGGTGAAGCAGATCGACGTCTCGATCGACTTCGGGGCGAGCTGGCAGCGGGCCAAGCTGGAAAAGCCGAAAAACAAGTATGACTGGCAGCGCTGGACCGCGAGCGTGAAGCTGGCTTCCGACGGCTATTTTGAAATCTGGACGCGCGCGACCGATTCAAAGGGAACGATGCAGCCACACCAGGCCGGCTTCTGGAATCCGCAAGGCTATGGCGGCAACGCCATGCACCGGATCGCGGTGCTGGTGGGCTGATGCTGCGACCTTTGGGAATGGCTGTCGCCGCACTGCTGTGGATGACGCCGGCGATCGCCCAGACCGCCTTCACGCCGCGTGACGAAAGCCCGGAGGAATTTGCCGCCGGGAGCGGCCGCGACGAGACCTTCTACGCCTGCACCGCCTGCCATGGCTTCAAGCTCGTGGCCCAGCAAGGTTTGACGCGCGCGCAGTGGGAGGACTCGATCAACCTGATGATCAGGCGGCACAACATGCCGCCGCTCGACGACAAGGATCGCGCCGTGGTGCTCGGCTATCTCGAAGCGGCCTATCCGCCGCGCGCGCCGGCGAGTCGCGGAGGCTGGCAGAACCCGTTTGCCAAGTGAGGTGCTCCTTATTTCCTTCTCCCCTTGTGGGAGAAGGTGGCGCGAAGCGCCGGAGGAGGGGTCTCTATCCCCATCCAAGCCGTACCGTGGTGAAAGAACCCCTCACCCGTCTTCGCTTCGCGAAGCCACCCTCTCCCACAAGGGGAGAGGGGAGAAGCGCGCATTGACAGACAAATCTATCCGCCTCCAATGTCCGCCCAGAACAAGAACAATGGGTGGATCGCGTGGCGGGCGGCGAACAACAAGAAACTTACGAATGCGACGTGCTGGTGGTCGGCTCGGGTTGTGCCGGCCTGTCGGCGGCGGTCACCGCGGGGCATCAGGGGCTCAAGGTCCTGGTCGTCGAGAAGGAGCCGCGCTTTGGGGGCACCACCGCGCGTTCCGGCGGCTGGCTGTGGATTCCCGGCACCTCGCTGGCGCGCAACTGGGGCATCGTCGAAAGCCCCGAGCAGGCGCGGACCTATCTGCGGCATGAGGCCGGAAATTCCTACGATGCCGCCCGCGTCGATGCGTTTCTGACCTCCGGTCCCGAAGCGGTGGATTTTTTCACCACAAAGACCGCGGTGCGTTTCGACATGCCGCTGACCTTTCCGGATTATCACGCAGAAGCGCCCGGCGGCACGCAAGGCGGCCGCTCGATGGTGACGCGGCCGTTCGACGGAAGTGAACTCGGCGAGCACCTCAAGGATATCGGCGCGCCCCTGCCCGAACTCACCGTGTTCGGCATGATGCTGGGCTCCGGCAAGGAGATCGTCCACTTCATGCGCGCGACCAAGTCGCTGACCTCGGCGCTGTTCGTCGCCAAGCGGCTGTCGAAGCATCTGGTCGACGTGATCCGCCACGGCCGCGGCATGAACCTCACCAACGGCAATGCGCTGGCCGGACGCCTCGCCAAATCGGCGTTCGATTTGAAAATTCCGCTATGGCTGGCGTCGCCGGTGCGCGAACTGATCAGCGATAGCGGCGCGGTGCGCGGCGCCATCGTCGAACGCGACGGGCGCAAGATTCGCATTCATGCAAAGCGCGGCGTCATCCTCGCCTGCGGCGGCTTTCCGCACGATGTGGCGAGGCGCAAGGCGATGTTCCCGCATGCGCCGACCGGCAACGAGCATTATTCGCCCGGCCCGATCGGCAACACCGGCGACGGCTTGCGTTTGGCGGAATCCGCCGGCGGACGCGCCGAGGATTCATTGCCCAACGCCGCGGCCTGGGTGCCGGTCTCGATCACCACGCGCAAGGACGGCAGCAAGGGCGTGATGCCGCATTTCATCGACCGCGCCAAACCCGGCGTGATCGCGGTGACGCGCGAAGGCGTGCGCTTTGCCAACGAAGGCAATTCCTACCACGACTTCGTGCAGGACATGATGAAGGTCGCAAAACCCGGCGAGGAGATCGCTGCGTTCCTGTTGTGCGATCACCGCGCCTTGCGCAAATACGGCCTCGGCTGCGTGCCGCCGTTCCCGATGCCGCTCGGCCATCATTTGCGCACCGGCTATCTCAAGCGCGGCGCGACGCTGGCCGAACTCGCTGCGCAAGCGGGCATCGACGCCAAAGGACTGGAGGCGACGGTCGCCGAATTCAACAAGTCCGCCATCGATGGACAGGACCCGGCGTTCGGAAAAGGCTCGCGCGCCTACAACCGCTACCAGGGCGATGCGCTGCACGGCCCCAACCCCTGCATCGCGCCGATCAAGGACGGGCCGTTCTACGCGATCAAGATGGTGATCGGCGATCTCGGCACCTATGCCGGCATCCGGACCGACGCGAACGCCCAGGCGCTCGGCGCCGACGGCCAGCCGATCGCGGGCCTCTACGCTGTCGGCAACGACATGGCGAGCATCATGGGCGGCAACTATCCGGGCGCGGGGATTACGCTCGGGCCGGCGCTGACGTTCGGGTACATCGCGGGACGGCACATCGCGGGCAAAGGTTTGGCTTAGCCCGACTTCCGGGCTCCGCCCGGGTCGACGTCCTCACGGAACGTGCAGTCCATTGTGGAACGAATGCCGATCGGCTCGATTGTGCTTCGATCGAACCGGAGATCTCCTGGTGCGCACGTTCCGCCTGTTCACGGCTCTTGTTCCCGTTCTCCTCCCGGCGACCGTCCTGGCAGCCAACGTGGAGTGGCAGAGGTATGTAATCCCCAGCACCGGAACCAACGTCGAAATTCCGGTGACGATTTTCAGCACGGACGCCGAACTGCCGGATGGTGGAACCGGGCGGCGTTTCTACACCGACGATCGCCGCGCTGATTTGACCATCCAATCGGTTGCAAATCCCGAAAACGACTCGCCCGCGGCGTTTCTGGCGAAGAAGAATCCGCCGCCTGGCATCATCTACAAAAGAGTGACGCCGAACTTCTTCGTGGTGTCCAGCATCCGCAACGACCGGATTTGGTACAACCGCTGTAACCGTTCGGCCGGCTATATGAATTGCGTCCTGATCAATTATCCCGCCGCGGAAAAACGGCAATGGGACCGCGTGGTCACGCGAATAAGCCACACATTGGCCAACTAAGCCCTGCTGGAGCAGGAAAAACCGGCAATCAGGTTCCGTGCGCAGGAACCGTTATTGCTGCACTGCGTTGCTCATGGTCGCCAGCAACCACGAGTGATTTTGTGAACCGCAGAGATTTCCTTGCAGCTTCCGCCCTGCCGCTCGTATCGATCGCGGCGCCAGGACTCCTGACCTCCGCGCACGCGCAGCCGATGCCGTTCGACCGGTCTCTTGTGCGGCAAATGGCCCGTGATCTCGCCGGCAAAGCGTTCAAGGCGCCCGACAACAAGCTGCCGGATAATCTGAAGGATCTGGATTACGATCGTTACCGGGCAATACGGTTCTTGCCGGAACGCGCGCTCTGGCGCGGCGAAAAGCTGCATTTCGAAGCGCAGTTCTTTCATCGGGGATTTTTCTACGCCAACCGGGTCGATATCTTCGAGGTAAAGGACGGCCAGGCAGCGAAGATCGCCTACCAGCCCGACCTTTTTTCATTCGGCAAGCTGGCGCCGCCCGGCGCAGGTGTCGATCTCGGCTTTGCCGGCTTTCGGCTTCATGCGCCGATCAACAAGCCCGACTATTATGACGAGGTTTGTGTCTTCCTCGGCGCGAGCTACTTCCGGGCCGTCGCCAAGGGCCAATTGTATGGGCTGTCGGCCCGCGGGCTTGCGATCAACACCGGCGAAGCCAAGGGCGAAGAGTTTCCGTCATTCAAGGCATTCTGGATCGAGAAGCCGGCAGCCAACGCCAAATCCATTGTGGTGCACGCCCTGCTCGACAGCGAAAGTGCGGCGGCGGCCTATCGCTTCACCATCCGGCCCGGCGATGCCACCGTCTTCGACGTGGAAATGGCGATCTATCCCAGAGTGAATCTGGAGCGCGCCGGCCTGATGCCGATGACGAGCATGTTCTTTTTCGGACCGAACGACCGCAAGGACGTCGACGACTTCAGGCCATCCGTCCATGATTCCGACGGGCTGTTCGTGTCCAACGGCCGCGGCGAGGAGCTTTGGCGGCCGCTGCACAATCCCAGGGATCTTCAGATCAGCGCCTTCGCCGACCTCAACCCGCATGGCTTCGGGTTGATGCAGCGCCAGCGGGATTTTCTCGCCTACCAGGACCTCGAATCCAGTTTCGAGCGGCGGCCAAGTCTGTGGGCGGAGCCGATCGGAGACTGGGGCGAAGGTTCGGTCAAGCTGATCGAAATTCCGACCAAGGAAGAAGTGCACGACAATATTGCGAGCTTTTGGCAACCCAAGGCCGCTTTGCAGGCCAAGGGCGAACACACCTACACCTATCGGCTGAACTGGGGCCCCGACATTCCGAAGCCGTCCCCGCTGGCGCGGTTTTCCCGAACCGGCATCGGCGCAAGAGGCGATAACGCGACGCTGTTCGTGCTGGACCTGATCGGCGACAAGTTGAAGTCCGTCGATCCAAAGGTTCTGCGGGGCGTTGTGACCGCGGAGAAGGCCAAGATCCAGAACATCGTTACCCAGCCGAATCCGGCCTCGGGCGGCTGGCGTTTGAGTTTCGAACTCCTGAAGGAGAAGAACCCCGTCGAGATACGCGCATCGCTCATGCAGGAGAACGAGCCGGTATCGGAGGTTTGGGTATATCGATGGACACCCTAGGGAAGGTCCACGGATCGCTTCAGCGCAGCGATCCCTTCAATCAATTCCTGCCGCGGGAGGCGCCAATGGAAATGGCGCTCCCGCAGCAGCAGCAGCGATTCCAACCGCAAGCCCAAGCCGCGGATTTCACGACGGCATGGCCCAGGCGCGCATGCATCCTTGCCGGCACCGTCATGCTGACCCTGGCCGGCTGCTACGAAATGTACCAGGTGCTCCAGGTCGGAGGCGTGACGATCCTGGAGTGGATGATCCTCGTGTTGTTCGTGCTGTTGTTTGCATGGATTGCGTTTTCCTTCACGTCGGCGATCGCCGGTTTCTTCGTGCTGCTGTTTCGACGCAAGGACGAACTCGGCATCGACGCCAGCGCGGCCCTGCCGGCGATCGAAAGCCGGACCGCGATGTTGCTGCCCACCTACAATGAGGACCCCTATCGCGTTCTGGCCCGGCTGCGCGCCATTTGCGAATCGGTCGAGGAAACCGGATACGCTTGCCAGTTCGACTGGTTCGTTCTGAGTGACACGACCGATCCCGGGATCTGGATCGCCGAGGAAAAGTGTTTTCTTCGACTCCGGCATGAAGCCGGGCCGGCAGCCAGGATTTTCTATCGTCACCGTCCGGAAAACACCGCGCGGAAATCCGGCAATATCGAGGATTGGGTCAGGCGGTTTGGCTCCGACTATGAGTGCATGCTTATTCTGGATGCCGACAGCCTGATGACGGGGGACACCATCGTGCGGCTTGTCGCCGCGATGGAGCAACATCGACACGTCGCGCTGATCCAGACGCTGCCGATCGTGGTCAACGCCAGAACGTTGTTCGCGCGATGGCAGCAGTTTGCCGGGCGGTTGTACGGTCCGCTGATCGCCGCCGGCATTGCCTGGTGGCATGGATCCGAAGGCAACTACTGGGGGCATAACGCCATCATCCGCATCAGCGCCTTTGCGCGCTACGCCGCCCTTCCCGAACTGAGGGGCCGCAAGCCGTTCGGCGGGCACATCCTCAGCCATGATTTCATCGAGGCCGCGTTCATGCGGCGTGGCGGCTGGGCCATCCATATGGCGCCCACGCTCGGCGGCAGTTACGAGGAATGCCCGCCATCGCTGCTGGATTTCGCCGCCCGCGACCGGCGTTGGTGTCAGGGCAATCTGCAACATCTGGCGGTGCTGCCGTCGCGCGGCCTGCACTGGGTCTCGCGGCTCCATCTCCTGACCGGGATCGGATCCTACCTGACGGCGCCGCTCTGGTTCATCTTTCTGGGACTCGGCATCCTGGTCTCGTTGCAGGCGCAGTTTGTCAGGCCGGAATATTTTCCGAAGGGATTTTCGCTGTTTCCGACCTGGCCCGCGCAGGATCCGATCCTGGCGGCCTGGGTATTCGTCGCCACGATGGGCATGCTGATTCTGCCCAAACTGCTCGCCTGGATCGTCATGCTCACCCATCGTGACGAGCGAAGAAAGTTCGGCGGCGGCTTTCGGGCCCTTGCGGGGATTTGCGCCGAGACATTCCTTTCGGGCCTGACGGCGCCGGTGATGATGGTCTTCCAATCGTCCGCGGTCGGAGAGATCCTGCTGGGGCGCGATGCCGGATGGCAGGTTCAACGCCGCGACGACGGCGTGGTGTCGCGTCAGGATACGCTTCGCAAGTATTCGGTTCCGACATTCTTTGGCGTCGCGATGGCGATCAGCGCCTACGCGGTGTCGTTGCCGCTGCTGCTATGGATGATGCCGGTCATTCTCGGCCTCCTGCTTGCCATTCCGCTTGCCACGCTGTCTTCCTCGGCCAGCGCAGGCGCTGCTTCCAGCCTGTTCAAGACACCGGAGGAGACCTCGCCACCGCAGGTCTTGCTGCGGGCCAACGAACTGGCCAGCGCCTCGCACCGGGCGGTTTCCTGCCCGCTTCTCGAACTGCGCCGTGACGCCGACCTGCGCGAGGCGCATCTAGGCAATCTGTCCGGCCCAAGGCCGCGGAATCGCGGCGAGGTCGATCCGCATCTCGCGATCGCGCGCGCCAAGATCGAGGATGCCGAAACCTTCGACGAGGCGGCCACATTCCTCAGCCCACGCGAGACATTTGCCGCCCTGCATTCGCCGGCCGTTCTTGGCGCGCTGATGGATTTGCGACAGACGACCAATGAGCAGCGCAGGGATTGAAGGATACGACTGGTTGCAGTGGGGGATTGATACACCGCAACAGGCGCCGACCCGATTGACCAAACCAGCGCTTCGCTTTCAAATAGCCGCATGGCGGCGCAGACGACGGCAACCGAATCGGCACAACGTCCACGCTTCACCGCAAAAGGCGTGTGGCGTGGCTGCGTTGAAATCACACCGATCGCCGTATTCCTGATCCCGTTCGGCATCGCGTTTGGCGTCGCCGCTTCCGCCAAGAACATCCCGCCCGAAGTCAGCGTCCTGATGAGCATTGCGATCTATGCAGGCGCCTCGCAGTTCGCGCTGCTGGATCTCTGGTATGCGCCGTTGCCGCTGGCGACGCTGGCGCTCACCGTGCTCGCCGTCAACGCCCGGCACATTCTCCTCGGCGCGGCGCTCGCGCCGTGGCTGCTGCAGATTCCGGTCATGCGACGGCTGGGGGCGCTGCTCTGGCTCAGCGACGCCAATTTTGCCTATGCGATGTCCGCGCGCGAGCGGGGAGAAATCGACGCCGGCGTTCTGTTCGGCAGCGGCATCGCGATGTGGCTGATATGGATCGCCAGCACAGCGGTCGGCGCCCTCGCGGGTTCATTTCTCGGCGATCTCACGCGCTTCGGCTTCGATGCGGTCATGGTGACGTATTTCGCGGCCGTCGTCGTCGGCCAATGGAAGGGGGCCAAAGACCTGTATCCGTGGCTCGCGGCGGCGGCGGTCGCCGTGATCGGGACCTATGTTCTGCCGCCGGGCTGGCATATCATCGCGGGCGCGCTGGCCGGCGGGATCGTCGGAACCTGGCGCCATGGTTGATATTGTTGCGGCGGTGGCCGCTGTCCTGCTGCTGACATTGATCACGATGGCGACGCGGGTCGGCGGCGTCTGGATCATGTCTTACGTCGAAATCACGCCGCGCATCGAGGCCTTCCTCAAATACATGGCGGTATCGGTTCTGATTTCGATCGTCGTTCCGACAACACTGGCCGCGGCGCCGCGGATCTGGATGGCCGTCGCGGCGGCCGCGATCGTGGCCGCCGTCACCCGCAGCGCGCTCAGCGCCATGCTGGTGGGCGCGGCCGTGGCCGCGGTGGTGAAGAATTTGGGGATGTGAGGTGGAGTGGAGATCGCGGCGCCAGCCCGCCTACGCCAAGGGGCTTCGGCGCGGCAGCCTTCGCTTGCTTCGCTACGATACGTTCCGGCTTGCCGAGCCGTAGCTCGCGAAGCGAGCGAAGGCTGGTGGGCGCGACAGGGATCGAACCTGTGACCCCTACCATGTCAAGGTAGTGCTCTCCCGCTGAGCTACGCGCCCTAGATTGGGATGACCATCCCGCTCCAGCTTTGATCGTATTGGGTGCGGTCCGTATATCGGCTCCAAAGCGCCCCCGCAAGGACGCTTCTGGGTAATTTCCGGTGTGATTTCGAGGTAAAACTTCTTGTTTTGACGCGTTTTCTTCACGCGAACCGGTACCCACTTCGCTCGAAAACGCTTTTGAATAGTCCGAATCAGGCCGCCAGCATCTTGTTCACTTCGCTGACCAATTCGCGAAGATGGACCGGCTTGGCCAGCACCTTGGCGTTTTTCGGGGCTTCCGAATCGGAATTCAGCGCAACGGCCGCAAAGCCGGTGATGAACATGATCTTGATATCGGGGTCGAGTTCCGAGGCGCGGCGCGCCAGCTCGATGCCGTCCATTTCGGGCATCACGATATCGGTCAGCAGCATCTCGAACGGCTCCTCGCGCAGCCGCTGATAGGCCGACAGGCCGTTATCATGGGGCGAGACCTGAAATCCGGCGTTTTCCAGCGCCTTGACCAGGAAGCGGCGCATGTCGTTGTCGTCTTCGGCGAGGAGGATTTTGTGCATGGCGGTCTGTCGTCGAATCCGGCTTGGAGGGGCAGTCCGCACACTAAGCCCGACAGACGGTAAAGATCGGGTGAAAGGCAGCAGTGTGCAGGTCACGCAGAGCGGCGCTATTTCTGTACCGGAACGCGCCAGAGATCAATCAAGGCAGGCGTTTTCCGCATTTGAGATGTGTTCCAGCACCATTGCGGCTTTTTTCACTTGGCAGAATGATTGTGATTACCGACAATGCATTCTCATAAAATCTCTGGTTTTCCGGCAGAATCGGTTGCTCTATCGCGAGGCTTGATCGACTGTCTTGATCGACTGCCTGGGAAGCACGGATCCAAGGACGGCGCCCGACGATGACCCAGTTTGATGGCGAACTGTCGCCTCCGTTCGAGATCGTGGAGCCGGCCAGCTGGCGGGGGCCGATCATCTTCAATTCCCCGCATTCCGGCTCGGTCTATCCGCTGGAATTCCTCAACGCGTCCCGGATCGATCTGGCAGCATTGCGCCGCTCCGAGGATTCGTTCATGGACGAACTGATCGCCGATTTGAGCGACCGCGGTTTTCCGACGGTGCGGGTCAATTTCCCGCGTTCCTATGTCGACGTGAACCGCGAGCCCTATGAGCTCGATCCGCGCATGTTTACCGGGCGGCTGCCGAGCTTTGCCAATACCCGCTCGATGCGGGTCGCCGGCGGTCTCGGCACCATCCCGCGCGTGGTCGGCGACGGTCAGGAGATTTACCGCGAGCGGCTCAATGTCGATGAGGCGCTGGGCCGGATCGAGGCGCTCTACAAGCCCTACCACCGCGCGTTGCGGCGGCTGATCAACAAGGCGCACCAGGCGTTCGGCACCGTGATCCTGATGGATTGCCACTCGATGCCGTCGATCGGCGTGTCGCGCGACGAGCCGCGGCGGCCGGATATCGTGATCGGCGACCGCTACGGCACCAGCTGCGCCGCGCTGCTGCCCGACGTCGTCGAGGACGTCATGAGCGGGCTCGGCTATTCGATCGGCCGCAACAAGCCCTATGCCGGCGGATTCATCACCGAGCATTACGGCAACCCGGCAAGCGGATTGCACACCGTGCAGCTCGAACTCAACCGCGCGATCTATATGGATGAACGCCGCCGCGAGCGCTCACCGCGCTTTGCGCAGGTGGCCGCCGATTTCGCCGTTCTGGCCGACGCGCTGGCCACCGTACCCCTCGGCGACCTCGGGCCGTTCCAGGCCGCGGCGGAGTAAGCATCTCTCTCGTCATTCCGGGATGCGCCTCCTGGCGCAGACCCGGAATCCATTCGTCGACGTAACTTGCCGCCCGATAGATTCCGGGCTCGCGCTGCGCGCGCCCCGTAATGACGAGAAAGAGAAACCGGCTCCAAAAGAAAAAAGGGCCGCTTGAATGAACAAGCGGCCCAAGTCTAGGGAGGAAACGCCCAAGGAGGGCAGCGATAGGGCGAGGCCCTACCGCACCGCAACAATATGCGGCCGCGCTGCACAAAACGCAAGTCCTTTCGAAACTTTGCCAGCGTAATCCCGGCGAGGCTGGCCGTTATGCAACAGGTCAGTTAAATACAATTTTTCCTTTAGTATTCAAAGGCTTGTCAGGAGGATTCCGTGGGAACCCGGTGTTACGGAGCGGCCACAATTCACAAATCTCGATGTTGTGAATAGCCGTGTCACCAAAAATGCATGCCTAAACGAAGCCGATTCGAAACCCCAAGGGGGACCCTGAGTCGGATGAAGAGGGGCCCTTAGTCGGATGAGATGGGAATAACATTCCGTTAATCGTGCGCCCATCGCAGGATTGAGCTAGGCAAGAACGGGAACGCTTGAACATCCCTCCGCCCTTTCAAGGAACTGCCGTGACGGTCATCGATTTCACAGCCTTTATCGGCCGCCTTGCGACCGCCTCCGGCGAAACCATTCTGCCATTCTTTCGGACCTCGCTTTCGATCGACAACAAGAGCGCCAAGGATTTCGATCCCGTCACCGAGGCCGACCGCGCCGCCGAGGCTGTCATGCGCCGGCTGATCAAGGGCAACTTTCCCCAGCACGGCATCGTCGGCGAGGAATTCGGCAACGAGCAGGAAAACGCCGAATATGTCTGGGTGCTCGATCCGATCGACGGCACCAAATCCTTCATCGCGGGATTCCCGATCTGGGGCACGCTGATCGCGCTGATGCACCGGGGCACACCGGTGTTCGGGATGATGCACCAGCCTTATATCGGCGAGCGTTTTTCCGGCGACAGCGGCTCGGCGCATTATTCCGGCCCTTCCGGCGAGCGGAAGCTTTCCGTGCGGCGCTGCGCCTCGCTGAAGGATGCGACCTCCTACACCACCAGCCCGCTGCTGATGAACGCCGCCGACCGGGCCGCCTTCGGCCGCGTCGAAGAGGCGGTGAAGCTGACGCGCTATGGCGGCGATTGCTATTCCTATTGCATGCTGGCGGCCGGTCATCTCGACCTCGTGGTCGAGACCGAGCTGAAACCCTATGACATCGCCGCCTTGATCCCGATCATCACCGGCGCCGGCGGCATCGTCACCACCTGGGACGGCAAGCCCGCCCAAAGCGGCGGCCGCATCATCGCCGCCGGCGACGCCCGCGTGCACGAAGCGGCGATGAAACTACTCAACAGCTAGCGCATTCTTTTTAAAGACGATCTTCGGGCAAACACTTGGTGTTGCCCCCCGGAAAACCGGTTCCACCCCGCATCGAGTGCGGGGCGAGCCCCGCATCGAGTGCGGGGCAGGCTTTTTCCTCGGGACAAACGGTTTGGCCGGCGATCGTGCTCCAGGCCACGGAAGGCACCGCATGGACGCACTGCTGATCGTGGACATGCAGGTCGGGCTGCGGAGCGGCGATCCCAAGCACGATCTGCCAGGGGTCATCGACCGCATCAACCGGCTCGCCGCCAGCGTGCGCGCGCAGTCCGGCATGGTCATCTTCATTCAGCACTGCGGCGATGCCGGTGACGATTTCGAACCGCAATCGCCGGGCTGGGCGCTGCTTCCCGAACTCATCAGGGATCCAGCCGATGTCGTCGTTCAGAAGAGCATGAACGACCCCTTCGCCGGCGCCGAGTTGCAGGCCCGCCTCGGCAGGATCGCACCCGACCGCGTGCTGGTGACCGGCTGGGCCACCGATCTGTGCGTCGATGCGACCGTCCGATCCGCCGTCTCGAACCAGCACAACGTCGTCGTAGTGACCAATGCCCACACCTTGAGCGACCGCCCCCACCTCGATGCGGTCAGCGTCATGCGGCATCATCATTGGGTCTGGTGCAATCTCATTTCCCAAAAACCCGTCCGCCTCGCGGCCACCGACGAACTCGTGCCTTGACCAAGCGATGACGTAACCCGGGGTACAAAAAATCTGCTATAAGCCGCGACGCGACAGACGCTTTAGACATCTGCGCAGGGAGGCTTGCATGAGGATTTGGGGCGCGCTGGCGACCGGATTGTCGCTGCTGCTATTGCCGGCCGCGGGCTCAGCACAGGATTTTCCAACCAAACCAATCAAACTGATCGTGCCGTTCCCACCCGGCGGGCCGAACGACATCATCGCCCGCGTGGTCGGCCAGCGCATGTCGGAACTGGTCAAGCAGCCGATCGTGATCGAAAATCGCAGCGGACAGGCCGGAGTGCTGGGCACCGACGCGGTCGCGAAAGCTGCGCCCGACGGCTACACCATCGCCATCACCAGCGCGAGTTCGCTCGTCATCAACCCGTCGCTTGAGAAAATGCCCTACGACGTGCGGAAGGAGCTCGCACCGGTCACGCTTGTTGTGACCGTGCCGGAAATGCTGGTCGTTGCCAGCAACGTTCCGGCCAACAACATGGCCGAACTGATCGCCCTCGCCAAGGCGCAGCCCGGCAAGCTCAATTTTGCCTCCGCCGGCGTCGGCGGCCTGCCGCATCTGGCCGGCGAACTGTTCAAGCTGACCGCAAAACTCGACATCGTGCATGTGCCGTATCGCGGCGCCGCGCCCGCCATCAACGACCTGCTCGGCCAGCAGGTGCAGATGACGTTCCTCGACCTGCCGGTGATCCTGCCGCATATCAAGGCGGGCTCCCTGAAGCCAATTGCATTGGGCGCCCCCACCCGCGCCCCGACCGCGCCCGACGTGCCGACCACGGCGGAAGTCGGCATGCCGGATCTGTTGATCGAGAACTGGTACGGCATGATCGCGCCGGGCGGCACGCCCGAGAAGATCATCACTGAGCTGAACAGCATCGCCAACGAGGCGATGGCCGATCCGAGCGTCAAGGCAAAACTCGCCGATCAGGGCCTCACGGTTGCCGGCGACAGCCCGGAACATTTCCGCGGCTTCATCGACTCTGAAATCAAGAAGTGGTCGAAGGTGATCAAGGACGCCGGCCTCGAGACGGCGAAATAATTCTCGCCAAGCGCAATTCTCTTCAAGAACGGCGCTGTGCTCACGCCTTGCTGCCGCTCTCGCTTCTGCGCGGGGGGCAGAAAAAAGACGCCGCAACGAAATCCTTCTGGCATCTCTGCCAACACCGGGCGCTACTAGCGGCGAGTCATTGCGCGCGGGCCAGACACCTGCCCACCTGCTGCTCGCAGTAGCGCATGCATTTGTTCTGATGTCCTCGCCAGTCACCGCCCCCGCCAGTGGGGTTGGCACATCTGCCAACGCAATTTGCCGCTCGGTCCTCGCACCGCAAGGGTGAAACTGCTTCTGCCCGTGCATTGAGGAGCATTCCGGTGCCGATGAAGGTGATGGCAAAGAAAAGGTGCCGTATCATGTGACCTCCTGAGAAAAGCATGAGACGCTCGCCAGCCTACTCCTTTCGGGAATGTCGTCTATTGGCCTTTGCGGCATTCCCGCTGCAATGCGGAATTTGGCGTCGTCCGCTTGCAGCGTGCGACAGCAACGCGCGGACAATGCTTGGTGCTTTTGCGGTATGGTTCAGCATTCTGGCCTCCAAACCGAATGTCGAGGACGCGCCATGGTGTCGCAAAGGATCGGCGGGCTGGACTCCAAGGTGGACTCCAAGGCGCGCCTGGCATCGGACCCGATCGAATCCACGCCCGAATCCACACCGCTGGTGCGTACGTTTCACCAGATCCTGCTCTGGCCGCTTCAACTGCTGCCGCTGAAGGAAGGCTCGCAGATCCATCATCACTGGGAGCTGCTCGAGAAGGATGCCGGCCGGATCTGGAAGGAAGTGGATGACGAATTCTGCGCCGATCCGGACGCCTTCCAGGAACGGCACTATCGCGAGTTCGTGACGTTCCTGCCCTATGTGCAGCGTCTGCTCTACGGCGAAGGCGCCAAGCGCCGCTCCATGGCCGCCTACGGCGAATCCCCGATAAAAGCCTACCGCCGGACGGACGTGGCAGCGGTGAGGATACTCTTTCCCGAACGGGACGCACCTGTTGTGTTCGACGTCCGGCACGTCGATCTCTACTTTTTCTATGACGTCGACCTTGTCATTCTTGCCGTCGAAGTACCCGGCTCCGACGTGCCGCTCGACGTGGTGCAGGACTCGCTGCACCGGTTCGGCCGCGCCTATCCCGCGGGCTGGACCGCAGAGGGAGACGGCATCAACTGCCCCCGCAAGGTGGAATGGCTGGCGGCAGACGGGCGCGTGCTCGCGGTGTCGGACTACGAGGACAGAAAACAGTATCTGGCATCGGTGTGTCGCGAGCGGGCGCCGCCGCTCGCGGCGCACTGGCAATATTTGCTCAACCCGATGGCGGCCCATCACTCCGATCAGGCGGGCGCGCTGCGGTTCCGCCAACTCGAATATTACCGCATGCCGTTGATGGCTTATCTCGCCGTCGAACATCCGGAGCAACTGACGCGGGCAGACTTTGCCCGGCTGGCCTACGCGAACGCGCCCGGCGACCGGCATGCGCTGCCCTACTCCGAGAAATATCTGGCGAGCTTCGAAGAAAACCATTGCTACGACAGGTACTATGATGAAACGCAATCCGACGCCCGGCTGCGCACACGCGTGATGTGTTGCGATCACGCGTTCCTCATCGTCGGCGACGCCGCGAGGCCCGTATTCCTGGATGCGGAGCGCGGCGTTCTTGGCCAGTTCCGTCATCAGTTCTTTCTGCTGGCGCTGATCGCGCACATGCACAAGGGCGCCTTGCTGATGATGTCCGACCGCCTGGTGCACGCTGTGACGCGCCTCAATATCGAGCAGCAGGAAACCGTGCGACGATTCCGCGCCGAGATCAGGGGCCTACTCGAAATATTCCTTCGCTTCACCCACCGCTACTGGTTTCACGACGTATCGGAGCACGTGCAGACGCGCGAGGTGTTCCATGCCCTGGTCAAACACCTCGGCACCGACCGCCTGTACGTCGATATTCGCGAAGAGCTGAAGGATATGGGCGCCTATCTCGACAGCGATCTGCTGCGTCGCCAGTCGAACATCTTCCTCAGGCTGACCGTCGTGACCATGATCGGTCTGATCGGCACCACCACGACAGGCTTCCTCGGCATGAGCAGCCTGATCGCCGCAACCGACCATCATCTCGCGGCGAAGGCAATTTACGTAGCCGTAACGGCAACCGCTTTCGCCGCGCTCACGCTCTATACGCTGGCAAAGTCGCAGCGCATTGCCGGTTTCCTCGATGCGCTGACCAACGAACGATTGCCGCTGCGAACGAAGGCCGACGCATTGCTGGATATCTGGCGCAAGAAGTGAAGACTTATTGCCGCTTTTTGCGGGATAGCGGACATTCGGCCGCAGCGTGATCTATCAATTGCCCCCAACTCGGTCATGCGGCGAACCACAAACTCGTATCAGAGCCATCGAGCGCGTTTGAAACGCGCATAAAGCACCGCGCAAAGCAGGGCGATAATTCCGACCACGACAAAGTAGCCGTACTGCGTCTTCAACTCGGGCATGTTTTCGAAATTCATGCCGTAGATTCCGGCGATCGCGGTGGGCACGGCCAGGATCGCGGCCCACGCGGCCAGCTGCCGCGTAATCGCGCTCTGACGCTGCTGCTCCAATAGATTGCTCACTTCGAAGACCGAGGTCAGCACGTCTCGCAACGAGTTCACCATCGCCTCGACGCGCCGCACGTGGTCCAGGACGTCTTGAAAATAGGGCCGGGCGTTGGCATCGAGGCACGGTGTCTCAAGGTGGACGAGCCGGCCGCAGACCTCCATCATGGGGCCGATAATTCGCTGAAAGCGGATCAGTTCCTGACGCAGCCCGAACAGCCGTTTGACGTCTGCGCGACTGAGGAAGCTGTCAAGCGCGCTTTGCTCCATCTTGAGAACGTGTTCCTCGATCGTCTCGACCACCGGCAGGTATCCATCAACGATGAAGTCGAGGATGGCGTGCAGGACATAATCCGGACCATGTCTCAGCAAGCTGGGAGCCGCTTCGAGTTGGGCGCGCAGTTCGCTGTGCGCCCGCGCCGAGCCATGCCGAACCGTAATGATAAAATTCTTTCCGACAAAGATCGCTGTTTCGCCATAGGCGATGTGATCCTGCTCAAGATGAGCCGTGCGCGTCATGACAAACAGCTGGTCACCGTAGACGTCAACTTTCGGCAGTTGGTTTGCCTTGAACGCGTCCTCGATCGCGAGCGGATGAAGCCCGTAGTTCTTCTCGAGTTGCTCAAGCTCTCGTTTCGAAGGTTCGAACAACCCGATCCAGACAAACTCGGACTTGCCCTTGCAATCGATGGGCTCGTCCAGCGAAACGGCCCTTGCACTCTTGCCGTTGCGATACAGGTGGGCAGCCACGACGCTCACAACGAACTTCCTCCGGACGACCTATTCAGCGGGGCTTCCAGCCCGTGCATGTTGACGATCTAGCACCAGGGCCAAAACACTCGCAACGATGTTGACGAGCGTATCCGGCGCCGAAGGACGTTCATCCGGGTCGAACGCTAGTCCAATGACGGCATTCGGGCCTCCGGCCGTCTTTACGGGCCAAAAGTCGAAGCGCGACGCCAGATTCGGATAGACTTCGCAACGCTGGACAGTTCCCGTCGACAGCGATGATCGCGCCGCATTCAGTTCGGCCTCCTGGGGTTCCACGTCGCCGGCTGCCTTGAGGGAAACGACCCTGTCCCCGGTAACAAGCATCACGACAGCGGGAACCTGGAAGATCGCTTCAAGGGCCTGGGAAGTGATCGAGACAATCGCGTTGGTATCGTCGGCCGCGACGACGTCACGGCTATAGTTTTGCAGCGCCGTCGCCTGCCTTCTTAACGAGGCCGCCTCGATCGCCCTCCGGCCAGAGGTGAAGGCAACGCCACTCGCAATGAGGCCGACCACGAACAGCAGCCCGATCGCCCAGATGTTTGCCACATCGTCGACGGCGAGTGAGTAGCGAGGATCAATGAAGAAGAAATTGAAAGCAAGGGCGCCAAGGATCGCCGAACAGAGAGCCGGTCCGAGGCCGAGGCTAACGCCCGCGATGATCACCGGTACGACGAATACGAGCGACAAATTGGGGATCGCGATCTTGCTGTCCACACCGATCGCGACGACCGTCGCGAGGGCGATCATTGCGATTGCAGCAAGGTATCGCATCACCGGCGATGTTATCGGGCCTAGGAGGCTATCGGTATCGGACGCAGGTGCAACGTCCAACGGCAGCTTCGATTCAATATCGACCATCGCTTCAACTCCTGGCTGGGACGCAGGGCCACACGAACAAAGAGCGCCAGCAGTACGGCGAGGCGCACTCTCCATTCCGCTCGGTAGTGACTTCCGACAGCACGATAGAGATTGGTCCGTTGGCATATAAAGTCGATATGACAAAGCTGCGCGCGATATAGGAATCTCATAAGCGCTGATGGCCGCTGTTCGCCGTCGGGCTGCTGGAATGTCGCCGATTGGCGAGGAGGCCCTCAGTAATCCAGCCGCCCGAATAATTCCCCGAACGGAATCATGATGTGGGTCCGGTACGCCTCGCGCGTTTGCAAGGCGCGGTACCAGCGCTCGACCTGCGGCAATGACGGGCGGTCGATTTCCAGCTCGAAGTAACGGTAGAGCGACGTCCCGGCCGTGATGTCGGCAAGCGACAAGGACTCGCCGAGCAGGAAGCTACGCCCCTCCAGCAACCGGTCGAGTTTTTCGAAATTCCTGGCGCAACGCGCCAATGCGGCCTTGATCGCGGGCCAGTTTCGCTTGTCTTCCGGTGTCCGGTAAAATCCCCAGAACACACCGGTGAGGAAATCCGGTTGCAGCGCGGTTTGCGACCAATCCATCCAGCCGTCGACGGCGGCACGGACGACGGGATCATCTGACCAGAATCGACCAGCGCCGTGGCGCGCGGCCAGATATCGGAGGATCGCATGCGATTCCCACACAATGGTCTCGCCGTCCTTGACGACGGGAATGCGGCCGTGCGGGTTCATCGCCAGAAACGCCGGCGCATCGAGTCCGCCCGCCGAGCCGCCGGCATCGATATGTTCATGCGCGAGTACAAGCTCACCGATCAGCCACATGACTTTCTGGACGTTGAATGAACTGCGGCGTCCCCAGACCTTGAGCATTCTCTTTCTCCAAATTACTTCGGCGCCATCCTGCGCAGATGTTCCACCAACTGCTGCGCCGGCTTCGGCAGCGACTTGAAACTGCGGGCGCAGATCGCAAGTCTGCGGTTGGCCCAGGGATCCCTGATCCTGACGACGCTGATCTTCATCGACCGCGCGCAGCGCCTGGCCGCTACTTCCGGCATCACGGCGACACCGATGCCGGCAGAAACCATCTGCCCGATCGCATCGAAATTGTTGAGCCGGGCGCGAAACCGCAAGCGTGCACCGAGCCGCGCGGCGTGGCCGGTGACATGGGCGTGCAGCGCGCTCGAAGTGATCAGGCCGACGAAATCCCGCTCCACCACCTCGCGGAAATCGACCTGCCGCCGGTTCGACAGTTCGTCCTGGCGCGCGGTGACCAGCACCAGGCGGTCTTCGCTGTAGGGGATCCGCTCGATGCCGTCGGGCAGCGCGTGTTCGGCGGCGAGCCCCAGATGAGCGGCGCCGCTGGCGATGGCCCGCGCGATGTCGGCGCTTTCGCGCTCCTCGACGTCGATCGAAATATGCGGATGCTGGCTCAGGAACGCGGCCAGCGCCTTCGGCAGATATTCCGACAGGCCGGAGGTGTTGGCGAGGAAGCGGACGGTGGCCTTGACGCCGCGCGAGAACGCGGCGAGATCGCCGCGCATCGCGTCCACATTGTGCATGACGATGCGAGCATGATCGAGCAGGCTTTCGCCGGCCGGCGTCAGTTCGACGCCGCGGCGGCCACGCTGCAGCAGTGACACGCCGAGCGCGGCTTCCAGGCCCTTGATGCGCGCGCTGGCCGAGGCCAGCGCCAGATGCACGCGGTTCGCGCCATTGGTGATGCTGCGCGTCTCGGCCACCGCGATGAAGAGCTGTAGGTCGACCAGATCGAAGCGCATCACGAATTCCGATATCTGCCTTCGGCGTAGCCGAATGCTGTCTCCGTAATCTCCAGATTGTGCCTGATAGCACGATCGGTCAATGTGGCCGCATGATCGATTCCATGCTCATTCTCATTGCGGCCGCGTTCCTGCTCGCCGGTTTCATCAAGGGCGTCATCGGGCTCGGCCTGCCGACGGTGTCGATGGGGCTGCTCGCGGTAACGATGCCGCCCGGCCAGGCGATCGCGATCGTGATCGTTCCGGCGATCGTCACCAACATCTGGCAGACCTTCGGCGGCCCTTATCTGCGCGACATCATGCGGCGGCTGTGGCCGCTGATGGTCGGCACCGTGATCGGCATCTGGCTCAACGGCGGGCTCTTGACCGGGCCCTATGCGGCCTATGGCACCGTCATCCTCGGCGTGCTGCTGGTGATCTATGCCATCGTCGGCCTGTGCAAATTCAGCTTCAAGGTCGCGCAACGCGACGAGAAGTGGATCGGCGGCATCGTCGGCCTTGTCACCGGCGTGATCTCGGCCGCGACCGGCGTTCAGGTCATCCCGTCAATGCCGTTCATGCAGGCGATCGGCATGCAGAAGGACGAACTGGTGCAGGCGCTCGGCGTGTTCTTCACGGTCGCCACCGTGGCGCTCGCCTTCAACATCACCGCGGCGGGCCTGCTGACGGCCGCAACCGCGCTGCCGGGCGCGGTGGCGATGGCGGCGTCCTTTGCCGGCATGTTCATCGGCCAGGCGGTGCGAACGCGGATGCAGCCGGACGTGTTCCGCCGCTGGTTCCTGATCGCGATGATCTTCCTCGGGCTCTATCTCGCCGTCGGCGGGTTTCTGAAAATTCACGGCTAGAACCCGGTTCTGGCTGGATCAGAACCAGGTTCCAGCTATCTTGCTTTGACGCGTTTTCCTGACGCGAACTGGCTTGAAAGGCGCCTCACCCAAATGGGGTAGATCAGCGGGTCTGCAGCATCGCCACGCGAATCCCGAGATAGATAAACATCCCGCCGAGCACGCGGTTGATCCAGGCGATCACGCGCTGGGAGTGCCTGATGCGGGAGGCGGCCTTCGACGCAAAGGCTGCGACGCCGAGGCACCACAGCGTGCCATTGAAGATGAAGATCAGGCCGAGGGCCAGGAAGGCCGCCGTCTTGTGCGGCGAATCGGCGGCTACGAATTGTGGCAGGAACGCCAGGAAGAACAGTGCGACCTTGGGATTGAGGACGTTGGTCAAGGCCCCCTGCCAGAACACGCGGCGCAGCGAGACCGTCCCCTCCTGCACGGCTGCTTCAGCAATTGGGGCCGCGCGCGACAGCAGCATCTGGAGGCCCGTAAACACCAGATAGGCCGCGCCGACCAGCTTCAGGACCGTAAAGGCCGCCGCCGACGTCATCAGCAGCGCGGAGAGGCCAATCGCGGCACCGAACACGTGAACCAGACAGCCACTGCAGATGCCGAGCGCGGCCGCCGCCCCGCCGCGCCAGCCCAACTGGATGCTGCGGCCGATGATGTAGGCGGTATCGGGCCCCGGCGTGACATTAAGCAGCAACCCCGAGAGGATGAACAACCAGAGTTCGTTTATGCCGAGCAGCTCGCCCATGATTTTGACCAGTTCCCTCGTGACAATCCATTGGTCCAGCGCATGCCAATCGCAATTGGATTGCGTTACTATCACTTCTGGATCGGCCTTCCGCCAGATACAGCGTATTTAATAATCATTGGAATCGCTTGGCCGACCGCATAGTGGTATGCAAGCGCGGGAGTTTTAGGGATACATGGAAAGACGGCTAGCCGCCATCGTTTGCGCTGATGTCGCCGGCTATTCCCGCATGATGGGAGCCGACGAGGCGGGCACGCATGCCACCTTCAAGGCTCACCGCACCGCGATCTACCCGATCATCCTCAACCATGGCGGCCGTCTGGTGAAGAACACCGGCGATGGCTTCCTGCTGGAGTTTCCCAGCATCGTCGGCGCCATCGAGGCCGCGGTCGCGATGCAGATGATGATGGCCGAACGAAACCATCATTTGCCCACCGACCGTGTGATGCAATTCCGTATGGGCATCCATATGGGCGACGTGATGGCCGACGAGGACGAGGTGTTCGGCGACGACGTCAACATCGCCGTCCGGCTCGAATCGGTGGCCGCCCCGGGCGGCGTGGCGGTGTCGGGCAAGGCCTATGGCGAGGCCGGCAAGCGCCTCAGCGTGCCCTTCATCGATGCCGGCCCGCACCGGTTCAAGAACATCGAGGAGCCGGTCAGCGTCTGGTCCTGGGAGCCTGAGGGCGCCGACCACCGTAGCCGCGAGGCGAGGGATCCCGCGAACCTGCCTGCGCAGTACCGGACCGCGATCGTCGGCGTGCTGCCGTTCGCCAATCTGAGCGAGAGCGCCGACGAGTATTTCTCCGACGGCCTCACCGAGGACCTGATCCACGCATTGTCGCTGCAATCGTTCTACCGGGTGCTGAGCCGCAACTCGACGTTCTCCTTCAAGGGCAAGAACCTGAGCACGCGCCTGATCGCGCGCGAGATCGACGCGAGCTACCTGATCCAGGGCTCGGTGCGCCGCGCCGGCAGCAAGATCCGCGTCACCGCCGAGCTGATCGCGCCCGAGAACGGCGAGCAATTATGGACCGGCCGCTACGACCGCGACATGGGCGACCTGTTCGCGATGCAGGACGAGATCACCACCAGCCTGTCGGCGGCGATCGCGGCCGAGATCTACCGGGCCGAGGCTTCCGCCCCTCCCCGGCCGTCGTCGAACGACCTGACCGCATGGGACCGCTTCCTCAAGGGGCTTTCCTATTATTACCTGCAGACCAAAGCCGATTTCGAAACCTCGATCGGCCTGTTCAGGGAGGCGATCGCGCTCGATCCGACGCTGTCGATCGCCCGCGCCTATCTCGCCACCATCATGATGCAGAGCATCCAGTTCGGATGGATCAAGAGCACGCGCGAATTGTGGACCACGGCGATGGATCTGGCCGAGAGCAGCGTCAGGCTTGATCCGCGCTCGTCCTTTGCCTTCCAGATCGTCGCCTATCTGCACGCCCTGGAAGGGCATCACGAGGTCTCCATGGATGCCGCGAACCGGGCGGTCGGGCTGAACCCCTACGACATGGGCGCCCGTGGTGTTCTCGGCTTCTGTTATTTTTACGCAGGCGACCATCGCCAGGCCATCGAACTGATCTCGATGGCGGCGCAGCGCGGCAATTCCGACCCCCGATATCAATGGGCAGGGGTGAATGCGTTCGCCCATTACCTCGTCGGCCAATATGACGCGTCGCTGTCCTGGGCGCGCGAACAGCTGTATCTCAACCCCAATCATCTTCAGGCGCTCGCGATCCGGGCGGCCGCACTCGCCCAGCTCGGGCGCGCCGAGGAAGCGGCCAACGCCACCGAGGTCCTGCTGCACAATTATCCGAGCTTTACCGTCGAACGCCATTTGAGCAATTTCCATTGGAAACGGCCCGACGACATCGCCCATTACCGCGACGGCCTGCTGAAGGCCGGCGTTCCCTCCACCAGATTGACGCTCGTCGAGTCGGCGCCGAAGCTTGCTGCCGATTCCTGAAGCGGCCGCGTTGCTTTGCGCCATATTGTCATCCCGGCCGGCGCGCCTTCGGCCGCTGGTTGACACGGCTTCGAATCCGGCGAAAATCGTTTGCACCCTGAAGTAGTACACGACCGGCGGATTCCCTTTTCGAATCCATTCCCCTTCAGACCGAGGCCGATTGTCTTTTTCATATTCGCTGCCTTTTCAGGATTGGATCCATGCCAGACCAAGCACCGGCCACGCAGATCGCCGTCTCCAGGAATAATCCCTGCCCGTTCCTGCGCGCGCTGGTCGCGAACGGCTATGTCGACGGCCGCATCGTGCCGCTCGGCACGCTGACCGAAGACATCGGGCTGGCGAGCGGCAAAACCGGAATGGGTTTGATCCGGGCGAAGGTGCTCACCTACGGAATTGCGATGATCGCAAACGGCCACCCCTTGAGGAGCGTGACATCAGGCGCAATTCTCGATGAATTGCGCAACGGCCCGCTCGACAAGCATGGCGCCGGCTCCCGCATCCTCGAAGTCGATGGACAGGTCAATCTGGAGCAGATCGAACGCTTCGCGAGCTTCGGCCAGGAATACCGTAATCCCGATGGCGGCACCGAGCCCGGGCTGAACGCCAAGCAGATCGAGACCTTCATGGCGGACAATCTGAAGCGCGACGGCGATAAGGCGCGCTGGACCTATCCGATCATGATGAAGGGCGAATGGCCGGTCCTGCTCGACATACTCGGCAAGGGCGACGGCGAGACGCGCTACCTCAGCGTGGCGGAAGTCAGGACCCTCTTCGTGGAGCGGCGGTTGCCCGAGCGGATCACGGCGCGGCTGCCGAAGCCACAGGCCGGAAGATAACTACCGACGGCCGCTGCGGCTGGCCACGCATTCGCTACGGCTTCGGCCCGTAGCCCGGAACCCATTTTTCATGCTGGGGCAAGTCGTCATGAATCGTCCACCAGGGCGCACGCGACGACGTAAATACGTGCAGGCGCGGCCGAACCTTGGGATCGTCGTCGAACAAACCGGCGGGGATACTGACCGTCTCCAGATAGCTTGCCTTGCCTGGCGTCAGGCAACCGCAGATCTTGCAACGATAGCGGAAACTGCCGGGTGCGGATTCATAGCGCACGGTCATGTCCTCGCCTGCCGAAAATCGGAACTTGTCCACTTCGACATGAGCGTATGTTGCGAATGCTGCGCCGGTAAGCTTGCGGCAATTGGCACAATGGCAGTGTGTGATCGATCGCACTTTATCGACTTCAAACCTGACCGCGCCGCACAGGCAGCTTCCACGAATCATGATGGCACCTCCAGACTCGAAATATCGCCAGCGCGGTTCGCGTCCGATTGAACCGGATCAAATCAGGGCAAGCAACTATTTAAACAGCGGCGTGCCCGGTACGAAGGCGTCGAACGCGGCCCAGAATTGCGAGCGGTAGCGGTCCTGCTCCTGCAGGATCTCGTGCTTGGACCCGGCGATCACCAGATGCGAGCCGGCGCGCAAATGATAGGCGAATTCCTCGATCGCCGCGGTCGAGACGATGGTGTCGCTGCTGGCGGCCAGCATCAGGATGGGCTGGCGGATTTCGGAAGGATAGTTCGACGCGCGAAAGCCGTGCATCGCGCGAAACGCCGTGTCGGCCCAGGCGACGGTCGGCGAGCCGATGCCCAGCGTCGGGTCTTCTTCCAGGATCGCGGCGTTGCGGGCAAAGCGCACGGGATCGCTGGTGAAGGGATTGTTGATGAAGGACTCGGTGCCGGTCAGCGCGTCGCTGCCTCCAGGCACGTAACGGCCGCCCTGGCCTGCGAGCCGCAGCACCCGCAACATTGTGCGCGCCACAAACGAGGTCCGGCTTCCCGGCAGATCGATCATCGGCGCCGACAGCACCATGCGGTCGAACCAGCGTTTTCCCGCATGCGCGACGCGCAGCATCACCGCACCGCCCATCGAATGCGCCAGCGCGAAATAGGGCGGCGGGCAATCGGGCAGCACCACCTGCTGCACGAAGGTTTCGACGTCGATCTCGAAATCGGAGAAATCGCGGACATAACCCTTGCGTGGATCGCGCAAGCGCCGCGAGGAATGACCCTGGCCGCGCCAGTCGATCATCGCCACCGCGAACCCGCGATCGCGCAGGTCGCGCACCGTCTCGAAATATTTCTCGATCTGCTCGCTGCGGCCGGTGAAGACGCAGACGGTGCCCTTGCGGCCCGCCGGCGGCGCCCAGCGTGCAAAGCGCAGTTCAGCGCCGTCGGGCGTCTTGATGGTGCCGCTGACGACATCCTCCGGAACCGGATTGGCAGGGATCGAGACGAGCGTCATGGACGGGGAACCGGCTAGGAAAGGAGGAATGGAAATCAAGGCGGGCTGGCAAAAAGAGGCTCGAATCGGCCCCTCTTGAACGGTGTTCGGCCCCTCCCATATCATTTCTGTGCAGGCCGCTACCAGTGTTTCGGGAACCCGAACATTTCGTGTTTTGGCTTCAAAACACATGGCTGCACATGGACGAAAGCCCGGCCCGATGGCGGGCGGGTTAATTGAAACAGTCGCTCAATGGAGGACTACCCTATGCGTACCTACGATCTCGCCCCGTTTTATCGTTCCACCGTCGGCTTCGACCGCTTCTTCTCCCTGCTCGACCAGGCAGCGTCAGACGGCAGCCCCGGTTATCCCCCCTACAACATCGAGCGCACCGGCGAGAACGCCTACCGCATCAGCGTCGCGGTCTCCGGCTTCTCGCAAGGCGAGCTTTCGATCGTCGCCAAGGAAAACACGCTGACGATCAAGGGCGAGAAGTCTGCCAACGAGAACGGCCAGGACAAATCCGAAGTGCTGTACCGCGGCATCGCCGCGCGCGCCTTCGAACGCGCCTTCCAGCTTGCCGATTTCGTGCAGGTCAAGAACGCCTCGCTCGAGCACGGCCTGCTCCACGTCGATCTCGTCCGCGAGATTCCCGAGGCCAAGAAGCCGCGCAGCATTCCGATCAGCAACGGCTCCCAAACCCCGCGGGTCGTCGACAGCTCGGCGGTTGCGGCCTAACGCGATCAGGCTTTCAGCAGATATTGGCTGAACGCGAAAACGCCCCGGGAAACCGGGGCGTTTTTTGTTGGCGCAGTCATTCCGGGATGGTTCGGAGGACCAGACTTCAGATGCGCAATTTCGCATCTGAAGTTCGCGCTTTGCGCGCCCCGGAATGACGCCATCGAAACTCAGAGAAATTCACACCGCCGTGAGCGCCGTAACGTCACGCCCCGCGCATCGAAACTCCAATCATGGGCAGCGCATCACGCTGAAAAAATCTCGGAGCAGGTTCGATGAAGATGGTTCAACTGGTAACGGCGCTCGCGGTCACGGCATTTGCGGGATCGCTTGGCACACTCCCGGCGCAGGCCGAGGCAGCGACGCCGGTGGCGCGCAATGTCGTGCTGGTGCACGGGGCGTGGGCGGACGGTTCGAGCTGGTCGGAAGTCATCCCCTATCTGCAGGCCGCGGGGCTGAAGGTCACCGCCGTACAGAATCCGCTGACGTCGCTCGCCGATTCCGTCGCCGCGACCCGACGCGCGCTGGCGATGCAGGACGGGCCGACGGTGCTGGTCGCGCATTCCTGGGGCGGCACCGTGATCAGCGAGACCGGCACGGATCCGAAAGTATCGGCGCTGGTCTATGTCGCCGCGCGCGGCCCTGATGCGGGCGAGGATTTTGTCGCGCTCTCCGGAAAATTCCCGGCCGGGCCGGTGCGCGCCGGGATCCGGGAACATGACGGCTTCACCAAATTGTCGGAGGATTCGTTCCTGAAATATTTCGCCAACGGCGTGGAGCCGAAAAAGGCGGAGGTGCTCTACGCGGTACAGGAGCCGACCGCCGTTTCCCTGTTTGCGGGACGCACCACCGTGGCCGCCTGGCACTCCAAACCGTCATGGTATGCGGTCTCCAGGCAGGACCAGACCATTAATCCCGACCTCGAGCGGTTTCTGGCCAAGCGCATGAAGGCGACCACGGTCGAACTGGACGCGGGTCATCTGTCGCTGGTGTCGCATCCGAAGGAGATCGCCGACCTGATCCTCGCGGCGGCGGGTCATAAGGAATAGCCGGCCGCTCGCCTGATCCCTCCCCGCGCATATGAGGGAGGGATCAGCAAGCGCCGCTGCGGTTTGGTCTCTACTCCAGCCCCTGCACGTTGGGCATGTCCTGGGTCGGGGCGATCTGCGGTACCGGCTTGGCCTGGACCGCACCTGTCGTCACGGCCGCGGGCGGCGGCGTTTGCGCCTCAGCCGATTTCGGCTGAGCTGCCGCCGATTGCTGCACCGGTTCCGCCGCGGTTGCGGGCTTGGCCGCGGGCTCGACGGTGGCTGGTTGGGCGGCGGCCACCGGCTTGGCCGCCGGTACGACAGCGGCGGCCGGCTTGGCGGCCGCCGCGAGCGGGCTCGGCTTCGGCACCGGCACCGTGCGGCTGGCGACCTGCGGGGCCGGCTTCGGGGACCGCGGCGCGCCCCGGACATGGGTCGGCGGCAGCGGTCCGGGCGGGCCGTAATTCATGGTCAGATCGTCGTTGAAATTATCGCCCATCCGGTGCGCCGGTATGAAGCGGATGATCCGGCCGGTGCGCGCGTCGATGATCAGGCGGCCGTCATCGCCGCCCCGGTCGATCACCGAAATCGTGTAAACGAGGCCGCGTTGCTGCGGGATGCCGAGCGGCGAAAACCCGCTCTCGCGCAGCACGGTGTAGACCTCGGTCGGCGGCAGCAGCATCGGCCCCTGCCCATAGCCGTAACGCGGCCCGGGATAGGCCGGCGGCGGGGGGTATTGCGCCGGTGGCGCATAACGGGGCGGCGCATAATAGGGGTCGCCAATGTCGGATACCGAATAATAGGGCGAGCGTCCGGCCTCGTAAGGCGCCGGTACCTGCGCCTGCGCGGCCGTTGTGGCGAGAACCATTCCCGCCGCAAAAACCCATCCTGTGAAGAACTTCATCATCCATTGCTCCTGTTAGCCCCTGCCTGGAGCGTGTTCGCTCTCTTGCCCGGCCGTCCCGGAACCGAATTTCATTGTGAAATTCGGCGGTCCTTGGGCCGGATCGCGGCGCGTTTGCCCCAAATCCGGGGCAGTATGTTTCGGCAAGCCGGGGCAGTGTGTTTCGCCGGTTACAGGCACGGATCAGCCATGCGGGCAGGGACTTTCACGCGCTTGTGTGATAGAGAAAAATTTGGCATGGTCGGGAGTTAGGACAGCATCACTGTCTCAATTGTGGGCATTCCCGGCACAGGGATTGCAACGAAAGCCTGGCGGCCTCGAGCTCCAGGCAAGTACAGGCAAGGCCGTTCCTCAGGGACGTTGAACGCCCAAGCCTGAATTTAGGAAATCTCGGCTCGCGGCGGACGAGCGGTGGCCCGGTGGGTGCCGCAAGCGCCCAAGGTGCGCCGGTGACAGTTAAGGCCCTTGACCTGATTGAGAGGACTAAGATGAGCGGGTCGGAATTCGAGCGCGAAAACATCGTGACAGAAACGCTGTCGGCGACCGCTATCTCGAAACCGGACGACGCCGCGTATCATACCGAGCCTCAGCGCGAGTGGAGCTGGCGTCCGCCGGCTGAAGGCCTCTACGATCCGAGCCTCGAAAAGGATTCCTGCGGCGTCGGCTTCATCGCCAATATCAAGGGCCGGAAGTCGCATCAGATCGTCGACGACGCGATCAACATTCTCTGCAACCTCGAACATCGCGGCGCCGTGGGCGCCGATCCGCGCGCCGGCGACGGCGCCGGCATCCTGGTGCAGATCCCGCACGCGTTCTTCGCGCGCAAGGCCGCCGAGATCGGCTTCAAGCTGCCGAAGCCCGGCGAGTATGCGATCGGTGCGTTGTTCCTGCCGAAGGAGACGGCGTGGCGCAAAGTCATCCAGAGCATCATCGCCGACCAGATCAAGAACGAAGGCCTGACGCTGCTCGGCTGGCGCGACGTGCCGACCGACAATTCCTCGCTCGGCGAAACCGTCAAGCCGACCGAACCATCCTGCATGCAGGTGTTCATCGGCCGCAACGGCGCGACCAAGACCGAGGATGATTTCGAGCGCCGGCTCTATATCCTGCGCAAGTCGATCTCGCAGGCGATCTATCAGCGCCGCGATCGCGGCCTTGCCGGCTATTACCCGGTCTCGATGTCGTGCCGGACCGTGATCTACAAGGGCATGTTCCTCGCCGACCAGCTCGGCAAGTATTATCCCGATCTGCACGAACCGGATTTCGAGAGCGCGCTGGCGCTGGTGCATCAGCGCTTTTCGACCAACACCTTCCCGGCCTGGTCGCTGGCGCATCCCTACCGGATGATCGCCCATAACGGCGAAATCAACACGCTGCGCGGCAACGTCAACTGGATGGCGGCGCGGCAGGCCTCGGTGCATTCGGAACTGTACGGCAAGGACATCTCCAGGCTGTGGCCGATTTCTTATGAAGGCCAGTCCGACACCGCCTGTTTCGACAACGCGCTCGAATTCCTGGTGCAGGGCGGCTACTCGCTGCCGCACGCCGTGATGATGATGATTCCGGAAGCCTGGGCCGGCAACCCCCTGATGGATGAGACGCGCCGCGCCTTCTACGAATATCACGCCGCGATGATGGAGCCGTGGGACGGCCCCGCCGCGATCGCCTTCACCGACGGCCGCCAGATCGGCGCAACGCTGGACCGCAACGGACTGCGGCCGGCGCGCTATCTCGTTACCAAGGACGATCGCATCGTGATGGCGTCCGAAATGGGCGTGCTCAAGATCCCCGAGGACCAGATCATCACCAAGTGGCGGCTGCAGCCCGGCAAGATGCTGCTGGTCGACCTCGAACAGGGCCGCCTCATTCCCGACGACGAAATCAAGGCTGATCTGGCCAAGAGCCACCCCTACAGCGACTGGCTGCATCGCACCCAGATCCAGCTCGAGGAATTGCCCGCCGCCTCGAGCAAGGGCATGCGCTCCAACCTGCCGCTGCTCGACCGGCAGCAGGCGTTCGGCTATAGCCAAGAAGACGTCACCATCCTGATGACGCCGATGGCCTCGACCGGCGAAGAGGCCGCGGGCTCGATGGGCAACGACACCCCGATCTCGGCGCTGTCGGACCGGCCGAAGCCGCTGTTCACCTACTTCAAGCAGAACTTCGCGCAGGTCACCAACCCGCCGATCGATCCGATCCGCGAAGAACTTGTGATGAGCCTGGTCTCGATCATCGGGCCGCGGCCGAACCTGTTCGACCTGCAGGGCCTCGCTTCGACCAAGCGTCTCGAAGTGCGCCAGCCGATCCTGACCGACGCGGATCTGGAAAAGATCCGCTCGATCTCCGACGTTGCCGACAGCCATTTCAAGTCGCGCACGCTCGACACGACGTTCCATGCCGGCTTCGGCGCGGCCGGCCTCGAACAAGTGCTCGACGAACTCTGCGCGCGCGCCGAAGGCGCGGTGCGCGAAGGCGTCAACATCATCATCCTGTCCGACCGCATGGCGGGCTCGGACCGGATTCCGATCCCCTCGCTGCTGGCCTGCGCCGCCGTGCACCATCATCTGATCCGCACGGGCCTGCGCACCTCGGTCGGCCTCGTGGTGGAATCCGGCGAACCGCGCGAAGTGCATCACTTTGCGTGCCTCGCCGGCTATGGCGCCGAAGCGATCAACCCGTATCTGGCGTTCGAAACCATCATCGCGATGAAGGACCGCCTGCCCGGCTCGCTCGACGATTACGAGATCGTCAAGCGCTACATCAAGTCGATCGGCAAGGGCCTCTTGAAGGTGATGTCCAAGATGGGCATCTCGACCTACCAGTCCTATTGCGGCGCGCAGATTTTCGACGCCGTCGGCCTTAAGGCAGATTTTATCGCCAAGTATTTCGCCGGCACCCATACCCGCGTCGAAGGCGTGGGTCTTGCCGAAATCGCCGAGGAGACCTGCCGCCGTCACAGCGATGCGTTCGGCGACGCGCAGGTCTACAAGACCGCGCTCGATGTCGGCGGCGAATATGCCTACCGCACCCGCGGCGAGGACCACGCCTGGACCGCTGAATCGGTCTCGATGCTGCAGCATGCCGCGCGCGGCAATTCACTGGAGCGCTACAAGGCGTTCGCCAAGATCCTCAACGAGCAATCCGAGCGGCTATTGACGCTGCGCGGCCTGTTCCGGATCAAGTCCGCCGAGGACGAGAAGCGCAAGCCGATCAAGCTCGACCAGGTCGAGCCCGCCAAGGACATCGTCAAGCGCTTCGCTACCGGCGCGATGAGCTTCGGCTCGATCTCGCGCGAGGCGCACACGACGCTGGCGATCGCGATGAACCGGATCGGCGGCAAGTCCAACACCGGCGAAGGCGGCGAAGAGGCCGATCGCTTCAAGCCGATGCCGAACGGCGATTCGATGCGCTCGGCGATCAAGCAGGTCGCCTCCGGCCGGTTCGGCGTGACGACGGAGTACCTCGTCAACTCCGACATGATGCAGATCAAGATGGCGCAGGGCGCCAAGCCCGGCGAAGGCGGCCAATTGCCCGGCCACAAGGTCGACGCCGTGATCGCGCGCGTCCGGCATTCGACGCCGGGCGTCGGCCTGATCTCGCCGCCGCCGCACCACGACATCTATTCGATCGAGGATCTGGCGCAGCTGATCTACGACCTCAAGAACGTCAATCCGGACGGTCAGGTCTCGGTCAAGCTGGTCTCCGAGATCGGTGTCGGCACCGTGGCCGCCGGCGTTGCCAAGGCGCGCGCCGACCACGTGACGATCGCAGGTTTTGAGGGCGGCACCGGCGCGTCGCCGCTGACCTCGATCAAGCACGCAGGCTCTCCGTGGGAAATCGGCCTTGCCGAAACCCACCAGACGCTGGTGCGCGAGCGGCTGCGCAGCCGCATCGTGGTGCAGGTCGACGGCGGCTTCCGCACCGGACGTGACGTCGTGATCGGCGCGCTGCTCGGCGCCGACGAATTCGGCTTTGCCACCGCGCCCTTGATCGCGGCCGGCTGCATCATGATGCGCAAGTGTCATCTCAACACCTGCCCGGTCGGCGTCGCAACGCAGGATCCGGTGCTGCGCAAGCGCTTCACCGGCCAGCCCGAGCACGTCATCAACTACTTCTTCTTCGTCGCCGAGGAAGTCCGCGAGATCATGGCCCAGCTCGGCTACCGAACCTTCAACGAGATGGTCGGCCAGACCCAGATGCTCGACCAGTCCACGCTGGTGGCGCACTGGAAGGCCAAGGGCCTCGACTTCTCAAAACTGTTCGTGCGCCAGAAGGAGCAGCCCGGCCAGAAGATCTACCACGCCGAGAGCCAGGACCATCATCTGGAAGCCGTGCTCGACCGCCGCCTGATCGAGAAGGCGCAGGCCGCCATCGACCGCGGCGCGCCGGTGAAAATCGACGAGGAGATCAACAACACCGACCGCTCGGCCGGTGCGATGCTGTCGGGCACGCTGGCCAAAATCTACGGTCATGCCGGCCTGCCGCTCGACACCATCCAGGTCAGCCTCAAGGGCACCGCGGGCCAGGCGTTCGGCGCCTGGCTGACGCGCGGCGTCACCTTCGAGCTTGAGGGCGAAGGCAACGACTATGTCGGCAAGGGCCTGTCGGGCGGCCGCATCATCGTCAAGCCACCGCGCAATTCCGGCATCGTGCCGGAAGAGTCCATCATCGTCGGCAACACCGTGATGTACGGCGCGATCGAGGGTGAATGCTATTTCCGCGGCATCGCCGGCGAGCGCTTCGCGGTGCGTAACTCCGGCGCGGTCGCGGTCGTCGAAGGCGCCGGCGACCATTGCTGCGAATACATGACCGGCGGCATCGTTGTGGTGCTGGGCAAGACCGGGCGCAACTTCGCAGCCGGCATGTCCGGCGGCATCGCCTATGTGCTGGACGAGGCCGGCGACTTCGAGAAGCTGTGCAACCTCTCCATGGTCGAGCTCGAGCCGGTGCTGTCGGAGGAACTGATCAACGCCGGCACCTATAATCACTCCGGCGATCTCGAAGCGCATGGCAGGGTCGACGTGTTCCAGAACTTGCTCGACTCCGACGTCGAGCGGCTGCACGTCCTGATCACGCGCCACGCCAAGCTGACCGGTTCGAAGAGGGCGGAAGAGATCCTCGCCGACTGGAAGACCTGGCTGCCGAAATTCCGCAAGGTAATGCCGGTGGAATACCGCCGCGCGCTGAAGGAATTGAAGGCGAACGCCGACGCCGAGCCGAAAATCGCGATCGGGGCGTAGACTGGGCGACGCCGTCGTCCTGAGGTGCCCGAGCGAAGCTCGGGCCTCGAAGGACGGCTGGGACGACAAATTTATCCTTCGAGGCGCGCAAGAGCGCGCACCCTGGGGATGACGAGCACGATGAAGACGACGAAGCTTAAGTTGCAGGAACGTTGGGTTTAATGGGCAAGATCACAGGTTTTCTGGAAATCGACCGGCACGACCGCAAATATGCGCCCGTCGCCGACCGCTTGCAGCACTATCGCGAATTCGTCATTCCGCTGAGCGAGAAAGACACCCGCGACCAGGCCGCGCGCTGCATGAATTGCGGCATTCCCTATTGCCACGGCACCGGCTCGGTTCAGCCGGGCACGCCGGGCTGCCCGGTCAACAACCAGATCCCTGATTTCAACGACCTCGTCTATCAGGACAATTGGGAAGAAGCCTCGCGCAATCTGCACTCGACCAACAATTTCCCGGAGTTCACCGGCCGCATCTGCCCGGCGCCGTGCGAGGCGTCCTGCACGCTCAACATCGACGACAACCCGGTCACCATCAAGACCATCGAATGCGCGATCGTCGATCGCGCCTGGGACAATGGCTGGCTGAAGCCGGAAATTGCCCCCAGCAAGACCGGCAAGAAGGTCGCGATCGTTGGTTCCGGGCCTGCGGGCCTTGCCGTCGCGCAGCAGCTCGCGCGCGCCGGCCATGACGTCCATGTCTACGAGAAATTCGCCAAGGCCGGCGGCCTGCTCCGCTACGGCATTCCCGATTTCAAGATGGAAAAGCACATCATCGACCGCCGCGTGGCGCAGATGGAAGCCGAGGGCGTCACCTTCCACTACGGTGTCCATGTCGGCGGCTCTTCGCCGGGCGCGATCGATCCGCGCGAGTTGCATCGGCAATACGACGCGGTGGCCCTGACCGGCGGCGCCGAAGCCGGCCGCGATCTGCCGATCCCGGGCCGCGACCTCGACGGCATCCACTTCGCGATGGATTTCCTGCCGCAACAAAACCGCCGCGTCTCCTCCGAGCCGCTCGGGGCGGCCGCGGACATCCTCGCCGGCGGCAAGCATGTCGTCGTGATCGGCGGTGGCGACACCGGTTCGGACTGCATCGGCACGTCGTTCCGGCAGGGCGCGAAGTCCGTGACCCAGCTCGAGATCATGCCGGCGCCGCCCGAGCACGAAAACAAGGGCCTGACCTGGCCGAACTGGCCGTTGAAAATGCGAACGTCATCGAGCCAGGCCGAAGGCGCCCGCCGTGAATTCGCGGTGCTGACGCAAAAATTCTCGGGCGTCGACGGCAAGGTGCAGAAGCTGCATTGCGTGCAGGTCAACGAAAAATTCCAGCCGATCGCCGGCACCGAATTCGAACTCGACGCGCAGCTGGTGCTGTTGGCGATGGGCTTCGTGCATCCGGTCCATGACGGCATGCTGAAGACGCTCGGCGTCGACCTCGACCAGCGCGGTAACGTTCGCGCCAACCTGACCGACTACCAGACGTCAGTGCCGAACGTGTTCTCCGCCGGCGACATGCGCCGTGGCCAGTCGTTGGTGGTGTGGGCGATCCGCGAGGGGCGCCTCTGCGCCCGCGCCATCGACCAGTATCTGATGGGATCGACCACACTGCCGCGGTAAGCGGAGCCGGCCGCAATTGAACGGCAAGGAATCAAAAATGGTGCAACGTGCCCTCGCACACTGCACCATTCTTGAAGATGTCACTTTTGCGGAATGTCGGTGTTACGGACAGACCCGAACGCCAGCAACATAGTAGCAGGCGGAGTAGCCGCCGCCGTAACCATAGCCACGGCCACGACCATAACCGCGACCCCGGCCACGGTAACCGTGGTGGTAACCGCGGTGACCGCGACCGCCGCGGCTGGAACCTCGGCCGCGGCCTCCGCCACGATTACCGCGCTGCGCGTACGCAGCCGTCGTCGATCCTCCAACCATCAGCGCCGTCACACCGACGATGCTGAAACAATAAATGCCAACGAGAATAATCGTAGCCAGTGTTCGCGATAAAATGCTGCGAGACGCGGTCTTGCGCTGGGCCATTGAGACTCCTTCTGTAAGGCGGACAGAGTGGGGCTGCTTTGCTCCGCGGTCAAGCGCTAGTGGGTGTGACACTGTCACACAACCGATTAGCAGTGTGTCATAGTTCCCTGCCTCGACTCGAGCACACAAGCGAAGAGATAAAGCCTAGTGCTGCAGACGCACGCCGAGCATGACGATGGTGGCGGCGGTGCTGTTGCCGGGGAGGTTTGAATCCAGCCAATCGCGGCGGACCGTGCCCTTGACCCAGAGATTGCGGTTCATCTTGTAGATGAGGTCGCCGGACACCGTGTAGATCTTGTCCTTGCGGTTGTCGCCCTGGTAGTCGAGCGTGCCCCAGGTGAACTTGCCGATCGCGGTCAGCCAGCGGCGGAAGTCATGGTCGACTTCAACGGTGTAGATGTGCGTCAGCACGCCGGATACGCCGGGCAGCGTGGTCTCGGTGATCGTGGTGTCGGAATAGAATTTGGCTGTTGTCAGCGGTGTCGCCGTCCAGGTCAATGAAGCCGAGGTCAGCAGGCCTTCGAGGCGGTTGAGGCGGCTGTCGACATAGTCGCGCGCGGCGTAACCGACCGCGATTTCGCCGGTGAGCAGCCGCGAGAATTCGAAACTGGTGCCGCCCTTGACGTAGCCGCCGGTGGAATCGCGCGCGAAGCCGCTGCGGTCGAGTCTCAGATCATGCACGCGGCTATCGGCCTGCGCTTCCACGAACGGCTTCAAGCCCGGCATCAGATCGTAGCTGACGCGGCCGACACCGCCGAACTGGTTGAAGTTGCGATCGTCGTTGCTGGTCGAGGTGCCGTCGGTGAGCTTGGAATAGGTATAGGCGGTGCGGTCGACGGTGGCGCCGCCGGAAACCTGCAGGCGGTTGAAATTCTGGTCGAAGCCGAAGGTGCCGCCGAACGTGGCATAGACCGGATATCTTTGCAGGCCGGCCTGAATGTTCGGACTGCCCGGATTGTCGGTGGCGAGACGCAGCCGCGCCTGCGCGAGCAGCCGCGTGTCGCGCGAGACGTCGAGACGGCCGTCGACATGACCGGTGAAATCCGGACGATCGACCACGACCGGCGCCGGTGAAACCGTGCCGTCGGCCGGCGGCGGAAAGGTGTTGCCGTAGCCGGTGAACGATCCGCGCAAGTCCGCCACCACCGCGTGGCGCTCCCAGTCGGACATGACGAGGAGTTCCGGCGCGATCACATAGAACGGCGAGCCCTTCTCATCGACGGTGCGGCGCGGGTTGGTGTTGTAGCCGCCCGAGAGTTCGAGCGCCGATTTGATCAGGAAGCTGCCGGCGTAATCGCCGACCGAGCCGAACGGATCGTCATCGATCTTGAGCCGCTTGCGTGCAGGCTGGCCCACCACCGTGCCGGCCATCGCGGGCGGGATCGGGGCCTTGTTGGCGGTCTGCGACGGCGGAATCGAAAGCCGCAGCGGCGTATTCGACAGCAGCGGCGGACGGCTGCCGGGTCCCGGCGGCGGTTTCGGCCGGGCCTGGCCCGGATAATATTTCGGCTTCTGAAGCTTGCGGTTGAGCGAGTCGTAACCGGAGCTGGAGGCGCCGCTGGCGGCGGGCAGGCCATAGCGCGGGATCGCCCCGATGCGCGACGGCGCGGGCTTCTCCTTGTCGCGAACCCGGGCGTCGTTGGCCTCGTCGCTGGTTTTGTCGTTGGCCTCGGCACTGGTCCGGCGCAGCGGCGAATCAACCGGCATCAGCTGGCTGCTGCGGGTCGGGCTGAACAAGTCAGGCGTGACGGTCTGGGCCTGCGCCGCGGTCCCCGTGAGGGCTATCAGCGCAAGGCATAGCAATACCGCGCGGAACACTGTCGCGCGCCTGCTTTGGCCCCTTACTGGACCTGCCATCACGATGAAAATACTCCAACAACGTCAGCTACTTATTCGACGCATTCCGAGCGCGCGGGGAAAACGTCGTTAATGGAGTTAAAACAATTATGGTTAATGACCCGTTGAGAGCCGGCGGCCCGCGTCGCATCGCCAAATCGGCCGTGCTAAGGAGGGGTCCGGGGGCTTTGCCCCTCCTCCCTGGATTTGAGACATGGCCAAGCCGAAACCGCTGATGGCAAAATCATCCGGCACCGATCATGCGAACGCCGCCATCGAGTCGGCCCTGCGCACGCTCGATGTCGAGGCTGGCGGCATCGCCGCCATCACGGCGGCGCTGCAGTCCGACCTCCGCGCGCCGTTCGCGGCGGCCGTCGATTGCATCGGCAACGCCAAGGGCCGGCTGATCGTGACCGGGCTCGGCAAGTCGGGCCATATCGGCCGCAAGATCGCCGCGACCTTTGCCTCTACCGGCACGCCGGCCTTCTTCGTCCATGCCGCCGAAGCCAGCCACGGCGATCTCGGCATGATCACCGCTGACGACGTCATCCTGGCGCTGTCATGGTCCGGCGAGCAGCCGGAGATGAAGAATCTCATCACCTATGCCACCCGCTTTTCCATTCCCCTGATCGCGATGACCGCGGACCGGGAATCGACGCTGAGCAAGGCCGCCGACGTCGCGCTGACCTTGCCGAAGGCGCGCGAGGCCTGCCCGCATAATCTGGCGCCGACCACCTCCTCGCTGATGATGCTGGCGCTCGGCGACGCGCTGGCGATCGCGCTTCTGGAAGGCCGCGGCTTCACCTCGGTCGATTTCAGCGTGCTGCATCCCGGCGGCAAGCTCGGCGCGCTGTTGAAATACACCCGCGACCTCATGCATGCTGGCGACGCGGTGCCGCTGAAGCCGCTCGGCACCAAAATGTCGGATGCGCTGGTCGAGATGTCGTCGAAGGGCTTTGGCTGCGTTGGCATCACGGACGGTCGCGGCCATATCGTCGGCATCGTCACCGACGGCGATCTGCGCCGCCACATGCGGCCCGATCTGATGACCGCCACCGTCGACGAGGTGATGACGAAGAATCCCAAGACCATCGGCCGTGACCTGCTCGCGGGCGAGGCGCTGGAGATCCTCAACTCGTCGAAGATCACCGCTTTGATCGTGACCGACGCCAGCAAGCCGGTCGGCATCGTGCATCTGCATGATTTGCTGCGCGCGGGCGTGGCCTAGGCCCAAGGGGACTTCGTAGGGTGGGTTAGCGAAGCGTAACCCACCGAACCACGACGCACGAAGATGGTGGGTTACGCCTTCGGCTAACCCACCCTACAGGCGTTCGCCGGGGCGACATCTCACTTCGGAAATCGCGCCGCCGTCTCCTCCAGCGGCAATGCCAGCGCGTTGGCCAGATATGACACCGTGCGATAGAAGCCGCAGAGCTGGATGATCTCGACGATTTTCGCGTCGTCATAATGCGCCGACAGCGCCTTGAACTCGGTCTCATCAAGCGTCGCGCGGTCGTGCAGCGCGTCGGCGGTTGCGATCAATACCTGTTCGGCTTCCGACCAGCAGGCGGCCTTGGCATCGCCGAGCACGGTAGCGCGGACCTGTTCGGCGGTCAGGTGGGCGGCTTCGGCAAACGTCGTGACGTGCACGCCCCATTCGTACTCGCAAACGGTCCGCGCGCAGGTGCGGTCGATCACGATCTCGCGTTCTCGCAAGCTGAGCGGGCCGCGATCCAGCAAGCTGCCGGCGCGAAACTTCTCCCAGGCGCGGGGCTGGCCGGCCATCACCCGGAACAGCATCAGCGGCGGTGCGCCGCGCATGATGCGGTCGAATTGCCCCTGAATCTCGGGTGGATAAGGCGGCTGCAGCGGCGCGATCCGGGGCGCGGTCTGTGACATCGTTCACTCCTGTGCTACAATAAATGTAGCAACACGCTACAATATCTGTAGCAGCTCGCAAGAGGCTTCCCGATGCCGAAACAGGCCCCTGTTATGAAGAAACGCGCGGTCCGCGGCTCCCGCACCGGCCGGCCGGTGATGGCGCTGCTCGACCTGCTCGGGCGCCGCTGGACCCTGCGCATCCTGTGGGAGCTGCGCGAGGGAGCGCTGACCTCGCGCGCGCTGCGCACCGCCTGCGACGAGGCCTCGCCGACGGTCATGCAGACCCGGCTCTCCGAACTGCGCGAGGCCGGCCTGATCGAACTGCTGCCGGGCGATGGCTATGGCCTGACCGGGCTCGGCCTCGAATTGAACGAAACCTTCCTTCCTCTCCACCGCTTTGCGGAGCGGTGGAGCAAGCAAATCTAGGCCACCGCCACCGTCAGGCTCGCCCCATCGGCCTGCACGACCTTGACGCGGCTGCCGGCCGGCACATCGGGGCCCGCGACGCGCCAGATCGTGTCGTCGATCCGCACCGTGCCTGTGCCACCAACGATCGGTTTTTCCAGCGTGAACTCCCGGCCGATCATCGCTTCGGTCCGCCGGTTGAGGAACGGGTTGCTCTGGCTGCTGCTGCCGGCGCTCTTGGCAAAATGCCGCCACGCCGGCACCGACGCAGCCGCGAACGCCGCGAACATCAAGAGCTGCGCCTGCCACGACGGATTGATCGCAAACGACACCAGGCCGACCATCAGCGAGGAAAGACCGAGCCAGAACAGGAAGACACCCGGCGCCAGCAATTCCAACGCCATCAGGATGAAGCCGAAGATCAGCCAGTTCCAGGTGCCCAGGGTAGCAAATATGTCGGCCATGACACGACCTCTCTATCAACTCGTGCGATCCATCAACGCTTCGCTCGGCACCCTAAGAGCGAGCTTCGCTCGTCTCGACCCCCGCAAGCGCGGGAGAGGGAAGTCCCTCACCGCTGCGGCGAGAATGGTGACGGCGGCGGTGGCGGTGGCGGCGTGGCGGGACCGGTGCTCGGCACCGAACCACGCCGCGCGACTGCCGCGGTAGCCGCGTCACCGAAGGTCGCCTTGGCGATCTCGCCGATGCCGGCCAGCGAGCCGAGAATGCTGGTGGCCTCGATCGGCAGCATGAGGATCTTCTGGTTCGGCGATTCAGCCAATTGCCCGAACGCCTTGATGTATTTGTCGGCGATGAAGTAATTCAGCGCGGCAACGTCGCCCTTGGAGATGGCTTCGGAAACCATCTGCGTCGCCTTGGCCTCGGCCTCGGCGGAACGCTCGCGCGCCTCGGCGTCGCGGAACGCGGCTTCCTTGCGGCCCTCGGCCTGCAGGATCTGGCCCTGCTTGGCGCCCTCGGCGCGCAGGATCTCCGACTGCCGCTGGCCTTCGGCCTGCAGAATGTCGGCGCGCTTGACGCGCTCGGCCTTCATCTGGCGACCCATGGCTTCCACAAGGTCCGCCGGCGGCACGATGTCCTTGATCTCGATGCGGTTGACCTTCAGCCCCCACGGCGACACCGCGGCATCGACCACGCGAAGCAGCCGCTCGTTGATCTCGTCGCGGTGCGACAGCACCTGGTCGAGGTCCATTGACCCCATCACCGAGCGGATGTTGGTCATCGTCAGCACGATAATCGCCTGCTCGAGATGGGCGACCTCGTAGCTGGCCTTGGCGGCGTCGAACACCTGGAAGAACGCGACGCCGTCCACCGTCACGGTGGCGTTGTCCTTGGTGATGACTTCCTGCTCGGGAATGTTGATCACCTGCTCCATCATGTTCATCTTGCGGCCGACGCGGTCGAAATAGGGAACGATGATGTTCAACCCCGGCGACAGCGTGCGGGTGTATTTGCCGAACCGTTCGATGGTCCAGTCATAGCCTTGCGGCACCGTCTTGACGCCGGCGAACAGGGTCACAATGACCAGCAGCAAAAACGCAATCGCGAAAATGTCGAAACCAGTCATGAATTCCCTCCAAAACCGGCAAGACCGTTGCCGGACGCGGTCGTCCATATGTCTGCCGGATGCCACCGCCGGTTCAGCCCGGCTGTTCTCTAGCAATGGTTACGTAGGGAGCCGTTTGACGCCCGCCAGATGTATGCTGTCTGACCAGGAAAATATCAAATCCAGCCTTGGAGCTCGCGCAACACGAGCTGGCGGATCACGTCCATGCCGGGCTCGGAGTCGTTGAGGCAGGGGATCGCCGCGAACTGCTCGCCGCCATTGTGTTTGAAGATTTCGGCGTTTTCCTGCGCGATCTCTTCCAGCGTCTCCAGGCAATCGGCGGAGAAGCCGGGGGTCACCACGGCAATGCGCTTGACACCATCCTTCGCGAGCTGCGCGATGGTCTTGTCGGTGTAGGGCTGCAGCCATTCGTCGAAGCCGAAGCGCGATTGAAATGTAAGCAGCAGTTTGGAGGCATCAAGCCCCATGCGTCGGCGCAACGCGTCCGTTGTTGCGATGCACTGCGCCTGGTAGGGATCGCCCTTGTCGACATACTTTTGCGGCATGCCGTGAAATGAGGCGACGATCAGTTCGGGTTGGAACGCCAAGGTCGCCAGATGCGCGTTGATTGAGACCGCCAGCGCGTCGATGTAATCGGGGTCGTCATAATAAGGCGGCGTCACCCGCAATATCGGCTGCGCGCGCATGCCGGCCAGCACGCGGAAAACCTCGTCGCACACGGTGGCCGAGGTCGCCGCGGAATATTGCGGATAGAGCGGCACGACCAGGAGACGGTCGCAGCCTTGCGCGGTCAGGGCATCGATGCGCGAGCGGATCGACGGATTGCCGTAACGCATCGCCCAATCGACCACGACGTGGTCATGGTCCGCGATCGCCTCCGCCAGCTTTTCGGCCTGCGCGCGCGTGATGGTCTTGAGCGGCGATTCGTTCTTCTCGACGTTCCAGATCTTCCGGTAGTCGCGCGCCTTGCGGCGGGGACGGATGCGCAAAATGATGCCGTTGAGGATCAGCTTCCAGCGCAGCCCCTGGTCCTCGATCACGCGCGGGTCGGAGAGAAATTCCTTGAGGTAGACCCGCACGCCCCTGGTATCGGCCGTATCGGGCGTGCCGAGATTGACCAGCAGCACGCCGACACGCTCCGGCTTGGCTTCCGGCGCAGGCTTCGCACTTCCTATGGGAACGACCACGGTCATGATTTCCGTGGCTTCGCGCGTTGCACCATCCTTGTCAAGACAAGCATCGGTTCGATACGCTGAGGTCTTGCCGCGGGCGGGAGGAACCATGACGGTCGCCGAATGGTGCGTTTTCGGAACGCTGTTGCTGTACTTGCTGACGATCGCCTCGGTCAAATGGATCGGGTTTCGCCGTTTCGACAATGCCAGGCCCCGCGACCCCGATTTCTACGAGGATCCGATCCGCGCCCGGGCGCTGGGCGCCCATCAGAACGGCATCGAGGCGTTTCCGTTTTTCGCGGTCGCGGTGCTGCTCGCCGAGTTTCGCCTCGGGCCGCAACACCTGATCGACGAGCTGGCGGTGTTGTTCCTGATCGTGCGGATCGCCTATGTCTTCACCTATCTCGGCAACCGCCCGACGCTGCGCTCGATCCTGTGGTCCATCGGCTTTGCGATCAACATCGCGATCTTCTTCCTGCCGGCGGTCAAGGGGTATTTGCCGGGGTAGTACCATCTCTCGTCGTCCCGGCCTTGAGCTCAGATGCGCAATTGCGCATCGGGGGACCCATACCGCGGGATCTTTCGATAGAGGCGCGGTAGCAGAGACCATTCGCAAAACTTCTTCCTGTGGTTATGGGTCCCGGCTCAAGGCCGGGACGACGGTGGTGTTTGTGGTTGCACCATCATCCAAACGCAGTTTCGCATTCTCGCGACGCAATGCGCCCGAGCTTTGCCAGAAACTTCCCGCCCTCTCATAGAGAGGGCGCAGGGAAGACCGGGTGCGCGCTGCACCCGCGGTCCCGTGTGCGGTTAGCACAAGAAATGCTGCACACGAGCATACAGGGCAGCGGAGAACACCCGGCCTTCCCTGCGCAATGGCTTTACGGCTTATGCCGTGATCTCCCCGGAGACGAGTTCTTGGTTGACTCCGTCGTTGTCGTTCAGCTCTCGCCTACCCGACAGCTTGACACCTGCAACGGGTGCCAGGACCACACGGTTTTGCCGTACGCTTATCCACGCCGTCGTCGAGGCGTAAACCAGCGTCCACCGCAACCCGTCCAACGTCCGTGACGACGGCCGACGCCCTTCTGACCAGGACGGGATGGCCAACACATACGCCTGATTTGCCTTCTGGTAAACAGAACTATTTTTTATTTAGGGGCTTGACATGATTTCTGAAACTCAGAACTGATCTGCCCGTCGGGTTGTTTTGCCGCAGGCATGGCTGCCTTAGCCGCATTGGTCGGCGGCAGCCATCCTGGGGCACCCTCAGTTCACATTGAACCTTCAAGCGGCTGGATCGCACCAAGGCTGCATCAGCGCGGCTCGCTCCAAGGCGACGGGGGAGATTTCATGTGATGGATACTGTGATGGATAGTGCCGTACAATCCCGCCGGTTCAGCATTATCGGCAGCGTGACAGGCCTGTTGGCGCTGCTGGTCTCGGCGCTGACGCAATTGGTGCCGGGGGTCTATCTTTCCGGGCTCGTCGGTCAGGCGACCTGGAACGAGGTACTCTCAACGGGGGCGGCCGCGCTCGGCGTGATCGCCATCTCTTTCGCCGTCGTCGCAATCATCATGAAGGAAGGAAAGCTGCTGGCAGGTATCGCGGCCGTCCTCGGCTTCGCAGCCATCGCCGTCCAGATATGGTGGGTTCTGCTCATCCTGGCGATCGCAATCATCATCATCAACTCGCTATAATCCTGAACGCGCAGGATGGGGTGGGGATGAAAGTGCAGTCCGCCGTTCGAACGATAAAATGCACCGTTACCGTAACCCCTCGCATGAAATAGACCCCTACGCGGTTCCGGCAAAGACGCCCGTTATCTAACTGCACCGAATACCGAACCTTCGAAGTGCCGCCAAAAGGCTTTCGGACTCAAATGGTTTGGAGAGGAATACCAATCGTTCATCATGCGCAAATCTGCGACGAACGCTGTCGTCGGCATAGCCGGTCGCCAGGATGATCGGCAGATCAGGTTGAACTGCGCGAATATCCGCAACCAATTCGTCACCCCGCCGGTCTGGCAATCCAAGGTCGATAATTGCGCCGGCAAGCTCGCCGTGCTCAGCCCGAAATTTCGTCAACCCCTCCGAGGCGCTTGCAGCCCCCAGGACGACGCATCCCGCGTCAACGAGAACGTCTGCGAGAAACATTTGGACCAGGAATTCATCCTCAACCACGAGAATGCGCGTCTCCCGCTGCTCCCGTTGACGATCCAGCAATTCACGAATTCGCGTTGCGAGCGCGGCGTAGGTGAAGGGCTTGTTGAGCAATTCAATCTCGGCATCAAGCCTGCCCTCGTGGACCAAGGCGCCGGCGGCGTAAGCCGTTGTCATCAAGACTTGAATAGAGGGGCGGTTTGCCCGAGCGCGTTCCGCCAAAACTCGGCCATCCATGCCGCCCGGCAGCCCAAGGTCGGTAAACAACAGGCAAATGTCATTCTCGCGGGTAAGGATCTCAAGCGCGGACCGTCCGTCAATGGCTTCAAAGACCCGATAACCCAACTCGCGCAGGCTATTGACCGTGTAGCTACGAACGTCCGCTTCGTCCTCGACGACGAGAACTGTCTCGCCTTGTTTGGCGCGCGGCGCATCCGCGGCCGCCTGCGGCTCCGCGACAGGAGTCCAGGTGGGAACAGCGGCATCCATGACCTTCGGCAGATAAATTTTGACTGATGTGCCGATACCGGGTTCGCTGTAAAGCTTCACGTGACCGCCGCTCTGCCTGACAAACCCATAGACCTGGCTCAACCCCAAACCCGTCCCGCGCCCGCCAGCCTTTGTCGTGAAGAACGGCTCAAAAACCTGCTTGAGCACATCGGGCGTCATCCCCATTCCCGTGTCTGTAACGGAAATGAGAACATAGGGCCCACTTGCGATATCGGCGTTGACTGTCGGATGCTCGGAATCGAGTTCGACGTTGGACGTTTCGATCACAAGTTGCCCACCCGACGGCATCGCGTCGCGTGCGTTGACCGCAAGGTTCAGAATCGCCGCTTCGAGTTCTGTGGGATCGATTTCAACGTTCCAAGGGTCTTTGATCAATCCGGTCCGCACGACGATCTGCTCGCCGAGTGTGCGCTGGAGCAAATCGGACATCCCGGAAACGAGACGGTTGACGTCAAGCAACTGGGGTTCGAGCGGTTTCCGCCGCGCAAACGCCAGCAATTTCTCCGTGAGCTTCGCGGCCTGTCGTGCGCCCCGGTTGGCATTTTCCAGCGCGCGCGATAACGCAGGATCAGTGGCAGCAAATCGACGTTGAGCGCTCTCCAGATTGCCCAGCACGACCGTCAGAAGATTGTTGAAGTCGTGCGCTATCCCCGCCGTCAGCAGTCCGACCGCTTCCATTTTTGCCGAATGTCTCAGACGTTCCTCGGTGGCCTTGCGGGCCGAGACATCCCGAAGGCTTGCAAGGCGGACCGGCTGACGATCCCAGGTCGTATCAACAATCCGTATTTCCGCGTCAATTTGGTCGCCGTCCGGCTTGTGGATGGCGATTTCAGCTGTGTCTCCGGCGATAAACGGTATTCCGATCGGACGCCCGATCAATAGCTCGGCCTGCCGCCCGAAAATCTGCTCTGCGGCGGGGTTCGCAAACAGCACGGTTCCGTTCTCGTCAATCACAATGATCCCGTCGGCATTTTTCTCGACAAGGAATCTAATCTCGGCTTGATCGATGCCGCTGCGGGAATTGGCATCCGCACTATTCATGGTATCGACCTTGCCGCCTGTTCACCGCTTCATCGTGCAATATCATCACCGGTGAACACGTTTGGCGCGGTTTTGAAGGACTCGCCAAAGTGCATGCCGGCGCTGTCGATTGTGAACTTCCGAATTTCCTTGGCATGCTCGCTGCCTCGCATCTTTAGCACCATAAGACCTCTATTCATGGTGTTCTGCTCCTGGATGTAGCGCAGCAAGATGATGGAATCGGTCAAGGTCGAGATGTGCTGCTCGCTGACGCTCTCACCACCGATGAGGGATTTGCTGGTGGCGGTACAGAGCCCGGCAATTTCCCGCTTCTTGATGAAGGAGGTAAGGCTGATCAGAAATTCGCGGAACCCGGTATCCGGGGCGATCCGCTCCAACGCGGAGAGGCTGTCCACCGCAATGCGGTTCGGCTGGAATTCGTCGACAAGGCTCTGGATGGTGAGCAGATGATCCGGCAGCCCCTGCGCTTCAGGATAGAGACAGACGATTTTGAGTTTTCCCGCAGCCTCCATCTGAGCAAAATCGGCGCCCCAACCGCTCGCATTGCGGAAGAGCTGGCCTTTGCTTTCCTCATACCCAAACAGAATGGCCTTCTCTCCGGCGACTACGCCGCCGGCGAGAAAGTTGGTGACGAGCAGGGTCTTGCCGGTGCCTGTTGCACCGCTCACCAGCGTCACGCTGTCGCGAAAAAAGCCGCCCCCGCACATTTTGTCGATTTCAGAATTTCCACTTGTGACGCGCACCGTGCTTGATTGCTGTTCCAGGCGAAGCGAGGAAAGCGGGACAGCGACGACGCCCTGGTTCGCCAGCAGGGTAAAGGGTGCCTCACCTTCGGCGTGATGGCTGCCGCGCATCTTGAGGACCTCGATGGTGCGGCGACGCTTTTCGCGATAAAGGACGTTGCGCAAAATAACGACGTTGTCTGCAACGAACTCTTCCAGGCGATGTCGCGTGATCTCTCCATATTCACTATTGCGTTCCGCCGTCATGAGCACCGTAAGGCCGGACTTTTTGAGGGCGCTGCTGATATGAAACAGCTCGCGACGCAGTATCTTCGGGTCGCCGATAAAATGGTCAAAAAGTTGAGTAAGCGAATCCAGAACGACGCGCTTGGCGTTTACGGTCTTGACTGCATGCTGAACGCGAGAGAGCAAACCAACCAGATCGAAATCGCCGATAATCAATTCATCGCTTGCCGGCGGACTGGCATCGACAAATCCCAGGCGCCCGTCTTTGCGCCATTTCGCCAGTTCCCAGCCAAATCCCCGCATATTGGCTTCAATATCCGCCGGCGGTTCCTCGAACGTTACAAGCACGCCATTCTCACCAAAAGTCGTAATTCCGTGTGCGAGAAATTGTGTCGCGAAGACCGTTTTGCCGCTTCCAGGCGTGCCACCAACGACCGTGGTTCGAGCGCGAGGCAACCCACCCATAACCAGTTCATCGAAGGCCTGAACGCCGGTCTGAACCCGATCCAGCACGGCAGCAATGTCGGCATCCTCTGTGGTCATGCTTTTGTTCCTTCAGATTCGATTCCGAGAAAATCGAGGACCCTCTCCACGTCGCTGAGATCACCGATTATCCGCCGCGGGCGAACAGGGTGTTCAAGAGCGAGTGTCGGCGTGGCGATGATCGCAGCTTGCTCGGCGAGTTCCGGATTCTTGAGCACATCGATAATTTCGACGGCCAGTCCGTCGCGCGCCTTCGCGACGTCTCGCAGGCGCCGCAGATTCTGCTCCGCTCGGCGAGAGGTCGCTGACGGTCCGGCGATGTAGAGTCGAAGCAAGAGGTTGGTCACGTCGGAATCGCCTTCTTGGCGCTGAGAAACATCGGGCGTCGCCGATGAAGCCGCACTGACCTCGCACCGCGCATGCGGACCATGGCGGCACATCCGAATGCCGCCATGACTCGTCCTAGAAGACACGGTGGCCGGCTTTCCGGCAAGAGAGAGAGAAATACCAACCCTACTAGTACAGGCCGTCGCTTCGCGGCGTTTGGCCCGAGCGCTTCGATGACGCTCGCGCGTTCAGCGCGTCGTGGCTCGTGAGCGCACGCTCCCGCGCCCAGATGACCGCGGCGCTACGGCGATTTACGCCAATTTTGCGGTACAATGACGCAATGTGGTTGCGCACGGTATTCTGGGAAAGATGAAGCATCTCGCCCATTTCGGAGTCGCTTCGCCCTTCGCAAATCAGCCAAAGCACCTCGCGTTCGCGGCCCGTTAGAATATCGAGGTCGGAGGATCGCGGCGACGACCTCGTGCCCTGACGCAATGCGTTGAACTTCTCAACGATCATTCGGGTAAGCCACGAACTGTCGGACATAACGGCCTCGATAGCTGCGATCAGCTGCGAAGGCTCCTTTTGTTCGCCGGCTTGTTGAATTACGCACACCGGAGAAGGTTTGCCGTCAATCATGACCTGGGTAGTCGCGACAAAGCAATCGATCGTCCGGCCTTCCGGCCGGGGTATCGGCAAGGCAATATCCTGCAAGCCACCGTTGAGACGACGCCGCAGGTTTTCATCGATCCAAACAATTTGTCCTGTCGCATCGACAAAAATAGCGCCCTCGGTAAAGGCAGAAGCGAGTTGCTCCAGCTCCTCGTTGCGCCCAAAATCTCTCGTCACCTGGTCCATGACGGCCCCCTGTGTGGACTCATGATCGGCAAATTGGAAGTTGCCAAGATAACGTTGCGGAGGGGGACTGGTTCCGGCCTACTAACTCCATAGTACATCAGCACTATTCGCAGCGTGGAGCGGTCATGAGTTCGCGCGGTGCGGTTCCGATCGGAAAGTGGAGAATTTTGCTGCGTTCCTGAGCAAAAATGCCGGCGTAGAATGAACGAGGCAATGCCTGCTGCGTGCGAGCGAAGCAAGCCATCACGCCGCTTGCGAAACGATGGAGTGCTTCCACCTTCGCTCGTTGAGCTACAGCGGACAAGCCGTCGCTGTCGCTCCTCGCAATGACGAGATCTCAGCCCGTCGGGTTGTTTTTGCCGCAGCCACCGCGGCGTCAGGCCAGATGCCGGTCCCGCGCCGCAATGAAATTCCGGATCGATTGCGGGATCGGGACCGGACGATGGGATTTCTGATCGGTATAGACCCAGACGATCTCGCCGGTCACCAGCGCCTCATGGCTGCCCTTCTGAAAGATCGCGAGTTCGAAGGTAAGGCTTGAATTGCCGATCCGCGCCACCCGCGCCCCGACGTCCAACTCCTGGTCGAACAGCACCGGCGCCTTGTACTCGATCAGCGATTTGACGACGTGGAAGTCGATCCCGGTCTTTCGGGAGTCGGCATACTGGTCGTAGCCGAGCGCGCGGAAATATTCGGTGATCGTGGTGTCGAAATAGGTCAGGTAGTGCGCGTTGAAGACAACGCCCTGCCCGTCGATTTCGGAATAGCGCACTCGAAACGGGTGGAAGAACCAGAACTGCTCGCGTGACATCAGATCATTTCCCGGAAAGACGCCGCTCTTCCGCGCCGAGTTCAGACCGACAGGCTTTTTCCAATGTCGGCAAGTCGCCATGCACCAACTTCCATAGCACGGGCGCGGCAATACTCTCGTAATCGTGGCGCAGTACGTTGCCGATCCCTGCAACTTTCTGCCATGGGATTTCCGGATGGCGCGCCTTCAGGTCGTCCGTAAGATGACGACTGGCTTCCGAAATGATCTCAACACCGCGCTCGACGAGCCACTGTCGCTGCCAATCGCCTTCGAACGCTTCGAGCGACACATCCGCCAATACGCCATTGACGCGTTCGATCGCCTCGATGATGTCCGTTAAGCGGGGGATGAGCGACCGTGTTATCACTAGAACACGCGGACGGCTGTTGCTTCTATCGTATCCCGCAGCGCCTTGTGCAGGCTGTCGCGCGTCATGATTTCCGTCTTCCGGCCGAGAATGCTGGCCGCGTACTCTTTCACGTCCATCAGCTCGTACACGCCGAGCTTGCCCTTCTCGTAATCAAAAAAGAGATCGACGTCGGAATCGTGTTTCGCCTCGCCACGCGCCATTGAGCCGAACATGTAAAGATGTTCGACGCCAAGCCGCTTCAAATCGGCTTCGTGCTGCCGCAACCGGCTAATGGCCTCATCGCGTTCCATAGCAACATCATAGCAAATCCGGGCGGGTGATTCCACGCCTTTCGATCTCGGCATCACGTAGCAGGTAGCCCGCATGAGCTTCGCGATATGCGGGGACACGCCCCGGATGTCGCTGCGCTCATCCGGGCTACGGATCACAGACAAGTCACCCGCTCTGCCGCGAGATAGCCGAACAACAGGCCGAGGCCGAACAGTAGCACCAGGCCCGCCGCGCCGAATTCGATGCCGCGCATGATCAGCGCGCCGCCGCCTTCGCGGCCGGCGCTGAGGCGCTCGGCGAGGCCTCGCGCGGACACCGCGACGATGGCAATGGTCGCGACCGTGATCGCGGTGCCGAGGCCCATCACGAAGGTCGCGGCGATTCCGGCCCAGAACAGGCCCTGCGCCAGCGCGAACACCAAGACCAGGATCGCGCCCGAACAGGGCCTTAGGCCCACGGCGAAGATCGCGCCCAGCCCACGCTGCCAGCCGCCGGGACCGGCAAGCTGATCCGGCGTCGGGCCGTGGGAATGGCCGCAATGCTCGTCATGGACGTGGTCGGCTGCGTGGGAATGAGCGTCAGCATGAGCGTGCGCGTGGGCGTGACCGTGCGCATGGGCGTCAGCGTGCGCGTGCGCATGGTGATGATGTTCATGGTGGTGGTGATGGTGATCGTGGCCATGATTGTGATGATGGCTGGCCGTAGCAGTAGCGGTGGCCATCGCGGGCACCGGCTTGGCCTGCAGCGCGCGCATAAATCCGCCGCCCTTGGTCCAGACCAGCCGGGCGCCGAACGCCGCGATCAGGGCGTAGCTCGCGATCTCGATCGCCTTCTCCGCCCCGCACATCGTCTTGGCGGTGGCGTTGAGCAGCCAGGCGCAGATGCCGACGATCAGCACGGCGACCAGCGCCTGCAGCATCGCGGACGCAAACGACAGCACGATGCCGCGCCGCGCGGTCTCCTGGTTGGCGACCAGATAGGACGAGATGACAGCCTTGCCGTGGCCGGGGCCGGCGGCGTGGAAAATCCCGTACGCAAACGAGATCGCCAGCAGGGTCCAGACCGCCGAGCCGTCGGACTTGGCGGCGCGGATGGTCGCCGACATTTCGCGGTAGAATTCCGATTGCTTGGCCAAGAGCCAGCCGACGATGCCGCCGACCTGCGGCTCAGGGGCTTTGGCCGGCCGGGGGCCGCCGAACGGGTTTTGCGCCAGCAGGGCGTGGAGGACGCCGTCGACCGCGACAATGGCGGCGAGTGCGACGATCCCGATCAGGAGCGCGTGGGTGAAGCTGGAGCCTTTTCCGTTTCGATCGAATCGAAACGGGGCTCCAGATTCGTTTTCTTGACGCGTTTTCTTGACGCGAACCGGACCCACTTCGCTGGAAAACGCTTTGGTCACGGGCAATCCACCAAAATCTTGTTGGCGTACATGGCGCCGTAGTTGGAATTGTCGCCGTTCATGAAGTTGTTTTCGTTGAGCCGCTGCGCATTGGCGGTGCCGTCATTGGGCCGCTGGAATTGCAGCTTGCAGTCAGCGGGGGCGCCGACCAGCTTGATCGGGTCCTTCTCCTCGAACTTGAAATCGATGAAGAAGGCGGGATCGAACACCTCCAGCGCGGCCTGTTTGGCCTTGAACGGCGTCTTGGCGGGCAGCATGAAGTGCAGCGTCAGCGCGTCATCCTTGAATTCGAGGTAGTAGTCGACCGGCTCCAGGAATCTCTCCTTCTTGCCGTCGGCCTTGGCGAAGGTGAAGTAGCCGAATTCCTTCAGCGACTCGATATTGGTCTGCGCCAGCGGCGCCAGTTCCTCGCGGCTGTAGACGCCCTTTGTCTTCGTCTCGATGCCCTGCAGCGCATAGGTCGAGAACATGTCGTCGAAGGTCCAGGCGTGGCGCACGCCTGAGATCGCGCCGTCAGGGGCGTAGACCACCTCGCTCTTGGCGGTGATCCAGACATGCGGATGGGCCTGGGCTGGGGCAGCGCCGAGCAGCGACGCGACGATCAAGCCTAAGAAGCCGAACAGTACACGCATTACGTCGTCCCTGCGAACGCAGGGACCCATACGCCGTGTCGTCTCGTTTGGGCAGTGTGGCAAAGGCGTTCCTTTACAACGAACATTAGTGGTTATGGGTCCCTGCGCCCGTGCGCAATTGCGCACTAGGCAGGGACGACAAAGAGAGAGCTCACGCCGCCTCCGGCGTTTCGAGCAGGCCCCGGCGGCGCAGCAGCGCGTCGGGCTCCGGCTCCCGGCCGCGGAAGGCGACATAGGCATCCTCGGGGTCGCGCGAGCCGCCGGACGAGTAGATGTCGTCATGCAGGCGCTTGGCGGTGGCGGGATCGAAGATGTCGCCGGCCTCCTCGAAGGCGCCGAACGCGTCGGCGTCCATCACCTCCGACCACATGTAGCTGTAATAGCCCGAGGCATAATGGTCGCCGGAGAAGATATGGCCGAATTGCGTGGGCCGGTGCCGCAGCGCGATCTCGGCGGGCATCCCGATTTTCTCCAGCTCCGCCTTCTCGAACGCGCCGACGTCGCGGCTGGCCGAGGCCGGCTGGGTGTGGAATTCGAGGTCGATCAGCGCCGAGGAGACGAATTCGACGGTGGCAAAGCCCTGGTTGAATTTGCGCGCGGCTAGGAAGCGGGTGAGCAGTTCGTCCGGCAGCGGCTCGCCGGTCTGGTAGTGTTTTGCAAACTGCCGCAGCACCTGCGGCTGCTCCTGCCAGTGCTCGTAGAGCTGCGAGGGCAGCTCGACGAAGTCGGTGAAGACAGAGGTGCCGGACAGCGAGGGATAGTTCACGTTGGACAGCATGCCGTGCAGGCCGTGGCCGAACTCGTGGAACAGGGTCCGCGCGTCGTCCGGCGACAGCAGCGACGGCTCGCCGTCGGCGCCCTTGGCGAAGTTGCAGACATTGATCACCAAGGGAGCGATCGCGCCGTCGAGCTTCTGCTGGTCGCGCAGCGAGGTCATCCAGGCGCCGGAGCGCTTTGACGGCCTGGCGAAGTAGTCGCCATAGAACAGCGCCTTGTGCTTGCCGTCGGCGCCCTTGACCTCCCAGACCCGGACGTCCGGGTGCCAGACCGGGATATCCTTGCGCTCGGCGAAGGTGACGCCGAACAGGCGGGTGGCGCAGTCGAAGGCGGCCTCGATCATGTGGTCGAGCACCAGATACGGCTTGATCGCGGCATCGTCGAAATTGGCGCGGACCTGGCGCAGCTTTTCGGCGTAGTAGCGCCAGTCCCACGGCGCCAGCGCGAAATTGCCGCCCTCTTCGGCGATCATGGCCTGCAGCGCGTCGCGGTCGGCGAGCGCCCTCGCCCGCGCCGGCTTCCAGACCCGCTCCAGCAGGCTGCGCACCGCCTCGGGCGTCTTGGCCATGGAGTCTTCGAGGCGATAGGCCGCATAGGTCGGGTAACCCATGATCTTCGCGGCCTCCTCGCGGAGCCCCAGGATCTCCACCACGGTGGCGTTGTTGTCGTTGGCGTTGCCGTTGTCGCCGCGGGCGGTGAAGGCACGGAACACCTTCTCGCGCAGGTCACGCCGATCCGAGCTCTTCAGGAACGGCTCCACGGAAGAGCGCGACAGCGTCACGATCGCCTTGCCGGCCATCCCGCGCGCCTCGGCGGCGGCCTTGGCGGCGGCGACGAAGGCTTCAGGCAGCCCGCCGCGGTCGTCCTCGCCAAGCTCCATGAACCAGTCCTGCTCGTCGCCGAGCAGGTGGTGGCTGAACGAGGTGCCAAGCTCGGCCAGCCGCTCATTGATCTCGGCCCGGCGCGCCTTGGCGGCTTCGTCGAGGCCGGCGCCGGCGCGGTGGAAGTTGGTGTAGGTGCGCTCCAGCAGCCGGATCTCCTCCCCAGTCAGGCCGAGCGTGGCGCGGTTGTGGTGGAGCATGGCGATGCGCCCGAACAGCACCGCGTTCATCATGATCGGATTCCAGTGCCGCGCCATCCTGGGCGACACTTCCTTGTCGATCTCCAGGATCGCCGGATTGGAGTGCGCCGACACCAGGTCGTAGAACACGGCGGAGACCTTGGAGAGCAGCTTGCCGGAGCGCTCCAGCGCCGTAATCGTGTTGGCAAAGTCGGGCGCCGCGGGATCGTGGGTGATGGCGGCGACCTCGGCGGCGTGATCGGCAAAGGCCTGCTCGAAAGCCGGCAGGAAGTGCTCGGGGAGAATTTCCGCAAACGGCGGCGTCTCGAACGGCGTCAGCCACGGCCGGAGCAGCGGATTTGCCGGGGCTTCCGGAGGGGCTGCATTTTGCTGGGTTTCCGACATCACAAATCCCGTTTTCGCGCTGAAGCCGCTGCGGGCCCCAGGCCTTGTTTTTGACGCGTTTTGCTCAGGCGAACCGGTACCCGCTTCGGCTCGAAAACGCTCTGAATGATGCGTCAATCTATATCACGCGATACGGCATTTTTGGGCCTTTTAAGCTTGATAGTGGAGGCCTTTTCGGAGAGATTGCGCCCACCCAACAGGACCCGTTTCCATGAGCATGCAGCCTTCTTCCGGTGCCAAGAGCGAGATCATCTGGCCGAGCGTCATCACCGTCATCTCGGCGGCGATCCTGATCGGCGCCGAGGTGTTCGGCGCGGCGTTCGCCGGCGGCTGGGCGATCGCGATCCTGCTTGGACTCTCCGACACCGGCGCGCACATCCTGCAGGCGGTGATGTTCGCCATCGGCGTCGTGATCATGGTCGGCTTCATCCGCCAAGCTCAGCGCATCGAGCCGTTCTGGAAACGCAGCTGACGCGCTTGAAGCGAAGAAAGCGCTGCGGCGCAGCCGCTTCGCGATTCCACTTCACGCGACAACACTCCGTAATTTCCCCGAGAAGTCTTAACGGCTGTTCATGTTTGACGTCGCCAGCGCGCGCTGGCGACGTCAAGAGACGCGCTGAGCGCGCTGCTGTAAGCACGCGTTAGGGAAATTTGCCCACAGCCTAAAAAAAATGTTGCGAAGCGAATTCAAAAGTCTTATTTGCACTCTTGCCCAATTTCGCACGTGCCTGTGGTCGTGTGTCAGTCGGTAGGTATCCGGACAAGAGGCCGGACAGCCGCCAAGGGATGAAGAACCGAGGGTCGCTTCATTAGCGGCCAGCATCTCTCTCAAGAGATGCCGTTGAAGGTCTCTGCATCCTTTGCAACCGTGACTGGCAGCCGGAGGCGAACCGGCGCACCCCGCTCTCAACGGGGGACGCGACTTAAAGCAACGACGGATCGGGCTTTTTTGGTCTCTACCGGCATTCCAACGCCGGCGCGGGCTACTGAAAAGGCTTGTCCTTCATTGCCAGGTGTGCGGGCGGGAAATTCCCAACCAATCCACGGCAGCACTATTCGGTCTGAGTCCAAGGCCTAGTCGCGTCTCCATCGTGCGACTGCGCCGAAGCACTTATGGCCGAGATTTACATTTGAACGGGTCCCGTCGCTGGGCCGTTTGGAGGGTGCTATGACCGAACGTATTCAGGAATTCCTGCGCAACCGCCGCAGCGAGGGCCAGGACACCGAGCCTTGCCTCGTGGTCGACCTCGAAGTCGTGCGCGACAACTACCAGACCTTCGCGAAGGCCTTGCCGGACAGCCGCGTGTTCTACGCGGTGAAGGCAAACCCGTCGCCGGAAGTGCTGCAGCTCCTGGCCTCGATGGGCTCGTGCTTCGACACCGCGACCGTCGCCGAGATCGAAATGGCGCTGGCTGCCGGTGCGACGCCGGACCGCGTCTCCTATGGCAACACGATCAAGAAGGAGCGCGACATCGCGCGTGCCTTCGCGCTCGGCATTCGCCTGTTCGCGGTCGACTGCGCCGCCGAAGTCGAGAAGGTTGCCCGTGCCGCGCCCGGCGCCAAGGTGTTCTGCCGCATCCTCTATGATTGCGCCGGCGCCGAATGGCCGCTGTCGCGCAAGTTCGGCTGCGATCCGGAGATGGCGGTCGACGTGCTCGACCTCGCCAAGCGTCTGGGCCTGGAGCCGTGCGGCATCTCGTTCCATGTCGGCTCGCAGCAGCGCAAGGTGAAGGCGTGGGACCGTGCCCTGTCGATGGCCTCGTCGGTGTTCCGTGACTGCGCCGAGCGCGGGATCAACCTGTCCATGGTCAACATGGGCGGCGGATTCCCGACCAAGTACCTCAAGGACGTTCCTCCGGTCCTGCAATATGGCCGGTCGATCTTCCGCGCGCTGCGCAAGCATTTCGGCAACCAGATCCCGGAAACCATCATCGAGCCGGGCCGCGGCATGGTCGGAAATGCCGGCATCATCGAGACCGAAGTCGTTCTGATCTCCAAGAAGAGCGACGAGGACGAGGTGCGCTGGGTGTATCTGGACATCGGCAAGTTCGGCGGTCTCGCCGAGACGATGGACGAGTCGATCCGCTACGCCATCCGCACCCCGCATGACGGTGCGGACATGACGCCGTGCGTGCTCGCGGGCCCGACCTGCGACAGCGCCGACGTGTTGTACGAGAAGCTGCCGTATCCGCTCCCGGTTACGCTCGAGATCGGCGACAAGCTGCTGATCGAAGGCACCGGCGCCTATACGTCGACCTACTCGTCGGTGGCGTTCAACGGCATCCCGCCGCTGCGGACCTACCACATCTGAACTGGCCGCTGAGGCCTGACTAACCGGGAGCCGGCGCGCCGGCTCCCATCCCTCATTTCGCGATTTTTCTGACAACGCTCCGCGGCTCGAACAGCCGTGCGAGTGAGGACTGACGTGCCATGACTGCTTTGCGGAAGACCACTGTTGCCCTCACCCCGAATGCCGCTCCGTTCGCGATCCGTGCGGAACGGGCTTCGGACGTCGTTGCGCGTGAAGCGCTGCTGGATGCCTGCTTTGGCGCAAACCGTCTTAACCGCACCTGCCAGCGCCTGCGTGACGGACGTACGCCCGCCGAAGGCCTTGCCTTGTCGGCCGTGGCACGGGGGAAGCTAGTGGGCACCGTCCGGTTGTGGCACGTCAGCGCCGGGGGCATCCCGGCGCTGATGCTCGGCCCGCTGGCGGTTGAGGAATCCTCCCGCCAATTTGGCGTCGGGGCCGCGCTGATGGACCACGCGCTCGCGGCGGCGACGGCGCGTGGCCATCGCGCGGTGATCCTGCTCGGCGACGCGCCCTATTACGTCAGGTTCGGCTTCTCGGCTGAGAAGACCGGCGCGCTGTCGCTGCCCGGCCCGTTCGAGCGCGACCGCCTGCTCGGCCTCGAACTGCGCGAGGGCGCGCTCGATGGCGCCTGGGGCATGATCTCGACGTCCGGCGCGCCGTTGGCCAAGGCAAGGGCATCGCGCGCGAAGAAGGCGCTACGGACTGTGCCGCACGCGGCCTGAGCCGTCGCGTCAGAGGGGTTGCGCGGTCCGGCGAAAAGCCCTTAAACCGCGCCAAATCAGCTATCTCCGGATCAGGCCGCAAATCGAGGTTCCGATGCCCCGCCGTCTCATTTCCACCGGTTCGCCGTTCGAGAAGACCGCCGGCTACAGCCGCGCCGTGATCGACGGCGATTTCGCCTTTGTCGCCGGCACCACCGGCTATGACTACACCACCATGACGATGCCTGACGATGTCACGAGCCAGTCACGGAACTGCTTCAAGACCATCGAGGCCGCCTTGAAAGAAGGCGGCTTCGCGATGGCCGACATCGTCCGCGCGACCTACTACATCACCGACCTCAGGGATGCGGATGCCCATTTCGCGGTCTGCGGCGAAGTTCTCGGCGACATCCGCCCGGCCGCCACGCTTCTGGTGGTCGCGGGCCTCTACAAGCCCGAGATGAAGATCGAGATCGAAGTGACCGCCAAGCGCCGCAGCGCCTGATCCACCCCTCACCATCTGTCCGCCAGCACTTTCCGGAGAAACCATCCCATGAGCCCCGCCTCGCAGATCTACGCGAAGATTACCGGTCCCATCGTCATGGTCGGCTTCGGCTCCATCGGCAAAGGCACGTTGCCGATGATCGAGCGGCATCTCGATTACGACAAGTCGCGCATCACCGTGATCGATCCCAAGGACGAGGGCCGCAAGGCGCATTGCGAGAAGCACAATGTGAAATTCATCCAGCAGGGCGTAACCAGGGACAATTATCGCGAATTGCTTACCCCGCTGCTCACCGAAGGCGGCGGCCAGGGTTTCTGCGTCAATCTCTCGGTCGATACCGGCTCCACCGACATCATGGAGCTCTGCAACGAAATTGGCGCGCTTTATATCGACACCGTCAACGAGCCCTGGCTCGGCTTCTATTTCGATTCGTCGAAGGGCCCGGAAGCGCGCTCCAACTACGCCCTTCGCGAAGCGACGCTGGCCGCCAAGAAGGCGCGCCCCGCGGGCTCGACGACGGCCGTCTCCTGCTGTGGCGCCAATCCCGGCATGGTCTCCTTTTTCGTCAAGCAGGCGCTGCTCAATGTCGCCGCTGACCTGAAGCTCAATGCCCCCAAGCCGAAGACCAAGGCCGAATGGGCTGATTTGATGCGGCAGGCCGGCATCAAGGGCATCCACATCGCCGAACGCGACACCCAGCGCTCCAAGTCGCCGAAAGAGCCTGACGTCTTCGTCAACACCTGGTCGGTGGAAGGTTTCCTGTCGGAAGGCGTGCAGCCGTCCGAACTCGGCTGGGGCACCCATGAAAAATGGATGCCCGAGAATGCGCGTACCCACCAGGCCGGCTGCGGCGCCGCCATCTATCTGATGCAACCCGGCGCCAACACGCGCGTGCGCACCTGGTGCCCGACCCGCGGCGCGCAGTATGGCTTCCTCGTCACCCACAACGAGTCGATCTCGATCTCCGATTACTTCACGGTGCGTGACGCATCGGGTACGGCGATCTATCGGCCGACCTGCCACTATGCCTATCATCCGGCTGACGATGCCGTGCTCTCGCTGCATGAAATGTTCGGCCGCGCTGCAAAGATGCAGGAAAAGCACCACATCCTCGATGAGAACGAAATCGTCGACGGCATCGACGAACTCGGCGTGCTGCTGTTCGGCCATGACAACAATGCCTATTGGTACGGCTCGCAGCTCTCCATCGAAGAGACCCGCAAACTCGCGCCCTATCAGAACGCCACCGGCCTGCAAGTGACCTCCGCCGTGCTCGGCGGCATGGTGTGGGCGCTGGAAAACCCGAACGAAGGCATCGTCGAAGCCGACGAGATGGATTTCGATCGTCTGCTGGAAATCCAGATGCCGTATCTCGGCCCGGTAAAGGGTTTTTACACCGACTGGACGCCGCTGACGGACCGGCCGGGCCTGTTCCCGGAAGACATTGACACCTCGGATCCCTGGCAGTTCCGGAACATTCTGGTGCGGTAAGGTTGGGTTCCACCCCTGGTGCACTGCAGCATCAGGGGTCGCTGGCCAGCGTAACGCTCGCTTAATGAAATCGCGCCATCCTGAAGGGTACCCCTTTTGCGAGGGCCTTGAGCCGTCCTGTGTCTCTGCGCAGCGACGTCCCCGGTGGAGCGGTGGAAATGCGCGTCTTTATCGCAATCATGCTATCGGCGGTCGTTTTGGCCGGGTGCAAGCCTGACAACAACAACGACATCACCGGCTCGATCGATAACTGCGCCCGCAAGCTCTACAGCTCCTACAATCCCAAGGACCTGAAGCAGTGCATTAACGTGTGCATCTCCTGCCAGCGCGGCGTGATGACGACCTGCTCGACCTCCTGCACGCTGAAGGGCGCGCAGTAGAGCTTTATTCTTGACGCGTTTTCTTTACGCGAACCGGTATCCACTTCGCTCGAAAACGCTCTGTCTCACTTCGCCATATAGTCGAACGCCACCTTCCCCAATCCCAGCGTCAAATCAGCCTTGAAATGCAGCGCGGAGACCACTTCGCGCACCGGAAGCCGGGCAACGTCGCACAGCGCATGGGGAAACAGGCCAAGCGCGGCCGGACCGCTCCATGCTTCCTTCAGCGTGATGTCCTCGAGATGGAAGCGGACCAGTTCGCAGATCCGAGGGCTGCCGTCGACATGCGGGATGATCTTGAGAATGAAGTTCGGCGCCTTCATGCCCTTCAGCACGGCGTCATGATCGACCGGACGGTGCTTGTAACCCATGGTGGCGGAGGCGCAGAGCACCGAGCCGTAATGCAGCGAGCCGACCAGCACATCGCTCTCGACTTCGATCTTCGGCTTCGCCAGCTTTTTGGGGAAACCCCAGATTTCACGACCGCCGGCGATCGGGCCTTCGTCGTCGAGATACATGGCGTGTGTATAGGCGCCCTCCTCGCCGTCGAGACGGACCGGGATCACCTGGCCGGTTTCGGTGTAGTCGCCGAAGCCGGTCGAGTCGGGCATGCGGATGAATTCGTATTTGACGATTGCGTCAGTGACTTCGAGCGGCTCCGGCACCAGAGCGCGAAGCACGTCCGGATCGGTCCGGTAGGTGATGATGAAATATTCGCGGTTGAAGAACCGATACGGCCCCGGCGGGAAGGACGGGTTGTTCAGCGGCATCGAATACGCGGTTCGTCTGACATCGTCGATCTTCATGGCTTGCCCCATCCTGTCTGCGCGGTCGCGCGATGACGTGAGTATGCGGCAGCTTGGGGACGCAAGCGAGGCTGTAAAACCGGAAGCGTCGTCAAATCGGCGTCAGCTACCAACGCTGACGTCATCTACCAACGCTGACGTCATCCTGAGGTGCGAGCCGTGCGGTGCACTTGCACCGCTGGGCGAGCCTCGAAGGATGGGCCACGGGCGATCTCATCCTTCGAGGCGCGCAAGAGCGCGCACCTCAGGATGACGGTTGAAAGATATTACTTCTGCTTGATCGGCTCGGCCGTTTTCTCTGCCGGTGCGGGCGGCAGCGCGGGCTGTGCGCCCGCTTTCTGCGCGTCGGCATCGGGACGCGCCGGTTCAGGCGGCACGCTGGACGGCCGGGTGCCGGTCGTCGTCTCCGCAGGAACAGACGGCTTTTTTTCCGCGTCCGGCGTCGATTGCAGCGGCTGGGTGGCCTGCGCCAATTGTTGCGGCGGGCGCGCGCTCAATTCCATCAGCGACAGGCCTGAAATGACAAGCCCCGCCGTGACCAGGACGGCCGCGACAAGAAAATCATTCCGGTAATTGCGCTTGTCATGATCGGCAGGCATGTCGTTCACCGCGAGATTGTTCGCGACATCAACGGCCGGCCACAAGAATTGTTCCGCGCGCAGCCCGCGTGGAACCGGCAACCGAGGAGAGCGCCCTAATCCTTGGTGCTGACTTCCCAGGTGGCGTGGCGAACGCCGGGCTGGCGCTGCAGATCGACCGCGACCGCATTCAGTTCGTTGGGATCGATCGCGGTGGAGACCAGCGTGGCGACGATCTCCAGGAGGTCATCGCCATGCTCGACCACATTGAGTTCAGCGACCGGGTATTTTGCATGCTCCAGCCGCTCGACCAGATGGTCGCGCATGTCAGGCAACGCCTCCGCACTGACCGCGAGCTTGAAGTAGTAAGTCGCCTCGGAAGCGCGCTCGTCGATCGGAATGCGGTTGATCGCGTTCACCAGCGGACGCAGCAAGGTGTTGCCGGCGACCACGAACACGGTCAGCGCCGCCGCCTGGGCAACCATGTCGGCGCCGGCGCAAGCTCCGACACCGGCCGATCCCCAGAGCGTCGCCGCGGTGTTGAGGCCGCGGACATTCATGCCCTCTTTCATGATGACGCCGGCGCCGAGGAAGCCGATCCCCGAAACGACATAGGCGATCACATGTACGGCGCCTTCGGCGTACTTCAGATGCATCGCCAGATCGACGAAAGCGGCCGCGCCGACGGCGACCAGCACATTGGTGCGCAGGCCCGCGGTCCGCTGCCGGTATTGCCGCTCGGCGCCGATCAAGGTGCCCAAAACGAAAGCCGCGGTCAGGCTGACCAGAGTGTCGAGGAAATCGGCGATCTGGAAGGTCGTCAGGAAGCGCATGTCGGTTTTCTAGGGGAAAGAGGTGACGAATCTATCACAGCCTGAACGATCTGGTGCTTTGCGGCGACGAACGGTCGCCGGCCCCGGGTGCGAGCGACGATCCGCTTCGCTGCGGGCAACGGCGCTCGATGCGGTCCCGGATAGAACAGATTCGCCTGATTCTGCGAGAATTGTCATGAAAAGATTGCTTTACGTCGCGGTCGCGCTGCTCGGCATTCAATGCTCGCCCGCGGCTGCGGACCAGAACTGCATGACGGGCTATTACCGCACCAGGCAGCCCGCCTGCATCGACAGCATGCTGTCGCAAATGCGAGCCGGCCCAAACGCTGATCCCAGTGCGGTCATCGGATTCCTGGCGCAGATCTTCAGCACGTCGCCCGCGGAAAAGCAGCGCATCCTGCAGCTTGAAGCCTCTTCATACGTCAAATCGGTGAAGCTCGTAGCGCTCTACGGCGCCGGCCTCACGGAAGACGCGCAGAAATTTGCCGAGGAAAACCAGATCACGGCCACGCTGCAGAAAATCGAAAAGAACCAGCCTGCCAAACTTGCCGTGGTGCGGACGTCGTCGAATGCCGCCGACAACGACCTCTTGATCGGCGCCTATATGGCATCCGGTGACACCAGCTTCATTGAAAGAATCCTCGCAAACTTCTCCAGCGCAGACGACGACATGGCAGGCATCGCCATGCGCATGGGATTCATGAAGAGCAAGTTCGGACCGAACATGACCGCGGAAGGCCGGGACAACGTGATGGCCAAGATGGCCTGCGACAAATACGCGTGCAAAACCGAGCCCGCCAAATTCTTTCGCGTGCTGACATTGGCGAGCGCCTTTTGGGCGTTGCAGTCGCTGGCATCAGCCGACGACGGCATCAAGAAGACCTTCACCGGCTTTTTTGCGAACGATCCTCGCCTGAAAAACCTGTTCGCGGCCGAGCAAGCGGCGTTCGGGAATTATGTGACGGCGCTCACCATGCTCGCCGTCTTCAAACCCGACCCGAAAGACCGCGACAAGACCGCCGAAAACATGAGCAAGGCCGCTTCGGCCTTCGAAAATCTCGAACCGGCCGGCAAGACGTTTGACCACATCGAGGCTTACGTCAAAGCTGGGAAGAAGGTGAAGTGACGCGGGCTGGATTGGCTTCACCTCTCCCGCGTGCGGGGGTCGAGACGAGCGAAGCTCGCTCTTAGGTCGGATCGCATCGTGAGATGCGATTCGGGTGGGGGAACCTCTCTCCCCACGAACAGTCTGACTCGTGGCGACACCCCCACCCAACCCTCCCCCGCAAGGGCGGGAGAGGGAGCGCACCGTCAATTGCCGATGCACTTCAGTCTAGTCTCGCCAGCGCAAACGGGTGACCTACAGCTCCACCATGCCGGCGTCGCCGTCTTCGGTGCCGAAGGCGAGCAGCGATCCCTTGGGGCTCCAGGCCAGCGCGGAAACCGCGGCGTTGCCCCTCCGCCGCACCAGGATCTCCGCGCCGTCCTCGATCCGCACCATCAGCACGCAACCGTCGCTGTAGCCGGCGGCCAGGATGTCATGCTTCGGATGACAGGCGACCGCGGAGACGCGCGCCTGCAGCGGCGCCAGCATCGCCGGCTCCTTGCCCATCGGCCCGTCCTTGCTGGCGAACGGCCAGATGATCACGGTATCGGCGCCCGAGGTTGCAAGCCCCTTGCCACCGGCGCTCCACGACATCGAGCGAACGCGGCCGGGATAGCCGCTCATGCGCATGTGCCGGTTGTCGGCGAGCCGCCAGCCATGCAGCGCCGGCTCGTGCATCCCGGTCACCAGAAACTTGTTGTCCGGGCTGAAGGTGACCGACAGATGCGAGCCGGCCCATTCCAGAAACTCAGGCTTCGCCGCCATGTTGGGAAACCACAGCGTCACGCCGTTATAATGCGCGACCGCCAGCCGCAGGCCCTTGGGCGCGAACGCCAGGCCGCCGACGGTCGAGGGCATATCGAATGTTTTCTCTTCGCTCTTGCCGCTGCGGACATACGAGACCTTGCCGGCCGACCATGCCACCGCGCCATCGGGATGCAGCGCGACGTTGTCGATCCAGCGCCGCTTGGCATCGGTCGCGAGCACGCTGACCTCGCCCTTGGCATTGAGCGCGACGAGCTTGCCGTCGTCGCCGCCGGTAACGACGCGCGCGCCGTCGGACGCCGCACACAGCACCGCACCGCCGTGAATATCGACAGGTGAAATCTCGCCGCCGGCGCCGACGATGGCAGCCTTCTCCTCAGCGCCGACGAAGACCGCGGTCTCGCCGAGAAAATACACCGACGATATCGGCATGCCGACCGCAAGCGGCCGCACCTTGTCGGTGATCGAAGCAATGGAGGCGCCTTCGCCCGGATCAAACTGTTTCATCACGTGGTGATACAGCTCTCAAAACCGTCGCGAATCATCTGCTCCGGCAATTCGCGACCGATGAACACAAGCCGGCTCTCGCGCCGTTCGTCATCCTTCCACTTACGCTGATGGTCGCCCTCGAGCATCATGTGGACGCCCTGGAACACGTAGCGGTCGTCATCGTCGCTGAAGGCGAGGATGCCCTTGGAGCGAAGGATCTTCTGCCCTTCGGAGGCGACGAGGTTCTGCAGCCACGGCATGAACTTGGTGGCATCGAGCGGCTTGTCCGTGCGCAGCGACAGCGACTGCATCTCCTCGTCATGGTAGTGCTTCAGCCCGCCATGGCTGTGGCTGTGATCATGATGATGGTCATGGCCGTGGTGATGATCGTGATCATGGTGATGATCATGGCCGTCGCCGGCATCGAGGAATTCCGGCTCGATCTCGAGAATGCGGTCGAGATCGAACGCGCCGCGTTCCAGCACGTCCGCCAGCGCCACCTTGCAGCGCTCGGTGCGGTGCAGTTTTGCGTAAGGGTTGATGCCGCGGATCCGCGCCTCGACTTCGGCAAGCTCGGCTTTGGAAACCAGGTCAGTCTTGTTGAGCACGATGACGTCGGCGAAAGCGATCTGGTTCTTGGCTTCCGGCGCGTCCTTCAAACGGTCGCTGAGCCATTTGGCATCGGCGACGGTGACGACCGCGTCGAGCCGGGCGTTCTTCTGCACGTCCTCGTCGACGAAGAAGGTCTGCGCCACCGGCGCCGGGTCGGCCAAGCCGGTGGTCTCGACGATGATGGCGTCGAATTTGCCCTTGCGCTTCATCAGGCCGTCGAGGATGCGCACGAGGTCGCCGCGCACGGTGCAGCAGACGCAGCCATTGTTCATCTCGAACACTTCTTCATCGGCGCCGATGATGAGGTCGTTGTCGATGCCAATCTCGCCGAATTCGTTGACGATGACGGCGTATTTCTTGCCGTGGTTTTCCGACAGGATGCGGTTGAGCAGCGTGGTTTTGCCGGCGCCGAGATAGCCCGTCAGCACGGTCACAGGAATTTTTTGGGACGTCAGTTCAGACATGGTGGCTCCGGGCGGAAATTCGGGCACGCCGGCAACAGCAGGGAGGCCCCTGCCCTATTCGCCAAGCGCGCTGGTCAGTGCCTTTATATTGTGCCTGACCATATCAATGTAAGTGGGTGCATCGCCCTTTTCGGCCGTCAAACTGTCCGAATAGAGGGTCCCGCCGATCCTGGCACCGGTCTCGGCCGAGATTCGGCGGATCAGGCGTGGATCGCTGACATTTTCCAGAAAAACCGCCGGGATTTTGGCGGTTCGGATCTGGGTGATAATACCGGCGATATCGCGGGCACTGGGCTCGGATTCCGTGGATACGCCGACGGGGGCAATGAATTCGACGCCGTAGGCGGCGGCGAAATAGCCGAAGGCGCCGTGGGTCGAAATCACCTTGCGGCGGCCCGCCGGGATCTTTGCGACGGCTTCGCGCGCCTCGCGGTCCAGGGTGTCGAGTTTCGCCAGATAGGCCTCCGCATTGGCGCGAAAACCCTGGGCTGAGGCAGGATCGGCGGCCGCCAGCGCGTCGCGGATATTGCCGACATAGATTTTGGCATTGGCGACGGATTGCCAGGCGTGCGGGTCGGCATCCGAGCCAAGCTTGAGCGGCGCGATACCGGCGGTCGCCGTCACGACGGAAACCTTGCTCCCGGCGGATTTCAGCAGCCGCGGCAGCCAGCCCTCGAAGCCAAGGCCATTGACGAAAATCAGCTTGGCATCGGCAATCTTCTTCGCATCCGCCGGCGTCGGCGAGTAGACATGCGCATCGCCGTCAGCACCGACCAGCGTCGTGACGTTGACGCGGTCGCCGCCGACATTGCGGACGAAATCGCCGAGGATGGAGAAGCTGGCGACGACCTTGAGGCGCTCCTGCGCGCTGGCCGGAACGACTGTGGCGATCAGCGCCAGACACATGAGGGAGAACAAACGCTGCATCGTTACGCCTCGAGATGCCGGCCGGGGAACAGCTGCCGGACCAGGCCGCTGACATTGCCGAACAGCACGGACACCACATAGATCCCCGCCGCGACCAGGATGACCGCGGGGCCTGACGGAATTTTGGTCTGGAACGACAGCACCAGCCCGGCATAGCCCGACACCATGGCGCTCGCGACCGCGATGCAGATCATCCCGGTGATGTCGCGCGACCAGAACCGCGCGATTCCCGCGGGCAGGATCATCAGGCCGACGCCGAGCAAGGTGCCGAGCGCGTGAAAACCGTTGACGAGATTGATCACGACCAGCGCCAGGAACGCCAGATGCGCCGGCGCGCCGGCGCGGCTCACCGTGCGCAGGAACACCGGGTCGACGCATTCGATCACCAGCGGGCGATAGATCACGGCCAGCACCAGCAATGTAATCGTGGCGTTGAACGCGATCACCAGCAGGGTCTGGTCGTCCATCGCCAGGATGTTGCCGAACAGCACGTGCAGCAGGTCGATATTGGTGCCCTTGATGGAGACGATGGTGACGCCGAGCGCCAGCGACACCAGATAGAACGTCGCCAGCGAGGCGTCTTCCTTCAGTTCGGTGGTGCGCGCGACCACACCGGCCAGGATCGCGACCGTAAATCCTGCGATCAAGCCGCCGGTCGTCATCGCGAACAGGTTGAGGCCGGAGACCAAAAAGCCGATCGCGGCCCCGGGCAGGATCGCATGCGCCATGGCGTCGCCGACCAGGCTCATCCGCCGCAGCATCAGGAACACGCCGATCGGCGCTGCGCCCAGCGACAGCGCGATCACGGCGGCGAGCGCGCGGCGCATGAACTCGAATTCGGTGAAAGGCGCGATCAGCGCATCATGGAGCATTGCAATCAGGCCGCCCGCGACGGCGCATCGGCGGCGCAGGCAGCGGCCCGGTCGTCGAAGGCTTCGCACATCTTCATCGCCACCATCAGGTTATCCGGCGTCAGCACTTGCGCGGTCGCGCCCCAGGCTACCGGCCCACGGGCCAGCAGCAGGGTCTCGGGGAAGTGGTTGCGCACCATGTCGAGATCATGCAGCGCCGCCAGCACGGTGCGGCCTTCGCCATGCCAGCGCTTGACCAGCGCGATCAGATCCGCGGAGGTTTTGGCGTCGATGGCATTGAACGGCTCGTCCAGCACGATCAGCCGCGCGTCCTGCAGCAGCACGCGGGCGAACAGCATGCGCTGCATCTGGCCGCCGGACAGCGTGCCGATCGGGCGGTTCTCAAAACCGTTGAGACCGACGGCGGCAAGCCCCGCCAAAATCCGCTCGCGCTCTTTCTTGCCCATGCCGCCGAAGAAGCCGGTGGAGCGCCACAGACCCGTGCCGACGAAATCGAACACCGAAATCGGAAAGCTGCGATCGATGTCGGCGGTCTGCGGCAGATAGGCGATGTCCTTGCTGTCGAGCCCGCCCAGCGCGATCGATCCCGACAGCGGTTTGAGGATGCCGGCAAGGCCGCGAAACAGCGTCGACTTGCCGGCGCCGTTCGGCCCGATCACCGCGACCAGCGCGCCCCCGGCGACCTCGAGGTTGAGATGATGCACCGCCGGATGCCGGTCGTAGCCGAGCGTGACATTGCTGAATTTCACCTGAGCTTTTGCCTGCGCCGCCATGCTCACCTCATCGCCACCAGCACGACCACCCAAAGACAGGCGCTGACCGCCAGCGCCGCGCCGAGCCGTGCCGCCACGGTCATCCGCAGGATCGACCACGGCGCCGGCTGCGCCGGATGCGGCGTCGAGGGGTCGTGGTGATGGGGATGACCATGGCTATGGGCGTGGTGGTGTCCATGGTCGTGGGAATGGGAGTGAGTCATGCAAGGATGTTATATTATAACATTACGGGAGTCCACGCGTTGGCGCCGGATACTGGACCAACCGCTGGCGTGATTTGCCCGACTGGGTGCGGGGCCAATCCGGCCGATTGGAACCTTCACAGGCCTTGCTTCGCCCAAACGGCGCGGACCTCTTCGTCTGTCGCAAACTCGCCGCGCGCAGCTTCCGCCAGCGAAGCATCAAGGTCCGCTTCTTCGTCAAGCGTGAGTACAAAAGGCGTTTGGGTGAGGCCAGGAGCGGTCGTCTCACGGGTCTTTTTCACGGCCGTCTCCTCACTTCTGCGGTTGATTGCACGCAAGATCAGATCTCGCCTTCCAACGCCTGGCTGGTCAAACCTTCGACAAATCCGCCGGCGAGCAGGATGTTGTCCCGAATGTCGTACAAGGCGAGCTTGACGGACTCAGAATGCATAAATGGCTTCGCGCTCGGCGATCGGCTTCACATGAGGCTTGAGCGCAATCCGGTTTGAAACATCCACACGCACCGGAAACAGGTCTTCGATGCTGTGAACGATCCCAACGTATTTGAAAACATCCATCCGGACGTCCGGCGCGATTTCGACCAGAATGTCGATGTCGCTGTCGGGACGGGCGTCGCCGCGGGCGCGCGAGCCGAACAGGGCCGCATGGCTCACACCCTGAGCCTTCAAGGCGGCTTCATGCTCGCGCAACCTGGCAAGGATATCCTGCTTTTCCATGGGATGCATTCTACCAGAAGCGCTGCTTTCCAGCAGTCCCAAAAAAACGGCGAGCCCTTAGCCACCACTCAACAGAATAAAATTCCCATATTTTCAATAGCTTGAGGAGGCAGCTGCCAACCTCACGGCTTCCCGATCGCCATCGCCAAGGCCGCCGCCAGGAACGGAAACGGCACCGACACTGCGGCCCGGAACCAGACGAAACGCGCCGGCATGAACGGGATTTCCCAGAGTATCAGCCGCTGGAAGGCGAACAGCGCCCAGGCGACGACATAGGCGATCACCTGCGGCGAACCGCCGCCGACCTTCAGCGCCACTGCGCCGATGGAAAAGCCGACCACCGGGCCGCCCGGGGTTAGCCCGCCCGCGATCACGGCGGTGAGCACGCCGAGCCAGCCGGAATCCGGGCCCAGCCAGCCGGTGATGATTTCGGGGGGAATGACGGCGGCGATGTAGCCGGAGCCGATCACACCGAGCGCGATCCGCGGCACGATGTTGATGAAATCCATCGCGCCTTCGCGCGCCGCCGAAACCACCACGACACGACCGCGCCGGAACGCGATCAAGCCGAGCACCAGGACGGAGCCCCACAGCGTAATGTCGATGAGCAGCGCGCTTATCGTCATGACGGCTCGCCCTTCATGTTGGCTCACCCTTGGGATACATCCGCACATAGACGAAGCGCCCGAGCGCGCCTGCGAGGATCGGGATCGGCAGCGAGATCACGATCCGCCACAGCGTGAAATCGGTGCCGAGGATCGGCAGTTCCCAGGCGACCGCGCGGCCGTAACCGATCAGCGTCCAGCTCACCACCATCGCGATGGTGGCGCCGAAATCCGCGCCGACGGTGAGCAATGCAGCGGCCACCGGATAGGCCGTGAACGGCCCGCCCGGCAGGATGGCGCCGAATGCCGTTCCGATCAGCAATCCCTTCAGGCCGGAGTTCGGCCCGAGCGATCGCGACACTTTCTCGTGCGGCAGGATTTCCGTAATGAACGCGCCGAGCAGGCAGCCGGCCAATACGCGCGGCAGGATCTCGCCGAACAGCCAGAGATCATCGGTGAGAATCTTGAGCACGCCGTCGATACCGTCGCGGCGATAGACCAGCGTGGCGCTGACCGCGACCAGCACGGCGATGAAAATCATCGACCAGCCGACCGGCTTGCGCTTGCGTCGCGAGCCCGCTTCGGCCTCCGCAAGTTCGTCGGCGGGCGCCGGTTCTTTCAATGGGGGTTCTGACAATGCAATGAATCGGCAGGTGAAAAGTCTCAACCCTGCTTAGTCCCGGCCGGGGTCTCACGCAAACGGAACAACTGAAACATCCATGCGCGGCTCAGGCATGGCCATGCAAGGCTGTCACGGGCCTTTCAGGTCAGGTGGCGCACCAGCGCGAGGCCGGCAAACAGGCCGGCAATCGACAGCACGACCGAGCCGATAATGTAAGCCGCCGCCAGGCCAAGCTCACCCCGCTCATAGAGCACGGCGGTATCGAGCGAGAACGCGGAAAACGTCGTGTAGCCCCCGAGTATGCCCGTCATCAGGAACAGCCGCCACGGCTGCGAGGTCTCGCCCTTGAGGACGAGATAGCCGGCGATCAGCCCCATCACGGTCGATCCTGAGATGTTGATGATGAAGGTGCCCCAGGGAAATCCGGTACCGATGCAGCGCGCACAGGTGAGGTTGATGAAATGGCGCAGCGACGCGCCAAGGCCGCCACCGACGAAGACCAGCAAATAGCTCATCGCAGCATTTTCCACATCGCGAAATCACCCGGCCACAGCGCTTGTGCCGCAAGCCCGCGACGCCTGCAAGGATGGCATGGGAGGCAAAAGATAAGGGCGGCAGTTTTGCACTGCCGCCCCTGAAATTTATTCTACGTCATTCCGGGGCGCGCGATAGCGCGAACCTCAGATGCGCAATTGCGCATCGGGGGAATCTCGAGATTCCGAGTTCGATGCTTCGCATCGCCCCGGAATGACAAACAGATCAAGCCTTGCCGAACAGCTGGTCGACATATTCCCAGTTCACGAGATTATCGACGAACGCCTTCAAATAGTCCGGGCGGCGGTTGCGATAGTCGATGTAGTAGGAGTGCTCCCAGACGTCGCAGCCGAGGATCGGGGTTGCGCCATGAACCAGCGGGCTTTCGCCGTTCGCGGTCTTGGAGATTTCGAGCTTGCCGTTCTTGACCGACAACCAGCACCAGCCGGAGCCGAACTGGCCGACGCCGGCGGCGGCGAAGTCGGTCTTGAACTTGTCGAGCCCGCCGAGATCCTCGGTGATCTTCTTTTCCAGACGGCCGGGCAGCTTGCTGCCGCCGCCATTCGGTTTCATCCAGTTCCAGAAATGCAGATGGTTGTAGTGCTGGCCGGCATTGTTGAACACGGCCGGGTTCTTGCCGAACGAGGCCTTGACGATCTCCTCGAGGGACTTGCCTTCGAATTCGGTCCCCTTGATCGCGTTGTTTCCGTTGGTCACGTAAGCCTGGTGATGCTTGTCGTGGTGGAATTCCAGCGTTTCCTTGGACATATAGGGGGCAAGGGCGTCATGGGCATAGGGAAGATCGGGTAGCGTGAAGGTCATGGGGTGATGTCCGAAAATGATGGGAGACGTGGTGTAACGGGAACCCTTATAGAAGGTTCCATCGCGCTTAAACACCGCAATTTGACAAAGCGGGGCGGCTTCTTCGGTAACGATGCTCCGCGTCCAGCGTATGACGGGACATACGGCTATTGCGGGGTGAAAGATGAGTATCGAGATCGATATCCTGAACGGGGACGCGTCATGGCCGCGGGTCGAACCGCTGATGAATGCGGTCTGGCCGACACGTGTGGTCGAGAAACTGTCCTGGGGCCACGTCAAATGGGCCCACGCCGATTTGCGCGTGCTGATCGAAGCGCCAGAGGAATCGTCAAAACCCGGCCTTGTCTGCCATGTCGGCATCTATTTCCGCACCGTGACCTGGAACGGGCGCAAGGTCGATATCGGCGGTATCGGCGGGGTTGCGACCCGCGAGGATTTCCGGGGGCGCGGGCTTGCCGGCCTCGCGCTCGGCGCCGCGGTCCAGACCATGCGCGACCACGAAGCGATCAAGTTTGCGCTGTTGTTCTGTGAGCCGCATAATTTCGCCTTCTACGAGGCCCGCGGCTGGCATAAATTCACTGGCGAGATCTATGCCGAGCAGCCGGAGGGACGCATTCGTTTCGAGGCGATGGCGCCGTTCGTGTTCGACTTCACCCGCGCCCCGCGCGACGGCATCATCGACCTATGCGGCCTGCCATGGTGACCCCTGCGCGGCGATGGGGTGGCTTGCGGTCGCGCGTGCCGATAATATGTTGGCCATAATATATTGCCTTCTGGCCGACAAACCGGTGACGCATGACGATCGACGCCCCGCTTGATTTGCGCCCCGCGGCCATCCCGGCTGCGCCGGTCAACAACCTCTTGACCTCGCCGATCCTGCCGACGCTGCTAAAACTCGCGCTCCCCAATGCGATCGCGATGGTCGGCACCGCGCTGGTGGCGGTCGCCGAGACCTCCTATATCGGCCGGCTCGGCACCGAGCCGCTGGCCGGGATCGCGCTGGTGTTTCCGTTCGTGATGCTGACGCAGATGATGTCGGCGGGCGCGATGGGCGGTGGCGTGTCCTCCGCCATCAGCCGCGCGCTCGGCGCCGGCAACCGCGACCGCGCCGCGAGTCTGGCGCTGCATGCGGCCATGATCGGCACCTGTGCCGGGCTGTTCTTCACCGTTGTCATGCTGGCGTTCGGACGGCAATTCTACTCGCTGCTTGGCGGCCGCGGCGGCGTGCTCGAGCAGGCAATGCAATATTCGCACGTGCTGTTCTCCGGCGCGGTTTCGATCTGGCTCGTCAACACGCTGGCCTCGGTGGTGCGCGGCACCGGTGATATGCGCATTCCCTCGGCCGTGCTGATCGTCGTCGCCTTCGTTCAGGTCGTGGTCGGTGGCGGCCTCGGTCTTGGATTGTTCGGCCTGCCGAAGCTTGGCATGCCCGGGGTCGCCGCAGGTCAGCTCACCGCCTTCACACTCGGGGCGATATTCCTGGCGTGGTACCTCGCCAGCGGCCGCAGCCGGCTGAAGCTGAATTTCACAGCCTTCCGGTTCGAGCGCGACATGTTCGTCGACATCCTCAAGGTCGGCGCGATCTCCTGCCTCGCGCCGCTGCAGACCGTCCTGACCATCCTGATCTTCACCAAAATCGTGGCGGGCCTCGGCACGGAGACGCTGGCCGGTTACGGCATGGGTTCGCGGCTGGAATTCCTGCTGGTCCCGATTGCATTTGCGTTCGGCATCGCCTCGGTGCCGATGGTCGGCATGGCCGTTGGCGCTGGCCTCGTGGCGCGGGCGCGCCGGGTGGCCTGGACCGCGGCCGCCGCGGCAGGCCTGACCGTCGGCCTGATCGGCCTGGTCGTCGCGATCAAGCCGACGCTCTGGATCTCGCTGTTCACCAGCGATCCCGGGGTGACGGCTGCCGCCTCTTCCTACCTTGCCTGGGCCGGTCCGGCCTTCGGCTTCTTCGGCACCGGCCTCGCCCTCTACTTCGCCTCGCAGGGCGCAGCAAAGGTCGGCGGCCCGGTCATGGCCGGCACCATCCGGCTGCTGCTGGTCGGCCTCGGCGGCTGGTGGCTGGCGTCATCCGGCGCACCGGCCTGGACCTTGTTCGCGCTCGTCGGCGCCGCGATGGTCGTATACGGCCTCTCCACGGTGCTGTTCATTCGCTTCACGCGCTGGGGCAAATGAGCATCCAGCCCCGTTGTGTGGCGGCGAGAAGCTTACGCCGCCATCGCCTTCAAGGCGGTCGCCGCCGAGGCATAGCCGCCGCGTGCACCGTCGATGAAGTGAACGTGGTCGCTGCGCATCACCGACGGCGTGAAGCAGGTCATCATCGCCGCGTCCTGGCGGTGCAAGCCATATCGCACGACACCGTTTGAAGCCGCCTTTGCCAGCCGTTGCGCCAGCGCCTGCTCGAGCTCCGGCGTGCAATCGAGGATCATCCGCAATCCATCGTCGTATTTGCGGAAGTCGGAATTCTCCACCACCTGCTGCATGTAGGTCTTCGGCACGAAATTGCCGACCTTGATGCCGAAGCGCAACACGACATAGGCCCACAGTGCGATGGCCAACGCGGAACCGCGGCGCCGCAACAACGATCCGCCGCGCGCGGCACGCGCCTCGTATTCGATGCCCGCCGGGGGAAAGCGGATATCGGGTCCACCTGAAGGCACCGGCCGCCCGGCATCAGGGCTGCGTTCGACGAGATCGATGATGTCTTCGATCGCTTTGCGGAATGCGCGCGGATCGGCGCCCTTTGCCGGCACCACCAGCACCGAAAGAATGAGACCGCGGGCGGAGGGTATTTCCTCGAACCGGCATGACAGGCCGGACAAATCCGGCTGCTCGCCCGCCGGCGCTGCGGGGACCGCGAATTCGCCGCGCTTCATCGCCGCGTCCGCCCAGCCGAGACCGCCGCCGGAAAACATCGCGAGGGACAAATTGGGCGACGGCCCGAAACGCGCGACTCTGATGTCGAGGCCCTGCGCGCGGATTGCTGTCACCGGCACCAGCGCCACCCGCATCGAAAGATCAAGGCTTTCGCTGACCCAGGTCGCTGTCGCCGCCAGCGCCTCGCGCGCGCGGCCGAGATCGGCGGGCGCCACGGCAAAGCTCGCGCCATCGCCGCCGAACACAAACGGAAACTCGCGTCCATCCAGCGCATTGGTCACGGCGGCGATCACAGCGGCTCCCGCCATGTTGACCGCCTTGTAGCGCTGGTTGGCGATCGCCTTGGTCGATTCCACGATATCGGCGACGCCGACAGTCCAATCATCCGGCAACGGCGAATACAGCGCCGGATCCATCAGGCTGGTGAAGCCGCGAAAGACCGGAATGCCGCCGTAGAAGATGTCGGTGCCGTCGGGCGTGGTCATTGCGATGCACCCCGTTTTCCGAAGCTGTCTACCAGATACGGCCTAACCTATATTCGGGTTCGCCCCTGCTACAGTTTGACACCCCGCAGCACCAATTGGTTGAGCCTGCTCGCAAACGCCGCCGGGTCTTCCGGCAACTCGCCATCGAGGATCTGCGCCTGCTCCAGCAGCAGGAACGACAGGTCCGCGGCTGCGTCCTTGGCCCCGGCAATCGCCGCCACCAAAGGATGGCGCAGATTGATCTCGAGGATCGGTTTTGTCAGCGGACCCTGGTTCTGCATCGCCAGCAAGCGCTCGAGCTGGCGGTCGCGGCCGTCGCCGCCGGCCACCAGACAGGACGCGCTCGACGTCAGCCGCTGCGACGCCCGCACGTCGGAGACGCGTTCCCCGAGCGTATCCTTGATGACGGCGATGGTCGCGGCCTCGTCCGTGGTGCTCTCTTCCTTCTTGTCGTCCGCTTTGTCGTCCAGCAGGGGGATCAGACCGAAATCGATATCGCCCTGGCTCAGCGATTTCAGCGGCTTGCCGCCGAAATCGAGCGGCGCCGAAGTCCAGAACGCATCGACCGGGTCGGTCAGCAGCAACACCTCGATGCCACGGGCTGTGGCGGATTCGAGTTTCGGGTTCGACTTCAGCCGCTCGATGCTGTCGCCGGTGAGGTAATAGATCTCGGTCTGGTTCGATTTCAGGTTTTCGACGTACTGCTTGAGCGAACGCTTCTCGCCCGACGTCGTGGTGAAGCGCGACAGGCCCAGCAGCTTTTCGCGCCGCTCGAAATCTTCCCAGATGCCTTCCTTGATCACGGGCCCGAAAGAATCCCAGATTTTCGCGAACGCCTCCGGCTCCTTGTCGCCGAGGTTTTCCAATTCCGTGATCACGCGGCTGGTGACGGCCTTGCGGATCTGCGCGAGCTGCGGGTTGTTTTGCAGCATCTCGCGGGAAATATTGAGCGGCAGATCCTCGCTGTCGATCACGCCGCGGATGAAGCGCAAATAGGCCGGCAACAAATCGGCGTCGTCGGCAATGAAGACGCGGCGGACATAGAGCTTCACCTTGCCCTTGCGCGCCTGGTCGAACAGGTCGAACGGTTTTGTCGATGGCGCGAACAGCAGCACCGCATAGGACTGGCGGCCCTCGGCGCGGTAATGCAAGGTCATCGCGGGCTCGTCGAAGGCGCCGGCGATCGATTGATAGGCGCCCTTGTAATCGTCAGGCGTCAATTCCGATTTCGGCCGCTGCCACAGCGCGCTGGCCGAATTGATCTGGCGCGGCTCACCCTCCTCCGGCACCAGCTCAATCGGAAACTGGATGTTGTCGGAATAGGCGCGGACGATGCGCTCGATCTCGTAGGTCTCGAGATATTTCTGCGCGCTCTCTTTCAGATGCAGCACGATCTCGGTGCCGCGCGTGATACGCGCGGCATCTTCCTCACTCGCGGGCGCGATCTCAAATCCGCTGCCGCCCGACGACGACCAGGTCCAGACCTGATCCGAACCGGCGCGGCGGCTGGTGACGACGATGCGCTCGGCGACCATGAAGGCGGCATAGAAGCCGACGCCGAACTGGCCGATCAGATTGGCGCCATCCTTGGCCTCGGTCAGGCGCGACAAAAACGACTTGGTGCCGGAACGCGCGATGGTGCCGAGATTGTCGATCAATTCCTGCCGGTCCATGCCGATGCCGCTGTCGACCACGGCAAGCGTGTTCGCCGCCTTGTTCGGCACGATGCGGATCGCGGGCGGCGCGCCATCGGTGATCAGCTCGGGTGCCGCGATCGCCTCATAGCGCAGCTTGTCGCAGGCGTCGGACGCGTTCGAAATCAGTTCGCGCAGGAAGATATCGGTTTCCGAATAAACCGAGTGCACCATCAGATGCAGGAGTTCGGCGACCTCGGCCTGGAACGGCTGGGATTCGGGGGCAGTCGTGGTGGTCATCAGGGGCTCACGAGATCAAGCGTGGGTGGGAAAGCCCCTGATATAGCGATACTATCTGGAGTGGCAAGGTTCGACGGCCTAGCTGGTTCCCGCCCTCGGCCGACCCTAATCCGCAATCGCGGCCAGATAGCGCCGGACCGAAGCATCGAATGCGGCCTTTGCGCCCGCCTCGATGTTCTTGCCCCACCACGCGCCATAGATGCGGTCGAACGCCAACGGCGCGACCGCGCGCGCAATGCCTTGAACCGATTTCGAATTCAAGGGGATGTAGTTCGGGAAGCTGTACATGAAGCTCAGCGAGCGGCGGTCCATCGCCACCATGGCAACATCACCGGTGAGCAGCGCGCCTCGCCCCTCGCCGCCCGCACGCCAATGCAGGATCGTGCCGCCGGCGAAATGACCGCCGGTGCGGATGAGAACAATGTCATCGGAAATCTGGCGGCTGTCGCCGGTCCACGGCACGATCGCGGCATGTGGCCGCGTGACCCATTGCCGATCGTCGCCATGCAGATAGATCGGCACGCCGCCAAAGGCCTCGCTCCAGTCGGCGACCGCGCCGTAATAATGCGGGTGCGAAACCGCAATCGCCTTCAGGCCGCCGAGCGAGCGGACATGGTCTACCGCCTCCGATGTGGCCAGAGGCACGCAATCCCACATCACGCAACCGTCGGCCTCGGGAACGAGCAGCGCGCGCTGCCCGATCGCGAAGCCCGGATCGAGAGCGATTCCTGATATACCGAGGTCATCGCGCCAGACGAGCTTATGGCGCTCCGCCAATGCTTCGCGCGAAAACCATTGCTGGCCTTTCCAGTTCACGTACTGCCGTTCGTCCTCACAAATCGGGCACGCTGCCGGCGGCGCCACGCTGTCCGGAAACTGGGCACCACATTGCTCGCAAGTCCACAAGGGCATCGCCGTCACTCCCATCCGATAGAAACGCGACTCTGGCAAATGCGCGGTTTCGGATCAACAAGAGCAAGTTTTAGACTTCAAGTTCCGGACAATTGACTTGCTTCCGCGCCGCTGGGGGGTAAGTTCCGCCTGATTATTGCAGGACGCGCGCGCAGCCGGCGCGTGGACGGGCTGGATGATCTCCACGCCAGGGTTTTCTCAACGATTATTGACGGGATCAGATTATCTCGACCATTCAAAAATTTTGCATGATTGTTGGCTGGCTGGCGCTGGCATTCATCGCCTACGCGACGCTGTCGCCGATCGACGCCCGCCCCGTGCTTGCCGAAGGTCTGATTGAGCATTTCGTCGCCTTCGCCTTGCTGGGCCTTGCGCTTGGATTCGCTTACCCTGACCGCGTGGTTTTTGTTGTCGCGATCGTTGTCGGAGGCGCAGTGGCGTTGGAGACCATGCAACTGCTGACGCCGGACCGCCACGGCCGTCTGCTTGATGCAGCCGTGAAGGCGGCGGGCGGCATCGGCGGGATAGGCGCCGGACAATGGGCGGTCATGCTGCTGAAGGGCAAAATCGGCCGCGGCAAATAGCGCATTTCGATTCGGTTTTACCGTTATTTCAAATAGCCGTTATTTCAAATGCCTTGCCCGGACACTTGGTGTCGATATTTCTTATGGGGCGCCTGTTTGGATTATCCCAAGACAGGCGCCGATTATTTCCAGCGACGCGGAACTGTCATGCCCTTGGTCACTCCGCCGCGAGCTTGACCTCGGGTGCAGCAGCGCGGACGTCGGCGTCGACCTGGGCTTCGAATTTCGCAAAATTCTTCTGGAACATGCCGACCAGTGCGCGCGCGGTCTTGTCGAACTCGGCCTTGTCCTTCCAGGTGTTGACGGGATTGAGGATGTCGCTGGGGACACCCGGCAGCGCCGTCGGCACCGCAAAACCGAAATATTTGTCGGTGCGGAATTCGACATTGCGCAGCGAGCCGTTCAGCGCCGCGGTGAGCAGCGCCCGCGTCACCTTGATCGGCATCCGGCTTCCGGTGCCGTATTTGCCGCCGGTCCAGCCGGTGTTGACCAGCCAGCAATCGACATTGTGCTTGGCGATCAGCTCGCGCAGCATGTTGCCGTAAATCGACGGATCGAGCGGCAGGAACGGCGAGCCGAAGCAAGTGGAAAATTCCGGCTGCGGCTCGTTGCCGAGACCGCGCTCGGTGCCGGCGACCTTGGCGGTGTAGCCGGACAGGAAGTGATACATCGCCTGCGCCGGGGTCAGTTTGGCGATCGGCGGCAGCACGCCGAAGGCATCGGCCGCCAGCATCACCACGTTCTTGGGCTGGCCGGCACGTCCGGTGCGCGAGGCGTTCGGGATGAAATCGAGCGGATAGGCCGAGCGGGTGTTTTCGGTTTTCGAACCGTCATCGAAGTCAGGCACGCGGGTGCGCTCGTCGAG